>NZ_JBEXNW010000005.1:0-373098 GCF_040611295.1 Streptomyces sp. NPDC002935
CGCGGCGGGGGTGGTGCTTTTCCTTATTTTATGTAATTTGATCTACCTCTTTGCCCACGTAGGGGGCGCCGTCCTCGGGGTCGGCCTCGGGGCGCCGGGGGGGGGGGGGGGGCCCCCCCCCCCCCCCCCCCACCCCACGCGTATGTGGGCCTTCGCACACTCTCCCTTCGCAGGTCAACACGCAGTTGACGGCCGTTCTCGCCCCGTGGTGGACTGCCGGAGCCAAGTACGGCGGCATGAGAGGAAGCCGGTGCGAATCCGGCGCGGTCCCGCCACTGTCATCGGGGAAGAAACTCCCCGGGAGCCAGGAACTCTCACCGCCGGTCTCGTCGAACCAGGGCGTGGACACCCTGAGTGAGGACATATCGCCATGCGCGGCTGCCCGTTGCCCGTTTCGCTGAGTACAAGGGTTCCACTCCACCCCACGGCCGGCTGACCCCGTGCGTGCCGATCGCGTCTTCGCGTACGGCGCCGCCGCCGGCCTCCTCGGCGACCTGCTGCTCGGCGATCCCCGCCGAGGGCATCCGGTCGCCGCGTTCGGGCGGGCCGCCGCGACCGTGGAGCGGGCACTGTGGCGGGACCACCGCGGGTGGGGCGCGCTGCACACGGCCGTCTGCGTCGGCGGTGCCACCGGTCTCGCCGCGCTCGCGAGTCGTTCCGTACGCACCTCACGTACCGCCTCCGTCGCCCTGACCGCCGCCACCACCTGGGCCGTCGTCGGAGGGACCTCCCTCGGCCGCGAGGCGCGGGCGATCGCCGGCGCGCTCGAGGCCGGTGACCTCGAAGTGGCCCGGGAGCGGCTGCCGCATCTGTGCGGGCGCGACCCGCAGGCGCTGGACGCCGACGGCGTCGCGCGTGCCGTCGTCGAGTCCGTCGCCGAGAACACCTCCGACGCGGTGGTGGGCGCTCTGGTCTGGGGCGCCGTCGGCGGTGTGCCGGGGCTCGTCGCCTTCCGCGCCGCGAACACCCTCGACGCCATGGTCGGGCACAAGTCCCCCCGGTACCGGCGCTACGGCTGGGCCTCCGCCCGGCTCGACGATGTCGCCGGCTGGCCGGGAGCCCGGCTGACCGCCGTCCTCGCCGCCGTGGCCGGGTCCGACCCGCGGGGCGCCGTGCGCGCCTGGCGCTCGGACGCCCGCAGACATCCGAGCCCCAACGCCGGTCCCGTGGAGGCCTCGTTCGCCGGAGCACTAGGCGTGCGGCTCGGCGGAACCCTCTCGTACGGGGGACGGGTCGAACACCGGCCCGTACTCAATGACGGGGGGCGCGCCGTCCAGGTCCAGGACATCGAACGGGCCGTACGGCTCTCCCGCCGCGTCGGCCGGCTCGCGCTCGGCGTGAGCGCCGCCGGACGGGTTCTGCTCACGGTTCTGCTCACCAGGAAGGGGCGTACCGCATGAGCGGCGGGCTGCTGATCGCCGGGACCACCTCCGACGCGGGCAAGAGCGTCGTGACCGCCGGGATCTGCCGGTGGCTGGTGCGCCAGGGCGTCAAGGTCGCGCCCTTCAAGGCGCAGAACATGTCCCTCAACTCGTTCGTGACGCGCGAGGGCGCCGAGATCGGGCGGGCGCAGGCCATGCAGGCGCAGGCCGCCCGGGTGGAGCCGACCGCGCTGATGAACCCCGTGCTGCTCAAGCCGGGCAGCGACCGCAGCAGTCAGGTCGTCCTGATGGGCCGGCCGGTGGGCGAGATGAGCGCCCGCGGGTTCTTCGGGGCGTCCGGGCCCGCGGCGGAGGCACCGTCAGCCGCCGTGGCCCCCGGGGACAGGCTGCGCGGCGGGCGCCAGGAAGCACTCCTCGGGACCGTCCTCGACTGTCTGGCCCAGTTGCGGGGCACGTATGACGCGGTGATCTGTGAGGGGGCCGGCAGTCCGGCCGAGATCAATCTGCGGCGCACCGACATCGTGAACATGGGGGTGGCGCGGAACGCGGGGCTTCCCGTGCTCGTCGTCGGCGACATCGACCGGGGCGGTGTGTTCGCCTCGTTCTTCGGGACGGTCGCCCTGCTGTCGCCGGAGGACCAGGCGCTCGTCGCCGGGTTCCTCGTCAACAAGTTCCGGGGTGACGTCTCGCTGCTGGAGCCCGGTCTCGACATGCTCCACGGCCTCACCGGGCGGCGCTCCTACGGCGTCCTGCCCTTCCAGCACGGTCTCGGCATCGACGAGGAGGACGGGCTGAGGGTCTCGTTGCGCGGGGCCGTCCGCGAGTCGGCGGTCTCCTCCCCCGTCGGGGCGGACATCCTGCGCGTCGCGGTCTGCGCGATCCCGCTGATGTCCAACTTCACCGACGTGGACGCGCTGGCCGCCGAACCGGGCGTCGTCGTGCGGTTCGTGGACCGGGCCGAGGAGCTGGCCGACGCGGATCTCGTCATCGTGCCCGGAACCCGGGGCACGGTGAAGGCACTGGCATGGCTGCGTGAACGCGGCCTCGCCGACGCGATCGCGCGCCGGGCCGCCGAGGGCCGTCCCGTGCTCGGCATCTGCGGCGGCTACCAGATCCTCGGACAGCACATCGAGGACGAGGTCGAGTCGCGGGCCGGTCATGTCGAGGGACTCGGACTCCTGCCCGTACGCGTGCGGTTCGCGCGGGAGAAGACGCTGACACGACCGGTCGGCGAGGCCCTCGGCGAGCAGGTCGAGGGGTACGAGATCCACCACGGTGTCGCCGATGTGAGCGGCGGCAACGCGTTCATGTGCGACGACGAGGGAAACAGCCTGGACGGGTGCCGGGTCGGCGCCGTCTGGGGCACGCACTGGCACGGATCACTGGAGTCGGACGGCTTCCGGCGGGCCTTCCTGCGCGAGGTGGCGGCCGCCGCGGGCCGCCGTTTCGTACCGGCGGCCGACACGTCGTTCGCGGCGCTGCGCGAGGAGCAGCTGGACCGGCTCGGCGACCTGATCGAGGAACACGCGGACACGGACGCGCTCTGGCGGCTCATCGAGTCCGGCGCACCGCAAGGACTGCCCTTCATTCCACCGGGAGCACCCGCATGAGCACAGTGTTGTTGTTGTCGACCGCCGACACGGATCTGCTGGCGGCCCGTGCCAGTGGCGCCGCCTACCGGATCGGCAATCCGACCCGGGTGGACGTCGCGGGCGAACTCCCCGCGCTCGTCGAGGGCGCGGACGTGGCCGTCGTACGGCTGCTCGGCGGCAAGCGGGCCTGGGAGGACGGGCTGGCCTTCCTGAAGACGTCCGGCATCCCTACCGTGCTGCTCGGCGGTGAGTCCGTCCCCGACGCCGAGCTCATGGCCGAGTCCTCGGTGCCCGCCGGAGTGGTGGCGGAGGCGCTGCGCTATCTCGTCGAGGGCGGCCCGGCCAACCTGACCGAACTGGCCCGGTTCCTCTCGGACACCGTGCTGCTCACGGGCGAGGGCTTCGAGGCGCCGCACAAGTCGGCGGAGTTCGGCGTCCACGGCGAACGCGCCTTCGTCGAGGGCCGCCCGACCGTCGGTGTGCTGTTCTACCGGGCCCACGAGCTGTCCGGGAACACCGCGTTCGTGGACACGCTGTGCGACGCGATCGAGGCCCGCGGCGCCAACGCCCTTCCCGTGTACTGCGGTTCGCTGCGCGGAGCCGACCCGGCCCTGTACGAGATCCTCGGCCGGGCCGACACGCTCGTCGCCACCGTCCTCGCGGCCGGCGGCACCCACGCCTCGCAGGCCTCCGCGGGCGGCGACGAGGAGGCCTGGGACATCGGGGCGCTCGCCGACCTCGACATCCCGGTGCTCCAGGGGCTCTGTCTGACCTCGTCGAAGAGTGCCTGGGACGCGTCGGACGCGGCCCTGTCCCCGATGGACGCGGCGATGCAGGTCGCGATCCCGGAGTTCGACGGCCGTCTCATCACCGTGCCGTTCTCCTTCAAGGAGCAGGGTCCGGACGACGTGCCGGTGTACGTCGCCGACCCCGAGCGGGCCGCCCGGGTCGCCGGAATCGCCCTGCGGCACGCCCTGTTGAAGCACAAGCCGAACGCGGAGAAGAAGCTCGGGATCGTCTTCACCGCCTACCCGACCAAGCACTCCCGGGTCGGCAACGCGGTCGGTCTCGACACGCCCGCCTCCGCCGTACGGGTCCTCGACGCGCTCCGGGACGCGGGCTACGCCCTCACCGAATACCCCGACAACGGCGACGAGTTGATCCACCGGCTCATCGCGGCCGGCGGTCACGACGTCGAGTGGCTGACCGAGGAACAGCTCGCCGCCGCTCCGGCGCGCGTGCCCCTCGCCGACTACCGGGCCTGGTTCGAGACGCTCGACCCCGCGCTGCGCGAGGGGATGCTGGAGGCCTGGGGCGAGCCGCCGGGCTCCCTCTACATCGACGGCGACGACATCGTGCTGGCCTGCCTGCAGTTCGGGAACGTCGTCGTGATGATCCAGCCGCCGCGCGGCTTCGGCGAGAACCCGATCGCGATCTACCACGACCCGGACATGCCGCCGTCGCACCACTACATGGCGGCCTACCGCTGGCTGGAGGCTGAGTCTTCTCAAGGCGGTTTCGGCGCTGACGCCGTCGTGCACATGGGCAAGCACGGCACGATGGAGTGGCTGCCGGGCAAGGGACTCGGGCTCAGCGGCGGCTGCGCGCCCGACGCCGTCCTCGGCGAACTCCCCCTGGTCTACCCGTTCATCGTCAACGACCCCGGTGAGGGCACCCAGGCCAAGCGCCGCGGTCACGCCACCGTCGTCGACCATCTCGTACCGCCGATGGCACGCGCCGACACCTACGGGGATCTCGCGAAGCTGGAGCAGCTCCTGGACGAGTACGCGCTCGTGTCCGACCTGGACCCGACGAAGGCCCCCGCGGTCCGCGCGCAGATCTGGACCCTCGTCAAGGCGGCCGAGCTCCATCACGACCTGCACGTCGACGAGCAGCCGGACGACGGCGACTTCGACGAGTTCGTGATGCACATCGACGGCTATCTGTGCGAGATCAAGGACGTGCAGATCCGCGACGGCCTGCACATCCTGGGCGGCGGTCCGGAGGCCGAGCCGCGGGTGAACCTGGTGCTGGCCGTGCTGCGGGCCTCGCAGGTCTGGGGCGGCGCGGCGAACGCGCTGCCGGGTCTGAGGGCCTGTCTGGCCGAGTACTTCGGCCTGGTGGAGAAGGAGTTGCTCGCCGAGCCGGGCGCTCCGCTGAAGGTGCCCGTCGAGCTGACGGACCTCGTCGAGGGCCCGGCCCGCACGGCGGCCGACGCGATCGACCTGCTGGAGCAGCTGTGCCGCCGGGCGGCGCTGGGCATGGAAGAGCGCGGCTGGGACGCGGCCGCCGTCCCGGCACTCGTGCGTGACGTGCTGGGTGTCGAACTCCCGGACGCCGTCGCGGTGCTGGAGTTCGCGTGCCGCGAGGTCGTGCCGCGGCTCGCCCGGACGACGGACGAGATCGGGCACATCCTCAAGGCCCTGAACGGCGGTTACGTCCCGGCGGGCCCGTCGGGTTCACCGACGCGCGGCCTGGTCAACGTCCTGCCGACGGGCCGCAACTTCTACTCGGTCGACCCCAAGGCCATTCCTTCCCGGCTCAGTTGGGAGGTCGGGCAGTCCCTCGCGGACTCCCTCGTGCAGCGGTATCTGCAGGACACGGGCGCCTACCCGACGTCCGTCGGGCTGACGGTCTGGGGCACGTCCGCCATGCGCACCCAGGGCGACGACATCGCGGAGATCCTCGCGCTGCTCGGCTGCCGTCCGGTGTGGGACGAGGCCTCGCGCCGGGTCACCGGCTTCGAGATCGTCCCGCTGGACGAACTCGGCCGCCCGCGCATCGACGTCACGGTCCGCATCTCCGGCTTCTTCCGGGACGCGTTCCCGCACGTCGTCGGTCTGCTCGACGACGCGGTGCGCGCGGTCGCCGAACTGGACGAGCCCGCCGACCGGAACTACGTGCGCAAGCACGCCGACGAGGACACCGCCGAGCACGGCGACCGGCGGCGCGCGACGGCCCGTATCTTCGGCTCCAAGCCGGGCGCGTACGGCGCGGGTCTGCTGCCCCTGATCGACGCCCGCAACTGGCGCTCGGACGCCGACCTCGCCGAGGTGTACGCGGTGTGGGGCGGCTACGCCTACGGGCGCGGGCTCGACGGGCGGGCGGCGCGCGGCGACATGGAGACGGCGTTCAAGCGCATCGCGGTCGCCGCGAAGAACGTCGACACCCGCGAGCACGACCTCGTGGACGCCGACGACTACTTCCAGTACCACGGCGGCATGGTCGCGATGGTGCGCCATCTGACGGGCACCAGCCCCGAGGCGTACGTCGGCGACTCGGCCGTGCCCGACCAGGTGAAGACGCGCACCCTCGGCGAGGAGACGCACCGTGTCTTCCGCGCCCGGGTGGTCAACCCGCGCTGGATGGCCGCGATGCGCCGGCACGGCTACAAGGGCGCCTTCGAGATGGCGGCGACCGTCGACTACCTCTTCGGGTACGACGCCACGGCCGGGGTCGTGGACGACTGGATGTACGAGAAGCTCAGCGCGGAGTACGTCTTCGACGCGGAGAACCGGGACTTCATGAAGAAGTCCAACCCGTGGGCGCTGCGCGGCATCACCGAGCGGCTCCTGGAGGCCGCCGACCGCGGGCTGTGGGCCGAGCCGGACGCGGACACGCTGGAGCGGCTGCGCGCCACCTATCTGGAGCTCGAAGGCGACTTGGAGGGCGACGACCAGTGAGTACCCCGTTCCCGTTCACGGCGGTGGTCGGCCAGGACGACCTGCGCCTCGCGCTGCTGCTGAACGCCGTGTCGCCCGCCGTGGGCGGCGTGCTGGTCCGCGGCGAGAAGGGCACCGCCAAGTCGACGGCCGTACGCGCGCTGTCGGCGCTCCTGCCGGGCGTCGACGTCGTCACCGGGTGCCGGTTCTCGTGCGACCCGGCCGTCCCGGACCCGGCCTGCCCCGACGGACCGCACGAGCCGACGGCGTTCGAGTCCCGTCCCGCCCGCATGGTCGAGCTGCCCGTCGGTGCCTCCGAGGACCGGCTGGTGGGCGCGCTCGACATCGAGCGGGCGCTCGCGGAGGGCGTGAAGGCCTTCGAGCCCGGACTGCTGGCCGACGCGCACCGCGGCATCCTGTACGTGGACGAAGTGAACCTGCTGCACGACCACTTGGTCGACCTGCTGCTGGACGCGGCCGCGATGGGCGCCTCGTACGTGGAACGCGAGGGTGTCTCCGTACGGCACGCGGCACGGTTCCTGCTCGTCGGGACCATGAACCCCGAAGAGGGCGAACTGCGGCCGCAGTTGCTCGACCGGTTCGGTCTGACGGTCGAGGTCGCCGCCTCGCGGGAGCCCGACCAGCGGGTCGAGGTCGTCCGGCGCAGGCTCGCCCACGACGACGACCCGGCCGGCTTCGCGGCGCGCTGGGCCGACGAGGAGTCCGCCGTGCGGGCCCGGATCGTGGCGGCCCGCGCGCTGCTGCCCTCCGTGCGGCTCGGCGACGGGCCGCTGCGGCAGATCGCGGCGACCTGCGCGGCCTTCGAGGTGGACGGTATGCGCGCCGACATCGTGATGGCCCGGACCGCGACCGCGCTCGCCGCGTGGGCCGGACGGACCGAGGTGATCGCCGAGGACGTACGGCAGGCGGCGCTGCTCGCGCTGCCGCACCGGCGGCGGCGCAACCCCTTCGACGCGCCGGGACTCGACGAGGACAAGCTCGACGAGACGCTGGAGGAGTTCGGCGGCTCGGACGGCGGACCGGACGACGAGACGGACCCCGACCCCGACCCGGACGGGCCCGGGGGCGGCGGGCAGCCGCCCGAGGACGGGCCGGACGACGGCTCCCCCGCCGGTGACGTCCCCGCGCAGGGCGAGCCGTCGGACGACGGGCAGGCCCCGGCCGGGCAGGGCGCCGGCGAGCAGTCGCCCGTACGGGCCGCCGAGCCCTTCCGGACGAAGATGCTGAGCGTGCCCGGACTCGGCGAGGGCGCGGCCGGGCGACGTTCGCGCGCGCGGACCGAGCACGGCCGCACGACCGGGTCGCGGCGTCCCCGGGGGACGCTCACCAAGCTGCACCTGGCGGCGACCGTCCAGGCCGCCGCCCCGCATCAGCTGGCGCGCGGGCGGTCGGGGCGCGGCCTCGTCGTACGGCGGGACGATCTGCGGCAGGCGACGCGCGAGGGCCGTGAGGGCAACCTCGTGCTCTTCGTCGTGGACGCCTCCGGTTCGATGGCGGCACGGCAGCGGATGAGCGCGGTCAAGGGCGCCGTGCTGTCGCTGCTGCTCGACGCGTACCAGCGGCGGGACAAGGTGGGCCTGGTGACCTTCCGCGGGTCGGCCGCCGAGGTCGCCCTGCCGCCCACCTCGTCGGTGGACGCCGCCGCCGCCCGGCTGGAGTCGCTGCCGACCGGCGGCCGGACGCCGCTCGCGGCCGGGCTGCTGCGGGCCCACGAGGTGCTGCGGGTGGAGCGGCTGCGGGACGCCGCCCGGCGTCCGCTGGTCGTCGTCGTGACCGACGGGCGGGCCACCGGCGGAACCGAACCCGTGGCGACGGCCGGGCGCGCCGCGCGGCTGTTCGCGGCGGACGGGGTCGCGTCGGTGGTCGTCGACTGCGAGTCGGGGCCGGTACGGCTCGGGCTCGCGGGGCAGCTCGCCGGGGAGCTGGGCGGTACGCCGGTGACCCTGGACGCGCTGCGGGCCGATTCCATCGCCGGGCTGGTCCGGGATGTGCAGGGGACTTCGAGGAGGGCCGCGTAGTGCCGCAGGGGCAGCCGAGTGTCGTACCGGACGACGGACTGACGACTCGTCAGCGCCGTAACCGGCCGCTGGTCGTCGTGCACACGGGGATCGGCAAGGGCAAGTCCACCGCCGCGTTCGGGCTCGCGCTGCGCGCCTGGAACCAGGGGTGGCCCATCGGGGTGTTCCAGTTCGTCAAGTCGGCGAAGTGGAAGGTCGGCGAGGAGAACGCGCTGCGTGTGCTCGGCGCCTCCGGCGAGGGCGGGACCGTCGACTGGCACAAGATGGGCGAGGGCTGGTCCTGGGTCCAGCGGGACGCTCAGATGGACAACGAGGAGAAGGCCCGCGAGGGCTGGGAGCAGGTCAAGCGTGACCTCGCCGCCGAGACGTACAAGCTGTACGTGCTCGACGAGTTCGCGTACCCGATGCACTGGGGATGGATCGACACCGACGAGGTCGTCGCGGTGCTGCGGGACCGGCCGGGCACCCAGCACGTCGTGATCACCGGGCGCAACGCCCCGGAGAAGCTGGTCGACCTCGCCGATCTCGTGACCGACATGTCCAAGGTCAAGCATCCGATGGACGCCGGCCAGAAGGGCCAGAGGGGCATCGAGTGGTGACGTCCTCCGTTCCCCGGCTGGTCATCGCCGCGCCCTCCTCGGGCAGCGGCAAGACCACCGTCGCCACAGGGCTGATGGCGGCCTTCGCCGCGCGGGGGCTCGCCGTGTCCCCGCACAAGGTGGGGCCCGACTACATCGACCCCGGGTATCACGCGCTCGCCACCGGGCGCGCGGGACGGAATCTCGACGCCTATCTGTGCGGGGCCGAGTTGATCGGGCCGTTGTTCGCGCACGGGGCGCGCGGATGCGATCTCGCGGTCGTCGAAGGCGTGATGGGGCTGTACGACGGGGCCGCGGGCGAGGGGGAACTAGCGTCCACGGCGCAGGTGGCGAAGCTGCTGCGGGCGCCGGTGGTGCTGGTCGTCGACGCGTCCTCGCAGTCGCGGTCGGTGGCCGCGCTGGTGCACGGGTTCGCCTCCTGGGATCCCGCGGTGCGGGTCGCGGGGGTGATCCTCAACAAGGTGGGGTCCGAGCGGCACGAGGCCATGCTGCGGGAGGCGCTGGACGCGTCCGGGGTACCGGTGCTCGGCGTACTGCGGCGGGCTCCACAGGTCGACACGCCGTCGCGCCATCTGGGGCTGGTACCGGTCGCCGAGCGGCGCTCGGAAGCGGTCGAGGCGGTCGCCGCGATGGCCGCGCAGGTGCGCGCCGGATGCGATCTGGACGCGCTGCTCGCGCTGGCGCGCGCTGCGGGTGAGGTGCCGGGGACGGCGTGGGACGCGGCTGAGGCGGTGCGTTCGCAGGACGGAGCCGAGGCGGTTCGCTCCTCGGTCGCGGCCGGGGTGAAGCGGGTAGCCGTCGCCGGTGGTCCCGCCTTCACCTTCTCCTATGCCGAGCATGCCGAACTGCTCACCGCCGCCGGAGCCGAGGTCGTCACCTTCGATCCGCTCCGGGACGAGCAACTGCCCGACGGGACGGGCGGGTTGGTCATCGGCGGCGGCTTCCCCGAGGTGTACGCACCCGAGTTGTCGGCCAACGAACCGCTGCGCAAGGCCGTGGCCGAGCTGGCGTTCGGCGGGGCGCCGGTCGCGGCCGAGTGCGCCGGACTGCTGTACCTGGCGCGGGAACTGGACGGGCGGCCCATGTGCGGGGTCATCGACGCGGAGGCCCGGATGCACGAGCGGCTCACCCTCGGCTACCGGGACGCCGTGGCCGTCAGCGACAGTGTGCTCGCCGCGGCCGGTACGCGGATGCGCGGGCACGAGTTCCACCGGACCGTCGTGGAGCCCGGCGCCGGGGCCGCTCCCGCCTGGGGGCTGCGCGCCCCCGAGCGGCGCGTCGAAGGTTTCGTACAACAAGGTGTGCACGCCAGTTATCTGCACACGCACTGGGCGTCCGAGCCCGGTGTGGCCCGTCGGTTCGTGGAGAGGTGCCTGACGTCATGAGCAGCAAGCTGATCGGAGTCGGGGTCGGTCCCGGCGACCCGGAGCTGGTGACCGTCAAGGGCGTCAACGCTCTGCGTGCGGCGGAGGTCGTCGTCGTCCCCGTGATGGCTGCGCCGGACGGGAAGGACGGCGGCGAGCGGGGGCGGGCCGAGGCGACCGTCCTGCACTACGTGCCCGAGGAGAAGGTCGTCCGGGTCGTGTTCGCGCTCAACGAGCGGAGCGACCGGGGGCGGCGCGAGGCCGCCTGGAACGCCGCCGGCGCACGGGTCGCGGGCCTTCTCGGCCGGCACGGCACGGTCGCCTTCGCCACCATCGGCGACCCCAACGTGTACTCGACCTTCACCTATCTCGCCCACACCATCGGGGAGCTGGTTCCCGGCACGGTCGTGGAGACGGTGCCCGGCATCACCGCCATGCAGGACCTCGCCGCCCGGTCGGGGGCCGTGCTCACAGAGGGGACCGAGCCGCTCACGCTCGTCCCGGTGACCGCGGGGGCCGCCGTGCTCAAGGACGCGCTGAACGGGCCCGGCACGGTGGTCGCGTACAAGTTCGGGCGGCAGGCCCAGGAGGTCGCCGAGGCGCTGCGGGACAGCGGGCGGATCGACGACGCCGTCTGGGGGTCGGCGCTCGGCCTGGAGGACGAGTCGATCCGGCCGGCGGCCGAGCTCGACGGGGAGCCGCTCCCCTACCTCTCGACACTCATCGCGCCCGCGCGCCGCGACGGGAAACGCGGCGGAAAACTGTGACCCGCACCCCCGCCCGCACCCGCCACGCGGCCGCGGCCCCCGCGGCGTCCCGCACCGGCCCACGTCCGGCCCGTCCGGCACACCCGGCGACCCGAGCGGGCTCAGGCCGCGATGCCCACCACCAGCCAGATGAAGGCCACGCCCGCGACCGTGCACAGCAGGGTCGAGCGGGCGGGGTGCTCGTGGTGTGCCTCCGGGAGGATCTCGGCGGCGGCGAGGTAGAGCAGTACGCCGCCGAACAGGCCGAGATAGCCGCCGAGCAGCCGCTCGGGGATGGTGAAGAAGAGGGTGGAGGCGGCGCCGATCATGGGGGCCGCCGCGTCCGCGTACAGCATGAGCAGGGCCTTGCGGCGGGCGTTCCCGTACAGGCTCGTGATCGTGTACGTGTTGAAGCCGTCCGCGAAGTCGTGGGCGATCACTGCGAGCGACACCGCGAGCCCCATGCCCCCGCCGACCTGGAAGGCGGCGCCGATCGCGACGCCGTCCATCGCGCTGTGGCCGACCATGGCACCGGCCGCCGTGAGGCCCACCTCGGGCGCCCGTCCGTCGTGCTCCTCCCCGCCGTGCGCGGCCTGGCGGTGGGCGAGCAGGCGTTCGACCAGATGGGCCAGCAGAAAGCCGGCCACGAAGAGCAGCAGCGCGGCCGGTACGCCGAACACCTCGGTGCCCGCCGCGGCCAGTGCCTCCGGCAGCAGATCGAGGCCGACCACGCCGAGCATCAGTCCGCCGGCCAGGCCGAGGACCAGATGACGGCGGTCGGTCACGCGCTGTGCCGTCCAGCCACCGGCCAGCGTCATCAGGAACGCGCCGAGCGCGACGAGGACCGCCATAGGCCCTTGCTATCCGATCAACCCCCGTTCGCGCACCTCCGGCGACGGCCCCGAGCCCACTGAACTTTCGCAGCACCCCTGATTTTTCGTAGGAGAGGACCGATTCCCATGGCCGATGCCCCCACCGGCAAAGTGACCTTCGTCGGTGCCGGCCCCGGCGCCGCCGACCTGCTGACGTTCCGCGCCGCGCGCGCCATCGCCGAGGCCGACGTCGTGATCTGGGCGGCGAGCCTGGTGCAGGCCGAGGTCCTCGACCACGCGCGCGAGGGCGCCGAGATCCTCGACTCGGCGAAGATGTCGCTGGAGGACGTCGTCGCCGTGTACGAGCGGGCCCGTGCCGAGGGCCTGCGGGTGGCGCGGATCCACTCCGGCGACCCGGCCCTGTGGGGCGGTACGCAGGAACAGGTCGACCGGTGCGCCGAACTCGGCATCGAAACCGAGATCGTGCCGGGCGTCTCGTCCTTCTCCGCCGTGGCCGCGATCGCGCAGCGCGAGCTGACGATTCCCGAGGTCGCGCAGTCCGTGATCCTCACCCGGCTCGGCGGCGGCAAGACGCCGATGCCGCCCGGGGAGGACGTACGGGAGTTCGCGAAGCACGGCACGACGATGGCGCTGTTCCTGTCGGCGGCCCGCAGCGGCCAGCTCGTACGGGAGCTGCTGGAGGGCGGCTATCCGACGACCACGCCGGTCGTGGTGGCCTACCAGGCCACCTGGCCGGAGGAGCTGATCGTGAAGTGCACGATCGGCACGCTGGAGGAGACCGTCAAGGAGCACAAGCTCTGGAAGCACACCCTCTTCCTGGTCGGCCCCGCGCTCGACGCGAGCGGCACCCGCTCGCACCTCTACCACCCCGGCCACTTCCACGGCTTCCGCAAGGCCGACCCCGAGGCGCGCGCCGAGCTGCGCGCCGCGCGCCGGAGCGGTGCGCAGGGCCCCGCGTCGTGAGCGTGGACGTCGTCGGCGCGGAAGGGGAGTCCGTCGGCGCGGAGGGAGAGTCCGTCGGCCCGGCGGACCGCTCCGTGGTGATCACCGTCGTCGGTACGGGCACGGGGGCGCCGCTGTCCCCGGACGCCCGCGGGGTGCTCGCGGAGGCCGGGCTGGTCGTGGGTGCCCGACGGCATCTGGCGGCGGCCGGGCTGCCCGAGCGGGCCGAGCAGGTGGTCCTCGGGCCGCTGGCACCGGCGCTCGACCGCATCGCGCGCTACGCGGACGAAGGAACGGGCGGGGGCCCGGTCGTGGTGCTCGCCTCGGGGGACCCCGGGTTCTTCGGGATCGTACGGGCGCTGGCCGAGCGGTTCGGGGCGGAGCGGCTGGACGTCCGCCCCGGTGTCTCGTCCGTGGCGACGGCCTTCGCCCGGCTCGGGCTGCCCTGGGACGACGCGGTGGTGGTCAGTGCCCACGGCCGTGAGCTGCGTACGGCCGTCCAGATCTGCCGGTCGCAGCCCAAGGTGGCCGTGCTGACCGGTCCGGGGTCCGGGCCCGCCGAGCTGGGTGCCGCGCTCGTCCACCGCGGCGCGGAGCGCGTCCTCGTCGTGGCGAGCGCCCTCGGCGACCCGGAGCGCGAGAGCGTCGAGCGGGTCACGCCCGCCGAGGCCGCCGCCCGCGACTGGGGCACGGCGGTCAGCGTCGTGCTGTGCCTGGACGAGGCGCGGGCCCTCGCTCCCGTGCGGACCGTCGCCGGGCCGCGTCCCGGGCCCGACCGTTGGGCTCTGGACGAGGACGAGTTCGCCCACCGCGACTCGATGATCAGCAAGTTCGAGGTACGGGCGCTGGCGCTGGCCCGGATCGGACCGCGGCTCGGCGAGCTGGTCTGGGACGTCGGCGCGGGCTCCGGTTCCGTCGCCGTCGAGTGCGCGCGGTTCGGCGCCGCGGTCACCGCGGTCGAGAAGACCCGGGACGGCTGCGACCGCATCCGCGCCAACGCCGCCGCGCACGGCGTGGACGTGCGGGTCGTGCACGGGGCCGCGCCCACGGTGCTGTCCGACCTGGACGATCCGGACGCGGTCTTCATCGGCGGCGGCGGACGCGAACTGCCCGCCATCGTCACGGTGTGCGCGCGCCGGGCCCGGCGGGCCGTCGTGATCGCCATGGCCTCGCTCGACCGGGTGCCGGCCGCCCGGGACGCGCTCACCGCCGCCGGGTTCGCCTGCGACGGCGTCCTGTTGCAGTCGTCGCGGCTCGCCCCGCTGCCGGGTGACGTCTCCCGGCTCGCGGCGACCAATCCCGTCTTTGTGCTGTGGGGCGTCCGGCCTCCGGCCCCTACCGAAGGAGTCCTCCAGTGATCGGCCTGATTTCCGCCACGGCGGCGGGCGCGGCGGCCCGTGACCGGCTGGCCACGGCGTGGTCCACGCGTGCCCGGGTGTACGACGGACCCGTGGCGGACGCCGTGCGGCGGGCCTTCGCGGAGTGCGACCAGGTGGTGTGCTTCCTCGCCACGGGCGCGGTCGTACGGCTCGTCGCGCCGCTGCTCGCCGACAAGGGATCGGACCCCGGGGTGGTGTGCGTCGACGAGGCGGGACGGTTCGCCGTGTCACTGGTCGGCGGCCACGCGGGCGGGGCGAACGAACTCGCCCGCGAGGTCGCCGAGTTGCTCGGCGCCGAGCCGGTGGTGACGACAGCGACCGACGCGGTGGGCGTGCCCGGTCTCGACACCCTGGGCTTCCCCGTGGAAGGCGATGTCGCCGGGGTCTCGCGGGCCATGCTGGACGGTGAACCCGTGGTGCTGGAGGCGGAGTCGCCCTGGCCGCTGCCCGCGCTGCCGCCGAACGTGGGGAGCCCGGCGGAGTCGGGCGCCGCCGTCCTGCGGATCTCCGACCGCGACCGGGAACCCGCCGCGCGCGAAGTCGTCCTGCGCCCGCCGTCCCTCGTCGTCGGTGTCGGCGCCTCCCGGGGCGCGCCCGCGGAGGAGGTCCTCGGACTCGTCGAGGACGCCCTGCGCGATGCCGGTCTCTCCGTGCGGTCGGTCGCCGAACTCGCCACCGTCGACGCCAAGTCCGAGGAGCCCGGCATCGTCGGGGCCGCCGCGCGGCTCGGGGTCCCGGTCGTCACGTACAGCGCCGAGGAGCTGGCGGCGGTGGCGGTCCCGAACCCCTCCGACGCGCCACTCGCCGCCGTGGGAACCCCGTCCGTCGCGGAGGCCGCTGCGCTCGTCGGCGGGGGTGAACTCCTCGTCCCCAAGCGGAAGTCGGTGCGGGCGGACGGACAGCCCGCGATGGCGACCTGCGCGGTGGTGCGCCGGCCGGCCCGCGGGCGGCTCGCGGTCGTGGGCCTCGGCCCCGGAGCCCGCGATCTGCTCACGCCGCGCGCGACGGCGGAGCTGCGGCGGGCCGCGGTGCTCGTCGGGCTCGACCAGTACGTCGACCAGATCCGCGACCTGCTGCGGCCCGGCACGCTCATCCTGGAGTCGGGGCTCGGCGCCGAGGAGGAGCGGGCGCGCACGGCGGTGGCCGAGGCGCGGCGCGGGCAGGCCGTCGCCCTGATCGGCAGCGGCGACGCGGGCGTGTACGCGATGGCGTCGCCCGCACTGGCCGAGGCGTCCGACGACATCGACGTCGTCGGGGTGCCGGGGGTGACCGCGGCGCTCGCTGCCGGGGCGATCCTGGGGGCACCGCTCGGCCACGACCATGTGTCGATCAGCCTGTCCGACCTGCACACACCGTGGGAGGTCATCGAGCGCCGGGTACGGGCGGCGGCCGAGGCCGACATCGTCGTGACCTTCTACAACCCGCGCAGCCGGGGCCGGGACTGGCAGCTCCCCAAGGCGCTCGCGATCCTCGCGGAGCACCGGGAGCCGACGACGCCGGTCGGTGTGGTGCGCAACGCCTCCCGCCCGGACGAGTCGAGCCGGGTCACGACGCTGGGGTCCCTGGATCCGGCGATCGTCGACATGATGACCGTGGTGACCGTGGGCAACACGGCGACCCGTGAGATCGCCGGGCGCATGGTGACCCCGCGCGGCTACCGCTGGCAGGAGGAGGCCAAGTGAGCCAGGTGTTCCCCGGGACCCGGGTCGTGCACCCCATCGAGCAGGAGTCCTTCCGGCGGCTGCGCGCCCGCCTGGACACCTCGCACTTTCCGCCGCTGACGCGGGCGGTGGTGGAGCGGGTGATCCACTCCGCCGCCGATCTGGAGTACGCGGACGATCTCGTCACCGACGAGGACGCCCTGCTGCGGGCGCACGCGGCGCTGCACGCCGGCGCACCCGTCGTGGCGGACGTCGAGATGGTGGCTGCGGGCATCACGCGCCGCGCCACCGTCTGCCGCCTCAAGGACGCCAAGTCCGGCCCCGGCCTGACCCGTTCGGCGCACGCGGTGCGGCTCGCGTACGAGGAGGTCGGGCCCGGCGCGCTGTGGGTGATCGGCTGTGCGCCCACCGCGCTGGAGGAGTTGCTGCGGCTGGACGCCGAGCCGGCGCTCGTCATCGGGCTGCCCGTCGGCTTCGTCGGCGCGGCCGAGTCCAAGGCCGCGCTCCGCGAGAGCGGCCTTCCCGCCGTCAGCAACGTGTCCGAGAAGGGCGGTTCGGCGGTCGCGGCCGCCGCGCTCAACGCCCTGCTGTACCACCCTGTTCCGCAGGCCGCCCAGGCCTCGAAGACCGATCGGGCCGAGACGGCCTCGACGACCGCTGAGGCCACCTCGGCCGCCAAGGAGACATCGTGACCACCCCGCCCCCCGCGCTGCTCATCGCCGGACACGGCACCCGGGACGAGGCCGGAGCCGAGGCCTTCCGCTCCTTCGTACGGGAGTTGGGGCGCCGCCATCCCGAACTGCCCGTCGCCGGGGGGTTCATCGAGCTGTCGCCGCCGCCGCTCGGTGACGCCGTGAGCGAACTGGTCGAGCAGGGGGTACGGCGTTTCGCCGCCGTGCCGCTGATGCTGGTGTCCGCCGGGCATGCCAAGGGCGACATCCCGGCGGCGCTGAACCGCGAGAAGGAGCGGCACCCCGGGATCTCGTACACGTACGGGCGTCCGCTGGGCCCGCATCCGTCGCTGCTCGCCGTGCTGGAGCGGCGGCTGGACGAGGCCCTCGGCGGCCGCGCGCGGACCCCCGAGGACCGGGCCGATGTGACCGTGCTGCTGGTGGGCCGCGGGTCCACCGACCCGGACGCCAACGCCGAGGTGCACAAGGCCGCGCGGCTGCTGTGGGAGGGCCGCGGGTACGCGGGCGTCGAGACGGCGTTCGTGTCCTTGGCGGCACCGGATGTGCCGTCCGGCCTCGACCGCTGCGTGAAGCTGGGCGCGCGCCGGATCGTGGTCCTGCCCTACTTCCTGTTCACCGGCATCCTCCCGGACCGGGTGCGGCGGCAGACGGAGGGCTGGGCCACGGCGCACCCGGAGATCGAGGTGCGCTCCGCCGACGTCATCGGCCCCGAGCCCGAGCTGCTCGACCTGGTCATGGAGCGCTATCGGGAGGCCGTCAAGGGCGACCTGCGGATGAACTGCGACTCCTGCGTCTACCGGATCGCGCTGCCCGGCTTCGAGGACAAGGTGGGGCTCCCCCAGCAGCCGCACTTCCACCCGGACGACGACGGCCACCACGACGGCCACGGTCACCACCATCACGGGGGACACACGCACTCCCATGCGCACTGACGAGGCCGCCGAGGGCGGGCACGATCTGCGGCACCACGGGGACGCCGAGGTGCGCGACGACGGTTCCACGCTCACCGATCTCGCCGTGAACGTACGCGCGGACACCCCGCCCGCGTGGCTGCGCGAGCGGATCGCCGCGTCGCTGACGGGGCTCGCGGCCTATCCGGACGGGCGGGCCGCGCGGGCCAAGGTGGCGGCACGGCACGGGCTGCCGGTGGAGCGGGTGCTGCTCACGGCGGGCGCGGCCGAGGCCTTCGTGCTGCTCGCGCGCGCCCTGAAGGTACGCCGGCCGGTCGTCGTGCACCCGCAGTTCACGGAGCCGGAGGCCGCGCTGCTGGACGCCGGCCACACGGTCGGGCGCGTCCTGCTGCGCGAGGAGGACGGCTTCCGGCTCGACCCGGCCGCCGTCCCCGAGGACGCCGACCTCGTCGTGATCGGCAATCCGACGAATCCGACGTCGGTGCTGCACCCGGCGGCGGCCATCGCCGAACTGGCCCGCCCCGGGCGGGTGCTGGTGGTCGACGAGGCGTTCATGGACGCGGTGCCGGGTGAGCGCGAGGCCCTGGCCGGGCGGACGGACGTGCCCGGCCTCGTCGTGCTGCGCAGTCTCACGAAGACATGGGGTCTGGCGGGGCTGCGGATCGGCTATGTGCTCGCCGATCCCGGGACGATCGCCGACCTGAAGCGCGCCCAGCCGCTCTGGCCGGTCTCCACGCCCGCCCTCGCGGCGGCAGAGGCCTGTGTGTCCTCGCAGGCACTCGCGGAGGCGGCGCACGCGGCGCGCCGGATCGCCACGGACCGGGCCCATCTGGTGGCGGGGCTGCGGGAGTTCGCCTGCCCGGACGGGCTGTGGGTGGCGGAGCCGGCGGAGGGGCCCTTCGTCCTGGTCCGGCTGCCGCGGGCCTCCCGGGTACGTCGAGCGCTTCGCGATCTCGGGTTCGCGGTGCGGCGCGGGGACACGTTTCCCGGGCTCGGGGACGAGTGGCTGCGGTTCGCGGTGCGGGACCGGGCGACGGTCAACCGGTTCCTGCAGGCGCTGGACCGGGCGGTGACCCTGAGCGGGGGTGAGGCGGGCCCTGTTCCCCCCTCACCCCCCTCACCCCCCTTGCCCGGCCCGAAGCGGCCGCCACCCCCGCCCGGCCCCCGTCCGGAACTGCCGCCCTGGTCCTCCGCTTCGGCCTGAACGGCCTCGCCCTCGAACGCCGGAGAGGCTGAACGTTTCAGCCTCTCCGGCGTTCGAGGAACGGGGACGGGGTCCGGGCGGCGCCCTGTGCGGCGGGACCTGTGCGCCGGGCTCTTCGGCGGCCGTCAGCTCCGGCGGCGGCGGGAGAGGGCGACCGCTCCGCCGCCCGCGGCGAGCAGCGCCACCGCGCCGCCGGCCAGATACGGCGTCATGGAGCTGCCCCCGGTCTCGGCCAGGCCCTCCTCCGCGGGAGCGCCCTGCGGTGTCACCTCGGCCACCGGGTCGGCGGGGTCGGAGGGCTCAGCCGGCGCGGCCTCCTGGGTGACGGGCGCCGCCGGCGACTCGCAGGTGGCCTTCGCCAGCGTCAGCGTGCCCTCCACCTCGGCCACGTTCAGCTTCAACGGGTTGATGGACACCTTGAGTTCGAGCGCGGAGGCGGCGGCCGTACGGGTGGTGGTCTCGGTCTTGGAGAGGTCGAGCCGGACCTCACCGACCCCGGGAACCTTCACATGCGTCGGGCCGCCCGTCGTCAGCGTGACCTTCTTGCCGAGGACGGTGACCGATCCCAGCAGGTTGGCGGTGGCGACGGGTTTCTTCCCCGCCTCGCAGGTCGCCTTCGAGGTCACGTCCTCGACCTCGATGAGCGACAGCAGCGGCAGCCCGGGGACATGGACGGCGGCGTGCGCGAGGCGGGTGGAACCCTCGGCCTTCCCGGCGGAGACGCCGGCCTTGGCTGTGGCGACGTCCGCGCGCAGCACGCTGAACGGACGTCCGCCGTCGACGCCGTCCAACTGGGCGGTGAGCGCGGTCTTCTCGGCGCTGTTCGGTGCCTGCACCTCGTTCAGGGAGACCGCGAGCGGGACGTTCACGGTCTTGTTGAGGAGGGACACGTCGAGTCCGGTGCGGAGCACGACGGCGCTCGCGCGACCGTGGTCGTCGGTCGCGTGGGCGGAGCCCGCGCCGGCCAGCGCGGTGGGACCCGCGGCGAGGACGGTCGCGGCCGCGGTGACGGCGAGACGGCGTGCGGGCATACGGTGGTTGATGCTGTTCAAGGGTGGGACCCCCATAGGAGAAAGCCTGGGACCCCGAAAGAATTACGCACTGAGAGTGAACAGTCAGCCACCTGACGTGAGTTCACTCCATCGTGGGGTTTCCGCGCATGTCTTCGAATCCCGAGGCACGGCTGTTCCCCACCGTCACCCGCTCAACGCCCCTGGACGAACGCGCTGGTTGACGCGCCGGTCGATGACGGGTCGACGCGCCGGAGCGCACCCGGTGGTGCGTAACGAGCGCGCCACCCCGGCCGTCACGCTCCGTCAACCACGCCCGCGTCGGCCGCGTCGCCGTCTCGCCCGCGTCGGCTGCGTCAGCTGACGGTCCGCCCGTTGAGGACCACCCGTCGTGGAGCCGCCAGGACCCGTACGTCGGCGCGCGGGTCCTCGTCGTAGACCACGAGGTCCGCGGGCGCGCCCTCGTCGAGGCCGGGCCGCCCGAGCCAGGCCCGGGCGCCCCAGGTGGTTGCGGAGAGGGCCTCGACGGGCGGGATGCCGGCGGTGACGAGCTCGGCGACCTCGCCCGCGACGAGGCCGTGGGCGAGGGAGCCGCCCGCGTCGGTGCCTACGTAGACCGGGATTCCGGCGTCGTACGCGGCGCGCACGGTGTCGTGGCGGCGCTCGTGGAGGCGTCGCATGTGGGCCGACCACTGGGGGAACTTGGCCTCGCCGCCGGCCGCGAGCTGCGGGAAGGTGGCGATGTTCACGAGGGTCGGGACGATGGCGACGCCGCGCTCGGCGAAGAGCGGGACAGTGTCCTCGGTGAGGCCGGTGGCGTGCTCGACACAGTCGATGCCCGCCTCGACCAGGTCGCGGAGCGAGTCCTCGGCGAAGCAGTGCGCGGTGACGCGGGCGCCGAGCCGGTGCGCCTCGGCGATCGCGGCCTCGACGGCCTCGCGCGGCCAGCAGGCGCTCAGGTCGCCGGTGCCGCGGTCGAGCCAGTCGCCGACGAGCTTGACCCAGCCGTCGCCGCGCCGGGCCTCCTGGGCGACGTACGCGACGAGGTCCTCGGGCTCGATCTCGTGGGCGTAGTTGCGGATGTAGCGGCGGGTGCGGGCGATGTGCCGGCCCGCGCGGATGATCTTCGGGAGGTCCTCGCGGTCGTCGATCCAGCGGGTGTCGGAGGGCGAGCCGGCGTCCCGGACGAGGAGGGTGCCGGCGTCGCGGTCGGTCAGCGCCTGCTTCTCGGAGACGTCCGCCGGGACCGGGCCGTGGGCGTCGAGCCCGACATGGCAGTGCGCGTCGACCAGGCCGGGCAGTGCCCAGCCCTCGACGGTGCGGAGGTCACGGGCGCCGCCGGGGCGCTCGTACGAGATCCGGCCGCCGACGACCCACAGCTCGTCGCGGACGTCGTCGGGTCCGACGAGGACCCGCCCCTTCACGTGCAGTACCGGGTGATCGCTCATGGGTTGCACCTTAGTGAAGCGGCTCCCCTTCCCCGCCCGGCTCCCCTACCCCGCCCGCCCACCCGGTCCTACTCCTTGTCCGTCCGGTCCGGTGTCGTGTTCTCGACGTCCGCCATCGCCGGGTCGAGCAGCCGGGACAGGAAGTGGCGCGTCCGCTCGTGGGTCGGGTTGCCGATGACCTGCGCCGGGGTGCCGTCCTCGACGATCACGCCGTCGTCCATGAAGACGACCCGGTCGGCGACCTCGCGAGCGAAGGTCATCTCGTGGGTGACGACCATCATCGTCATGCCCTCGTCGGCGAGCATCCGCATGACGGCGAGCACCTCGCCGACGAGTTCGGGGTCGAGCGCCGAGGTCGGCTCGTCGAAGAGCATCACCTCGGGCCCCATGGCGAGCGCGCGGGCGATCGCGACGCGCTGCTGCTGGCCGCCGGAGAGCGAGGCCGGGTAGGCGTCGGCCTTCTCCGCGAGGCCCACCCGGGTGAGGTTCTCGGCGGCGATCCGGGCCGCCTCCGCCTTGTCCCGGCCGAGCACCCGGCGCTGCGGCAGCGTGAGGTTCCCGGTCACCGACAGATGGGGGAAGAGGTTGAACTGCTGGAAGACCATGCCGATGCGGCGGCGTACGGCGTCGATGTCCACGTCGGGGTGCGTGACCTCCGTGGTCCCGACGAACACCTGGCCCTTGCTGGGCTCCTCCAGCAGGTTCACACAGCGCAGCAGGGTCGACTTGCCGGAGCCGGACGGACCGATGACGCAGACGACCTCGCCCTGCCCGACCTCCAGGTCGATGCCGCGCAGGACCTCGTTGTCGCCGAAGGACTTGTGCAGGTCCTTGACCTGGATCTCTGGCGTGCTCACTTGGTGGCCTCCCCCGTCTTCGCTTCGAGACGTCGTACGAGAAAGCCGAGCGGCACCGTGACGAGCAGATAGCACAGGCCCGCGACGAGGATCGGCGTGGAGTTGGCGGTCGTGCTGGCCAGGTCGCGGCCGTACTTGGACAGCTCGCGCTCCTCCAGGGTGACGCCGAGGAACAGCACCAGCGAGGAGTCCTTGAAGAGGGTCACGAGTTCGTTGGTGAGCGGCGGGAGAATGATCCGGAACGCCTGCGGGACGATGATCGAGACCATGGCCCGCGCGTGCGAGAAGCCGAGCGAACGGGCCGCCTCCATCTGCCCCTTGGGCACGGCCTGGATGCCCGCGCGGAAGGTCTCGGCCATGTAGGCGGCCCCCACCAGACCGAGCGCGATGGCGACCTTTCCGTACGTTCCGCCCGGGATCTCCGTGCCCGGGAACGCGAGCGGTACCGCGACGCCCACGAAGATGAAGATCACCAGGGCGGGCAGACCGCGGAAGACCTCGATGTAGATTCCGGCGAACCAGCGGTAGGGGCCCACCGACGACAGACGCATCAGAGCGATGACGATGCCCAGCACGAGTCCGACGACGAAACCGAACGTCGTGTAGAGGACGGTGTTCTTCAGCGCGAGCGTGATGACGTCCGGGAACATCTGCTTGACCAGGTCCCACTGGAAGAACTGGTTCTTCAGACGGCCCCAGTCCGCCGTGACCGCGAAGGCGATCACGACGGCGGCGAAGACGACGTACTGCGCGCCGCGCGAGAGCGAGCGCTTCTGGCGCCGGCTCAGGCCGGACCTGCGGGGCTGGAGGGGTGTGTCGGCATCACTCATGAGGTGGAGGGGGAGGCGGAGGCCGCGGCGTACGGGCCGATCCACTGCTCGTAGAGCTTCTTGTACGTGCCGTCGGCCTTCGCGTCCGCGATGGCCTTGTTGATGGCGGCGACGAGTTTAGTGTTGCCCTTCTTCACCGTGAAGCCGTACTGCTCACCGGTGTTGAGGTTGTCGGCCACCTTGAAGGCGTCGGCGTTGGCCTTGTCCTTCAGCCAGCCCTGCACGACCGGGTAGTCGATGATGACGGCCTGCACCTGACCGCTGCGCAGGCCGCTCAGCACCGCGTCGGAGGACTCGAAGGAGACCGGGTCGAAGCCCTGCCCCTTCGCGTAGTCCTCGCCGGTGGTCTGCGCCTGGGCGCCGAGCTTCTTGCCCTTCGCCTTGACGTCGGCGAGGGAGTTGATACCGCTCTTCTTGTCGACCAGGACGGCCTGGGTGGCGTCGAAGTACGGGTCGGAGAAGTCGACGTTCTTCTTGCGCTCCTCGGTGATCGTCATACCGGCCGCGGCGAGGTCGCACTGCTCGGAGTTGAGGAACGCGCCCGTCTTGAAGTTCTCGAACGGCGTGTCGACGATGGCCTGCTTCACGCCCAGGTCCTTGGCGACCAGGTCGATCAGCGACACGTCGAAGCCCTGCACCTTGCCGTCGATCTCCGACTGGAACGGCGGGTACGGCAGATGGGTGCAGGTCGTGAGCTGACCGCTCTTGACCAGGGGGACCCCGCCCGAGGTGGTCGTCTTGCCACCCCCGTCGTCCGAGGAGCAGCCGGCCACGAGCAGCAGCCCGGCCGTGGCGGTGGTGGCGGCCAGAATGCGGGTCCGGCGTCCGAGGACCGAGTTCACGGAGACCTCCAGTGGGGGGAACAGAGGGTTCTGATTATAAGGAAAGGTTTGAGTTGCTCAAATCAATCCGATGGTTGCTGGTCCGTCTGGCCTCAGAATTCGCCGTTCCGGGTGCGCCGGGGGCCGACGGTTACGCTCTGATCGTCGACACCACCGTGAGCGAAGAGAGCAGCGCCGTGACCCACCCCTTTCTTGACCTGGCGCCGCTGAGCGCCGCCCACTTCGCGTCGATCGAGGACCGCGTCGCCCGGCTGCTCTCCACCGACCAGGACGTCGTGATCATGCAGGGCGAGGCGCTGCTGCCCCTGGAGGGGGCCATTCGCGGCACGGCCGGTCCCGGCACCACGGCCCTGAACGTGATCACCGGCCCCTACGGCCAGACCTTCGGGGACTGGCTGCGGGACTGCGGGGCGACCGTGATCGATCTGGCGGTGCCCTTCCACAACGCGGTCACCGCCGAGCAGATCCGCGAGGCCTTCGCCGAGCACCCGTCGATCGACTTCGTGTCGCTCGTGCACGCCGAGGCCGCCACCGGGAACACCAACCCGGTGGCGGAGATCGGCGAGGTCGTCCGCGAGCACGGCGCGCTCTTCTGTCTGGACGCCGTCGCGTCGATCGGCGCCGAACCGGTGCTGCCGGACGCCTGGGGCGTCGACCTGTGCGTGATCGGGGCGCAGAAGGCGATGGGCGGCCCCGCCGGTGTGTCGGCGGTGTCGGTGAGCGAGCGGGCGTGGGCGCGGATGGCCGCGAACCCCGCCGCGCCGCGCCGTTCCTACCTCTCCCTGCTGGACTGGAAGGAGCGGTGGGTCGACGGAGGCCGCACGGCGTTGCTGCACGCGCCGGCGCAGTTGGAGATGCTGGCCCTGGAGGCGTGTGTCGAGCGGATCGAGGGCGAGGGCCTCGACGCGATGATGACCCGTCACGCCTCGGCCGCCGCGGCCACCCGGGCGGGGGCCGTGGCTCTCGGCGGGGGGCTGAAGCCGTTCGTGCACGCCGACCGCGACGCGGCGCCCGTCGCCACCACGCTGCAGGTACCCGAGGACGTGGACGCGTCCGCCGTGGTCGCCAAGGCGCTGGCCGCTGATCCCGCGCTGCCGCTCGCCGCGGGGGGCGGCGCCCTCGCGCAGTCGATGATCCGCGTGAACCACTACGGCCCCGACGCCACCCGGGGTGTCGTCCACTCCAGCCTCGCGGGCCTGGGGGCGGCGCTGGCCGAGTCCGGCTTCCCGGTGGACCTGGAGGCGGCGCGCCGGGCCGTGGCGCTGGCCTGGGACTGATCCCGGGATGACCGGCGGGGGCGTCCGCGCCTCCGCCGGGGCGGAGAACCCCGGCGCGCCGAGGGGCCGGAGCGAGGAACCCGACCGACCGGCCTTCAGCCGGGGCACGGAATCCGAACGCGCAACGCGACGGGAATCGCACATCCCGCCCATACACTTATTCAGTCCTTAATTCAGAGCCGAATTATTCGAGTTATTCGGCGCAGCTTCCCGCATTCTTCTGCCCTCTTTCCCCGTACCTAAACGCAAAGATTTCGCGAACGCCGGCGAAGCGATTCGGGGAGGTCACCTGCACATTTCATTGTTGTGACACACTCCACAATGCGTCCGTTTTCTGCGGTATTTTCCGGGCGGATATGCACATAAGGCACTGCCCGCGCCACCCTTTCACGGGCGCGTGATAACACATGAGCGCGTTCCGTGTAACCCCTTCCGGCGATGCAATTTGAACTTTCCGTCGGTAAATTCAATCCGCATGACCGCCGCACACGCAGACCTGTCAGCGGAATTCCTGGAAATGCCGGAGGGCCTTCGGATCGACCGTCCGGAGGTGGCCGACGGGGCCGCCCTCTGGCGTATCGCCAAGGACTCCCGAACCCTCGACCTGAACTCCTCGTACAGCTATCTGCTGTGGTGCCGTGACTTCGCCGGCACCTCGGCGGTGGCACGCGACGCCGACGGGCGGCCCGTCGGTTTCGTCACCGCGTATGTGCGCCCCGAGCGTCCACGCACCCTCCTGGTGTGGCAGGTGGCCGTCGACGCGGCCCACCGCGGCCGCGGACTGGCCGCGCGACTGCTCGACGGGCTGACCGCGCGGGTGGCGGCCGAGCGGGGGCTGTCCGTCGTCGAGACCACCATCACTCCGGGCAACACCGCCTCCGAGCGCCTGTTCACATCGTTCGCACGGCGCCATGGCGCGGCCGTCGAGCGCGAGGTGCTGTTCGAGACGGGGCAGTTCCCCGACGGACCGCACGACCCCGAAGTGCTGTACCGCATCGGCCCCTTCTCCCTCTGAACTTCTCCCCTTCCCCCACACGCTTCGAGGAGCGATTCGCCGTGACCATCACCCAGCCGGACCTGAGCATCTTCGAGACCCTGGAGTCGGAGGTGCGCAGTTACTGCCGCAGCTGGCCCACCGTCTTCGACCGGGCCCGGGGCAGCCGGATGTACGACGAGGACGGCCACGAGTACCTCGACTTCTTCGCCGGTGCCGGGTCCCTGAACTACGGGCACAACAACCCGGTGCTGAAACGGGCCCTGATCGACTATCTGGAGCGCGACGGCGTCACCCACGGTCTCGACATGTCGACGACCGCGAAGCGCGGCTTCCTGGAGGCCTTCCAGAACCTGGTGCTGCGGCCGCGCGACCTGCCGTACAAGGTGATGTTCCCCGGCCCGACCGGCACCAACGCCGTCGAGTCCGCGCTGAAGCTCGCGCGCAAGGTGAAGGGGCGCGAGGCGATCGTGTCGTTCACCAACGCCTTCCACGGGATGTCGCTCGGCTCGCTCGCCGTGACGGGCAACGCCTTCAAGCGGGCCGGTGCCGGGATCCCGCTCGTGCACGGGACCCCGATGCCGTTCGACAACTACTTCGACGGCCTGGTCCCGGACTTCCTGTGGTTCGAACGGCTCCTGGAGGACCAGGGCTCGGGGCTGAACCAGCCCGCCGCGGTGATCGTCGAGACCGTGCAGGGCGAGGGCGGTGTCAATGTCGCGCGGCCCGAGTGGCTGCGCGCCCTCGCCGACCTGTGCGAGCGCCGCGACATGCTGCTGATCGTCGACGACATCCAGATGGGCTGCGGGCGGACCGGCGCGTTCTTCTCCTTCGAGGAGGCGGGGGTCGTACCGGACATCGTGACCGTCTCCAAGTCCATCAGCGGATATGGGCTGCCGATGTCGCTGTGCCTGTTCAAGCCCGAGCTGGACATCTGGGAGCCGGGCGAGCACAACGGCACCTTCCGCGGCAACAACCCGGCGTTCGTCACGGCCGCCGCCGCCCTGGAGGCCTACTGGGCCGACGGCTCCGCCATGGAGAAGCAGACCCGCGCCCGCGGCGAGCAGGTCGAGCAGGCGCTGATCTCCATCACCGAGGAGAACCTCGCCGACATCAAGGAGTACCGGGGCCGCGGGCTGGTCTGGGGCATCGAGTTCAAGGACAAGGCCCGCGCCGGCCGCGTCGCGCAGCGTGCCTTCGAACTCGGGCTGCTCATCGAGACGTCCGGCCCCGAGAGCGAGGTCGTGAAGCTGCTGCCCGCGCTCACCATCACCCCCGACGAGCTCGACGAGGGCCTGCGCACCCTCGCCCGCGCCGTGCGCGAGACCGTCTGAGAAGCACGAGAAGCACGAGAGAGAGGCAGCGCACCACCGTGATAGTCCGTTCGTTCAAGGATGTTGAAGGCACCGACCGGCATGTGCGGGCGGCGTCCGGCACCTGGGAGAGCAAGCGCATCGTCCTCGCCAGGGAGAAGGTCGGTTTCTCTCTGCACGAGACGATCCTGTACGCGGGTACGGAGACGCGGATGTGGTACGCGAACCACATCGAGGCCGTGCTCTGCGTGGAGGGCGAGGCCGAACTCACCAACGACGAGACCGGCGAGAAGCACTGGATCACGCCCGGGACGATGTACCTGCTGGACGGCCACGAGCGCCACACCATGCGCCCCCGGACCGACTTCCGGTGCGTCTGCGTCTTCAATCCGCCCGTCACGGGACGGGAGGACCACGACGAGAGGGGCGTCTACCCTCCCCCAGAGCCGAATGCCTGGGGGGACCCCCAGCTCACCGAACCCGAGGAGGTGTGACACACCGATGACCACACTCACCGATCCGTACCCCAGCCGCGCCGCCACCGAAGTGGCCGTGCCCCGACAGGACCCGGTGGTCTGGGGCGCGCCGGGCGAGCCCGGCCCGATCTCGGTCCCCGAGCTCCAGTCGTACGAGCGCGACGGCTTCCTGCCCGTAGAGGAGCTCATCACCGAGGACGAGGTCGCCGTCTACCGGCAGGAGCTGGAGCGGCTCGTCGCCGATCCGGCGATCCGTGCCGACGAGCGCTCGATCGTCGAGCCGAGGACCCAGGAGATCCGGTCCGTCTTCGAGGTGCACCGGATCAGCGAGATCTTCGCCCGTCTCGTGCGCGACGAGCGCGTCGTGGGCCGGGCCCGGCAGATCCTCGGCTCGGACGTGTACGTCCACCAGTCGCGGATCAACGTCAAGCCGGGCTTCGGGGCCAGTGGCTTCTACTGGCACTCGGACTTCGAGACCTGGCACGCCGAGGACGGGCTGCCGAACATGCGGACGGTGTCCGTCTCGATCGCGCTGACCGAGAACCACGACACCAACGGCGGTCTCATGATCATGCCGGGGTCGCACACGACGTTCCTCGGGTGTGCGGGGGCCACACCGAAGGACAACTACAAGCAGTCGCTCCAGATGCAGGACGCCGGAACGCCCTCCGACGAGGCGCTCACCCGCCTCGCGGGCCGGCACGGCATCAAGCTCTTCACGGGCCGGGCCGGTTCGGCGACCTGGTTCGACTGCAACTGCATGCACGGTTCGGGGGACAACATCACCCCGTTCCCGCGCAGCAACGTCTTCATCGTGTTCAACAGTGTCGAGAACGCGGCGGTGGAACCGTTCGCGGCCCCCGTGCGCAGGCCGGAGTTCATCGGGGCGCGGGACTTCACGCCGGTGCGGTGACCTCCTCCCCCGTACGGGGTACGGGCCGGGGTCTCTCCCCCACGTACGGGAGAGACCCCGGCCCGCCGTTTCAGGGCCGCCGCGCCCGGGTGGTTCCTACAGCCACGCCAGTGACGCGGCCCGTTCCAGTACGGCGCTGATCGCGGCCTCGTCCCCCGTCGCGACCCGGGGCACCTCGCCGGGTGCGTGGCGGCCGCCGACGAGCAGGCAGAAGTCGACCGGTTCCAGGACGAGTTCGGCCCGTACGGGCTCGTCCTCGGAGCCGAGCACCCACCGCGCGTCGGGTCCCCCGCCGGCCACCGCGAACAGCACCGGAGGCGCCGTGGGCCCGAGGGCCGTTCCAAGGACACGCACCGCGAGGCGGACGAGCTGCCACAGATGGGGGTCCGGCGGCGGGGGCACGGTGATTCCGAGGGCCCGTCCGATGTCGTCGGTGTGGATCCATGTCTCGAAGGCCCGTACGACGAAGTGGTCCGCGACGGGCAGCCGGGATCCCATCAACGTGGTGGCGTGCGCGGCCCGTTCGGGATCGGTCGCCTCCGGTGCGGCCAGCAGCGCGGCGGCCTGCGCGCTCCACGCGGCGACCGTCTCCTCGGGCGGGCGCCGGTGCTCGCAGGCGATCACCTCGGCGGTCCGGGCGGCCCAGGCGTCCTGCCACGGCATCTCCCGCGCTCCGGACGGCTCCGGCATCCGGGCCGCGAGGCCGAGGTGCCGCGCCAGCGGCTCGTCCGCCGCGATCAGATGGGCGACGGTGGCGTGCACGTCCCAGTCGTGCACGACCGGCGTGCCCCAGGGCCCCAGGCCTTCCACCTCCCGCAGCAGCGAGAGGAGTCCGGCGACCGCGGCGGCGTAGGGGGCGGCGTGCCGGGCCACGCGGGGAGCGGCCGGGCGGGAGCGAAGGGCGAGGGCGAGTACGCCGTCGGCGGTGCCGTCCGCCGGGGAGGCGCGCCGCGGGCCGTCCAGCAGCCGTACCGTCTCGCGCAGACGTTCCGCCTCGGCGGCGCAGGACTCGCACTCGGCCAGATGGAGCGGGACCGTCTTCTCGTCGGCGGGGGTCAGGGCGCCGACGGCCCAGGCCGCCAGCAGGTCCCGCATCCGTTCATGGTGGGTGCTCATCGTCCGCCGCCCTTCCGGGCCAGGTCCGGCAGGACGGCCGCGCCTCGCCCTGCTGCCCCCACCCTACGCACGTGTCCGGCTGCCGGAGCCCCTCGCGCCGCCATCACGCGCCCCGTTCCAGTGCGGGATCCGGCGGGTCGGCGAGGGACTCGGCGAGTCTGCGCAGGGCCGCGCGCAGCCGGGTCTTCGCGGTGCCCTCCGGGATACCCAGTTCCACGGCGGCCTGCCGGTAGGTGCGGCCCGCGAAGTAGGCGAGGTGGATCACCTCGCGCTGGGGCTGCGGGAGTTCGGCGAGCGCGGTGTGCAGCAGCAGTGAGCGCTCACGGTCGACGACCGTCTCGTCGGGACCCGGCGCCGCGTCGGGGATGGAGTGCAGCGCCGCGTCGTCGGCGCGGGCGTCCTTGCGCTGCCGGGCCTCGCCGCGCACCCAGTCCACCGCCCGCCGGTGGGCGAGCATGGACAGCCAGGTGCGCAGCGAGCCACGGCGGGCGTCGAAGGCGTACGGCCTGCTCCACAGCTGTGCGAAGACCTCCTGCGCCACGTCCTCGGCGGCCACCGGGCTGCGGGTGACCCGTACGGCGACCCGCCGGACCAGCCCGCCGTACGCGGCGTACACCTCACCCAGCGCGGACTCGTCGCCGTACACCAGCCGCCGGTGCAACTCGGCGTCAGTGAGCGTCGGTTCCACCGGCACCACCACCTCGTGGTGCCCTTCCTAGCGCCCCGCCGCGGCCGGCGCCAGAGGGCCGGGGCGGGCCGGCGGATGCTCAGCCGGGCAGCACGTCGAGCAGCCGGTCGACGTCGTCCGGGGTGTTGTACAGATGGAACGCCGCCCTCAAGTTGCCCGCACGGTCGGAGACTTCGACACCGGCGCGACTCAACTCACCCTGGAGGCGGCCGAGTCCGGGCACGGAGACGATCGGGGAGCCGGGGGCGGGGACCGGTTCGTGGCCCCGTTCCCGCAGGCCGGTCCGGAAGCGGTCGGCGAGCGCGAGGTCATGGGTGTGCACCCGCTCCACGCCCAGTTCCTCAAGCAGTTCCAGTGAATGCCGGGCTCCGGCGTACGCGAAGAGGCTGGGGCTCTCGTCGAACCGCCGTGCGGAGTGGGCGAGTTCCTCGACGGGGCCGTAGCAGCTGTCCCAGGGTGCCTCGCCCGCGACCCAGCCGGCGAACACCGGGGTGAGTCCGCCGAGGTCCTCCGGGACGACCAGGAAAGCCACGCCGCGCGGGCAGACGAGCCACTTGAAGGCGACGGAGGAGACGTAGTCGAAGGCGTCCGCGCGCAGCGGCATCCATCCGGCGGCCTGGGAAGCGTCGATGTACGTACGGGCGCCGTGCTCCCGCGCGGCCTCCCGGATCGCTTCCAGCGCGGCGGTCCGGCCGTCCGCGGACTGCGCGGCGCTGACCGCGACGAGCGCGGTGCCGGAGTGCACGGATTCGGCGATCCGCTCCAGGGGTACGGCGCGGACCTTGAGGTCGCCGCGGACATGGAAGGGGGTCACGACGGAGCTGAAGTCGGCCTCCGCGGTGAGGACTTCGGCGCCCGGGGGCAGCGAGGCCGCGATCAGTCCGGTGTACACGGCGACCGAGGCCCCGGCCGCCACCCGGCGCTCGGGCACCCCGACGAGACGGGCGAACGCCGAGCGGGCCGCTTCGACGTCCGCGAACATGTCAGCGGGCTGCCCGGCGGCCACGGACTCCACGGCGGCCCGCATCGCGGTCACGGTGCGGGCCGGCAGCAGGCCGGTACTCGCGCTGTTCAGATAGGTGTTCTTCGGGGCGAACTCGGCACGGACGAGGGTCTCGAAGGTCTCCATGGGACCACTCTGGGCCCGGAGCGTGCCCAGGTCCATTGCGGATTTTTACGTGGTATCCCCAAGGAGCGCTTATGAATCGGCTCCGACCTGCGCTCTTCGCTTCCGCGGCACCGGCCCGCGCTGTTCCGTTCCGGTGCTCCGACCTGCGCTGTTCAGTGCTGGGGAACGGCGCAGCCGTCCGGACCACAGGCCTCCGCGTCGACGCCCTCGTCCTGGATCAGCTTGAGCTGCGGCCGCTCGCCCCATGCCTGGGCCAGCGCCTGGGCGAAGACCTCGGCGGGCTGGGCGCCGGAGACGCCGTACGTGCGGTCGAGGACGAAGAAGGGAACGCCGTTCGCGCCCAGCTCGGCGGCCTCGCGCTCGTCGGCGCGGACGTCGTCGGCGTAGGCGGTCGGGTCGGCGAGCACCGCGCGGGCGGCGTCGGCGTCGAGCCCGGCGGCGACGGCCAGTTCCACGAGCCGCTCGTCGTCACCGAAGACGGTCCGCTCCTCGGCGAAGTTGGCCTGGTAGAAGAGGCCGATCAGCTCGTCCTGGGGGCCCCGCTCCTTGGCGAGGTGCAGCAGGCGGTGCATGTCGAAGGTGTTGCCGTGGTCACGGTCCCGGGTGCGGTACGCGAGGCCCTCGGCGGCGGCCTGCGTGCCGAGGTTCTCCTCGCCCGCCTGCGCCTGCGCCTCGCTCATGCCGTACTTCTTGGTGAGCATCGTGATCACGGGCTGGATGTCGCCCTTGGCGCGGCCCGGGTCGAGCTCGAAGGAGCGGTGCACGACCTCGACCTCGTCACGGTGCGGGAAGGCGTCCAGCGCCTTCTCGAAGCGGGCCTTTCCGACATAGCACCACGGGCAGGCGATGTCGCTCCAGATCTCGACGCGCATTCTTCGGCTCATTCCAGGTCGTGCGGATACGGGACACCCTCCGGGGGCGCGAGTGTGTGAACGTTCAAACGGCTCAGGTCATTCCCCGGGCGCGGACCCGGGCGCGGACCCGTTCACCGCGTACCGCAGATACCGGTGGTGATCGCCGTCCGCGGGCGGGTTCTCCGGGTCGGGCACCCAGCCCAGGCGGGTGTAGAAGGACTGGGCGCGCCGGTTGTCGACGTGCACGTCGAGTGTCGCCGTGCGCTTCCCGTCCGCCTGCCACTCCTCCACGCAGGCCGCGTGCAGCTCCGTTCCGATGCCGGCCCGCCAGCGGCCGGGGTCGACGTGGAACTGGTAGAGCTTCACGGTGTCGGCGGGGGCGCCCTCGGTCGTACGGAAGGAGGCGATGCCCGCGATCCGGCCGTCCTGCACGATGCACAGCACATGGCCGTCGGGGCGCTCGATGGCGCTCCGCCAGGCGGCGAGCCAGTCCGTGCCGTCCTGCGGCACCCCGTCCGGGTAGTACGTCGCCCGGGCCCGGGCGTGCAGGTCGGCGACGACGGCCGCCTCGGCGGGCAGCGCGGTCCTGATCACCCGGCGCACATGGTTCACACGGTCCTCGATCACGCAGCAGAGGACGTGCCGGCGGACGGTGTGGTTCCGGAAGCCCGGTCGCTAGTTGCCGTCGCGCAGGTCGCGCGGCCAGGACGGCCGGAACTCGATGCCGTCGTACGTCACCACACAGCCCTCCCCCATCGGCGACTGCGTCATGAAGCCCACGAGCGCCGCCCCGGTGTCCTTCTCGTCGGCCAGGGTGAAGAGGCGGACGAAGATCCAGCGCTCGCCGTCGCGGGAGGCGTGGAAGGCGAAGGCACGCCCCGTGCGGCTGACCCGGAGCCAGACGGAACTGCCGTCCACGGTGAAGGAGTTGGCGTCGTCGGAATGCCCCTGGGTGACCACTGTGCAGACGGTGGGCACGTCCGGGGAGTACTCCAGGCACAGTTTCGCCCAGGTCCGCTCCCCGACGTGGACGTAGAGCACGCCCGCGTCGAAGGCCGCCCCGAAGCCGACCGTCACGCGGGCGATCAGCTGGAAGTCGCCCTCCGGCTCTCCGAGCAGACGCGGCGCGTCCGAGGCCGAGTCGAGCCCCTCACCGGTGGGCGGCACGAAGCGGTCCTGCCGGGGCCCGGCCCAGCCGGTGAGCACGCCGTCCTCGTACGACCAGTGCCCGTCGGGCCCGTAGGTGCGGAGGGAGAAGGGGAGTTCGGGGAGTGTGACGTCCATGGGTGGAGTCTCTCAGGTTCACGGCCACGCCCTGCGGGGGCACGGGTGCCGCGTGATCAGCCACGCGGCACCCGCGGCCCGCGAAGGACCGGCAAATACCGGCAAGGAGCGGCCAGGACCGGCAAGGACCGAGAAGGAACGGCCCCGCGGCTTGGGGACTACCGCTCCAGGCGCCCGTCGTACCGTCGGGGCAGCCCCAGCGGGTTGTCGTCCCGCAGCTCGGGCGGCAACAGCGCCTCGGGCACCCCCTGATAGGCCACCGGCCGCATCCACCGCTCGATGGCGCTGCCGCCGACCGACGTGGAGGTCGAGGTCGTCGCGGGGTACGGCCCTCCGTGGTGCTGGGCCGGAGCGACGGCCACCCCGGTGGGCCAGCCGTTCACCAGCACGCGGCCCGCGAGGGAGGTCAGCTCGGCGAGGATCTCCGCGCCGCGCCCCTCGCCCGCCGCCTCCTCCGCGGAGAGCTGCACCGTGGCCGTGAGGTTGCCCGGCAGCCGGGAGAGCACCGCGCCCGCCTCGGACTCGTCCTCGTAGCGCGCCACGACCGTGAGCGGCCCGAAGCACTCCTCCAGGAGCAGATCGTGCTCGCCCTCGGCCGCGAGCCTGCTCGCGGGCACGGTCAGGAAGCCGGGGCTCACCGTGTGCTCGCCGCCCGCGCCGGGTGTCACCGGGGCGTGGACGTCCGGGAGTCCGGCGCGCTCGGCGACCCCGGCGATGAAGTTGTCGCGCATACGGTGGTCGAGCAGGACCCCGGAGGCGGTGTCGCTCACCGCGTCGGTCAGGGACTTCAGCAGACGGTCTCCGGCCGCGCCGGCCGGCGCGAGCACCAGGCCCGGCTTCACACAGAACTGGCCGACGCCCAGGGTCATCGAGCCGGCGAGCCCCGCGCCGATCTCCTCGGCGCGCTCGGCGGCCGCGGCCTCGGTGACGACGACGGGGTTGAGGGAGCCCAGCTCGCCGTGGAACGGGATCGGCACCGGACGCGCCGAGGCCGCGTCGAACAGCGCGCGCCCGCCGCGGATCGAGCCGGTGAACCCGGCCGCCGCGATCAGCGGGTGGCGGACCAGCTCGACACCGGCCTCGAAGCCGTGGACGACGCCGATGACGCCGACGGGGATGTCGTGCCGGGCGGCGGCCCGGCGCAGGACGGCCGCGACCAGTTCGGAGAGCGCGGGATGGTCGGGGTGGACCTTGACGACGACCGGGCAGCCCGCGGCCAGCGCGCTCGCCGTGTCGCCGCCGGCGACCGAGAAGGCGAAGGGGAAGTTCGAGGCCGAGTACACGGCGACGACGCCCAGCGCCACCTTGTAGCGGCGCAGGTCCGGGATCGGCGGGGTCGCCGTGCCGTCGGGGTGGTTGATGACGACGTCGAGAAAGGCGCCCTCGTCGACGATCGAGGCAAAAGCACGCAACTGGTAGCAGGTGCGGGCGAGTTCACCGGTGAGCCGGACCGGGCCGAGCGCGGTCTCCGCGTCGGCGGCCTCGACGAGCTGGTCCTTGGCGCCTTCGAGCAGGTCGGCGGCGGTGCGCAGGAACGCGGCGCGTACGGCGCGGTCGACGAGAGCGGGGCGCGCGGCGTGCGCGGCGCGGACGGCCTCGTCCACCTCCTGGGCTGTGGCCTCCACCGCAACCTGTTCCCGCTGCTTCCCGGTTCGGGGGTCGACACTCCAGACTGGTGCTGCTGCCACCGCGGGTCCCTTCAGATGTGATGCCACAGTTCTTGTGTCACTCACCAGGGGTGTTCGATATGCTGAACGCTGTCTCTGATGGTGAATATCCTGTTGGAGACTATTTCCCGTCCAACGAAGGGGTCAAGGGCGATGTCGGCAGGCGAGACAGGCGGCGGGGCGCAGGTCAAGTCCGCGGTGCGGACCGTGGAATTGCTGGAGTACTTCGCCGGCCGGCCCGGAATGCACTCCCTTGCAGCGGTCCAGGAGGCCGTCGGTTATCCCAAGTCCAGCCTGTACATGCTGCTGCGGACGCTCGTGGAGCTCGGCTGGGTCGAGACGGACGCGACGGGCACGCGGTACGGCATCGGCGTACGGGCCCTGCTGGTCGGCACCTCGTACATCGACGGCGACGAGGTGGTCGCCGCGGCCCGCCCCACCCTCGACCGCCTCTCCGACGACACCACGGAGACCATCCACCTCGCGCGCCTGGACGGCACGAACGTCGTCTATCTGGCCACCCGGCAGTCGCAGCACTACCTGCGCCCCTTCACCCGGGTCGGCCGCAGGCTCCCCGCGCACTCCACCTCGCTCGGCAAGGCGCTGCTGGCCACGCACACCGACGAGCAGGTCCGCAAGCTGCTGCCCGAGACGCTCCCCGCGCTGACCGAGCACACGATCACCGACCGGGAGAAGCTCATCGAGGAGCTGCACCAGGTGCGGGACCAGGGCTTCGCGGTGGACCGCGAGGAGAACACGCTGGGACTGCGCTGCTTCGGTGTGGCGATCCCGTACCGCACACCGGCCCGTGACGCGATCAGCTGCTCGGTGCCGGTGGCCCGGCTCACCCCCGCGCACGAGCAGATGGTCAAGGACGCCCTGTTCGACGCCCGCGACCGTCTCACCCTGGCCACCCGCAGGCTCTGACCGGTCCGGGCTCCGGCGGGTCCCCACGAGGGCGGCTTCACGAGGGGCCGGCACGACGGCGGCTTCATGAAGGACTCATGAGAAATCCGGGCGGATGGGAACGATTCCCTCCGGACCGCTCGTCCTTCTGTGCGGGATGAACAAGACGATCAGGCGGGCCGCCGTCTTCAGTCTGCTGCTCGTGCTCTCCCTGCTGGTCAGGGCGACATGGGTGCAGTTCTACGACGGCCGGGCACTCGCGGACGACAAGGACAACCGACGGAACGCGATCTCGCTGTACGCGAACCCGCTCGGGAACATCATCGTGGCCGGAGACGCGATCACCGGTTCGGCGAAGACGAAGGGCGGCGACCTCAAGTACAAGCGGACGTACAAGGACGGCAGCCTGTACGCGGCGGTCACCGGCTACAGCTCGCAGGTGTACGGGGCGACCCAGCTGGAGGGCATCTACCGGAACCTGCTGGACGGCACGGACATCCAGCTGAAGAACCCGCTGGACTCCCTCACGAACAAGCGTGCCGACCCCGGTGATGTGATCACGACGATCGACCCGGGTGTGCAGAAGGCCGCGTACGCGGCGCTCGGGAACAAGAAGGGCGCGGCCGTCGCGATCGACCCGAAGACCGGCAAGATCCTCGCGGTCGTCTCGACACCGTCGTACGACCCGACGTCGATCAGCGCGGGCAACACCAGCGTCTGGCAGCGGCTGACCAAGGACGCCGACAAGCCGCTGGTCAACCGCGCGCTGCGGCAGCCGCTGCCGCCGGGCTCGACGTTCAAGCTGGTCGTGGCCGCCGCCGCGCTGGAGAACGGGCTGTACTCGGACGTGGACGCGAAGACGCACAGCCCGGACCCGTACACGCTGCCGAACACGACGACCGTCCTGAAGAACGAGAACACGTCCGCACCCTGCGAGAACGCCTCGATCCGGGTCGCGCTCCAGTACTCCTGCAACAACGTCTTCGCGAAGATGGCCGTCGACCTGGGCCAGGACAAGGTCAGGTCGATGGCGGAGAAGTTCGGCTTCAACGACACGACGCAGGACGTGCCGGTGCGGGCGTACACGAGCGTGTACCCCTCGGGCATGGACAAGTCGTCCACGGCGCTGACCGGCATCGGGCAGTTCGACGTCACCGCGACCCCGCTCCAGATGGCCATGGTGTCCGCCGCGATCGCCAACGACGGCAAGCTGGTCTCGCCGCACATGGTGTCGCGGACGAGCGACGCCGACGGCGATGTGCTGAAGAACTACGACGACAGCACCTTGACCGAGAGGATCGTCGGCTCGGACACGGCGCGGCAGCTCCGGTCCGCGATGCAGACGGTCGTCGAGGACGGCACGGGCACGAACGCCATCGTCCCCGGCGCGACCGTGGGCGGCAAGACCGGCACGGCCCAGCACGGCGAGAAGAACAGCAAGACGCCGTACGCCTGGTTCACGTCGTACGCGAAGTCCGACTCCAACGGCAAGGAGGTCGCCGTCGCGGTCATGGTCGAGCAGTCGAACGCGGCGCGCTCGGAGGTCAGCGGCAACGGACTGGCGGCACCGGTCGCCCAGGCGATGATGCGGGCGGCGCTGCGGGACTGACGCGCTCGTGGCCCCGCGCTCCTGCGAGCCCGGGGCCACGAGGGCCGGCTACCTCACCCCGAGCAACTGCTCCACCGGGTCGATCGCGAAGTACACGAGGAACAGCGCGGAGGCCGCCCACAGCAGCCAGTGGACCTCCTTGGCCTTCCCGAGCACCGTCTTGATCAGGACGTACGCGAGGAACCCGGCCCCGATGCCGTTGGTGATCGAGTAGGTGAACGGCATCACGGCGATGGTCAGGAACGCCGGGATGGCGATCTCGTACTTGTCCCAGTCGATGTGCTTGACCTGGGTCATCATCAGGAAGCCGACGGCGACGAGCGCGGGCGCTGCGGCCTGCAGCGGGACGATCGTGAGGATCGGCGTCAGGAACAGCGCGAGCGCGAACAGCCCGCCGGTGACCAGGTTGGCGAAACCGGTGCGCGCGCCCTCGCCGACACCCGCCGCCGACTCGATGTACGACGTCGAGGAGGAGGCCGAGGCCGCGCCGCCCGCGACCGCGGCGGCGCCGTCGATCAGCAGCACCCGCCCGAGGCCCGGCACCTTGCCCTCCTCGTCCAGCAGACCCGCCTCGGCGCTGATGCCGACGACCGTGCCCATGGTGTCGAAGAAGTCGGACAGGACGAGGGTGAAGACCAGCAGCACGACGGTGATCGCGCTGGTCTCGCCGAACGCGCCGAACAGGCTGAACCGACCGAGCAGCCCGAAGTCCGGTGAGGCCACCACGTCGTCGGGCACCTTCGGGGTGGTCAGGCCCCAGCTCTTGATGTCCGCGACGGAGTTGATGACGATCGACACGACCGTCATCGTGACGATGCTGATCAGGATCGCGCCCTTGACCTTGCGGGCGAGCAGACCGATGGTCAGCAGGACCCCGAGGCAGAAGACGAGAACCGGCCAGCCGGCGAGCGCGCCCGTGCCGCCGAGCTGCACCGGCACGGTGGTGTTGGCCACGTCCGGGATACGGGTGGCGAAGCCGGCGTCGACGAAGCCGATGAAGGCGATGAACAGGCCGATACCGACGCTGATCGCCTGCTTCAGCGGCTGCGGGATCGCGTGCATGACGGCCTCCCGCAGACCGGTCACCACCAGCACGCAGATGAGCAGACCCTCCAGGACGATCAGGCCCATCGCGTCGTCCCAGCTCATCAGCGGGGCGATCTGGAAAGCGACGACCGCGTTGAGGCCGAGTCCGGCGGCGAGCGCGAGCGGGAGGTTGCCGCCGACGCCCATGATGATCGTCATGACCGCGGCCACCAGGGCGGTGGCGGTGGTCAGTTGGACGGCGTCGAGGTGGTGGCCGAACTTGTCCTTGGCGCTGCCCAGGATGATCGGGTTCAGGACGAGGATGTAGGCCATCGTGAAGAACGTGGCGAATCCGCCGCGTATCTCCCGGCCGAAGGTGGATCCCCTCGCGGATATCTTGAAGAATCCGTCGACACTGCCTGCCGCCGGGGGTGCGGCACTTGGCCGGTCGGCCACCTTCTGCGCTTCGGACATGGTGATACTCCTCGTTACCTGCGTGCTTGGTGCGCGGATGCTGGCTGGATTGTGCCCCCGATCAAGCACTTTCAGGTTTTCCCCGTGTTACGGAATCGAGTTCGGCCCGCCATACGTCGTTCGAAGATCCGGACGACCCGCTGGTACGCTCACGCATCTCGCCCCACCGGAACGCCCTTTCCCCACAGGCGAATCACCGGGGCCGTATACGCCGCACCCGCACCGGTGCCACAGCCGTAGCGAGGAGAGGTACCCCGTGGGCACTGTCGTGGACGACGCCGCCTCCGTGGAGTTCCACGCCTTCTTCGAGCGGCACTACGCCGAACTGGCCCGCCTGGCCAACCTGTTGACGGGCGAGCCGGACGCCGCGGACGATCTCGCCGCCGACGCGCTGCTCGCGCTGTGGCACCGCTGGGACCGGGTGCGGGCGGCGGACCATCCGGTGGCGTACGCGCGCGGTGTGGTCGCCAATCTCGCCCGCACTCGGATCCGCGCGGCGGTGCGCGAACGGCGGCGGATCACGCTCTTCTGGTCGCAGCGCGAGGACAGGACCGAGAACCCCGACGTACCGGGCACGGTCGATGTCCAGGGGGCGCTGCGCCGGCTGCCGTTCCGCAAGCGCGCCTGTGTCGTGCTGCGGCACGCCTTCGATCTGTCCGAGAAGGACACCGCGCTCGCCCTCGGGATCTCCGTCGGTACGGTGAAGAGCCAGACGTCGAAGGGCATGACCGAACTGAAGCGGCTGCTCGGCACCGACGGGGCGTCGGTACGGGTGCACGCGGGAGTGCTGCCCACGGGTGGGGCCGGAGGGGCAGTCCGATGAGGGAGGCGCGGGACGTGCACGACGAGCTGCGCGCCGGGCTGCGCGAGGCGGCCGAGGCGCACGAGCCCGACCGCGCGCACATCCTGGCCCGGGTGGAGCGCGGCATGGCGGGCGCCGACGAGCGGCGGCCCTCGCGGCGCGCGGCGCGCCCGCCGCTGCTCGGCTGGGCCCGTGTCGTGGGCGCCACGGCCGCGGTCGCGGGCGTCCTCGCGGTGGCCGGCTACGCGGTCGCCTCGGCGGTGAAGGAGGACGCCCCGCCGCAGCGGACGGTCGCGGTCTCGCCGACCCCCGACCCGTCGCCGGACCCGACCGGGCGGGCGCCGGTGGCGCCCGAGCCCAGCCGTCGCTCCGGTACGCCGAAGGAGCCGGACGAGCCGGGTCCCTCGCGCTCGGACACCCCCACGGCCAGCGCGCCCACCGCGACCCGGGCGCCCGCCGGGAAGACCGCAGACGGCTCGTTGTGGTCGGACGGCTCGGTCGACCCGCACAGCAACGACTTCTGGGCGCAGAGCGATGTCACCCTGAAGACCGGCAGGCAACTCACGGCACTCACGGTCGAGTTGAAGATCCGGCAGACCGGCGGGGTGAGCGACGCGGGCGCCTGGCGTTCGCTGCCCGAGAGCGACTTCACAACGACGGTCGCCGAGCGCGACGGCTTCCTCGTCTACACCTGGGTGCTCAGGCCCGGACACACGGTCTGGCCGGGCGAGTGGGTCTTCGCGGGCCAGTACGACCACGACCGCGGCGGCCGGGACGCGAAGGACGACGGCTACAGGGTGACGGCGACCGCGAAGGGCGGCGAACGGTCCACCGTGGCCGGGGACTTCGCGGCCCAGGACGCCGACGACGGCGACTCGTAGCGGCAGAAAGATCAGCGGACGCGGCAACCCTTTCCCGGGCGGTGACGACCAGGAGACGCACCATCTCCTCACCACCCAAGGAACTCGGTCCATGACTGCACGAGTTGAACAGCGCCTCCGCCACCGCCGCCGGGTCACCGGACGGCGTGCCGTGATCGGTGGCGTGTCCGCCCTCGCCCTGACCGGCGCGGCGATCGTCACGACCTCGATGCTGGGCTCGGCGGGCGCGGCGACGACCTGGCCGGAGGCCAGGGGCAGCAAGGCCGTGTCGTCGACGATCTCCGTGTCGGGCACCTACGACGGCAAGCTGACGAAGTTCTACGGCAGCGGCGCCCTCGGGACCAGCGGCCAGGACGAGGACCAGGGACCCGTCTTCGAGCTCGCGGACGGCGCGGTCCTCAAGAACGTCATCATCGGCACGCCCGCCGCCGACGGCGTCCACTGCCTGGGCAGTTGCACCCTGCAGAACGTGTGGTGGCTGGACGTCGGCGAGGACGCGGCGAGCTTCAAGGGCACGTCGTCCTCGGCCGTCTACAAGGTCTACGGCGGCGGCGCCAAGGGCGCGGACGACAAGGTCCTGCAGTTCAACGGCGCCGGCAAGCTGGTGGTCAGCAAGTTCCGGGTCGAGAACTTCGGCAAGCTGGTGCGCAGTTGCGGCAACTGCAAGAAGCAGTTCAAGCGCACGGTCGTCATCGACGACGTCGATGTGACGGCGCCGGGCAAGGCCATCGTCGGAATCAACACCAACTACGGCGACACGGCATCGCTGCGCCACATCCGTGTCCACGGCGACACCAAGAAGAAGATCAAGACGTGTGTCCGTTTCGAGGGCAACAGCACGGGCAAGGAGCCGAAGGAGCTGGGCACCGGCCCGGACGGAACATCGTGCAGATTCACGGCGTCGGACGTCACGTACGACTGAGTCTGTCGTTTTGTTCGCGCGTCGGAAACAACCTCACGTTCGTTTCTGACGTCCTCGACGGTGGACCTGTCGGCCTGAGCCCCCCTCGGCCGGCAGCAGGACGCCCCCGCCGGTGACGACCGGCGGGGGCGTTCGCCCGTGCGGACGGGCCCGGAGGTCAGGTCCGGGCCCGCGGGGGTGGGCCTCAGCTCACGAAGTACGTGGGGTTCGGGAGCTTGTACGTCTTGTCGGCGTAGCCGCCGTCGAGGTCCGAGTACTGGTCGCCGAAGTTGGCGACGATCTCGTACCCGAGCGACTCGATGTGCTTGCGGGTGCCGGCCTTGTACTGCACGGTCGTGCAGTTCCAGGCGGCGGCGGTGGCGCAATCACTCAGGTACGCGGGCGGGTTGGCCGCGTCCTTGAGGAACATGTGCCCGGCGTCGAGGTTGACGTCGACGCCGATCTTCTTCAGGTTGTCGACGGCGGAGACGCGCTGCGCCTCCTTCAGGCCCGAGTTGTAGAAGACCTCGACGCCCTTGGACGCGGCGTACTCGACGAGTTCGGGGCTGCCGAAGACGGCGGGACGGTTCGCCTGGGCGACGTAGGCGGCCCAGGAGGCGGAGTTGTAGGTGTAGTTGGTCTTCTTCTCGTAGTCGAGGGAGAGCAGCAGCGTGTCGTCGATGTCGAAGACGACCGCGGGCTTCTCGTGCCGGTGGTGGGCCTTTCGGGCGGCCCGGTCGATGTACCGCTTCGCGGCGGCGTCGAGGCGCGCCAGGTCCTTGGCGTACGGGCTGTCGGGGGACGCCTGGTACACCCCGTTGCTGTCGGCCGTGGTGCCGTAATAGGTGTCGATGTCCTTGACGAGGACCCCGATGTTGTAGGGCTCGTGCGTCGAGTTCGCCGTCGACTGACCGGCGGTGGCGACGCCGGTGCCGTACAGGGCGGCACCGGCGACGACACAGGTGGCGGCGACGGCCGCGATGCGTAGTGACTTATGCATGACAGGAGTTCTACGCGCGTCACGTCGCTGGACGCGAGGCCTTTTGCCGGATCGATACATACTTTTCGGCCGACATGGGCCTCGCGTCGCACGAATCGGGCCTCACGAACTGCCCGGCGGGAGTCAGTTCATGGTCGCGCCGATGGTCGTGCTGCCCGTCGTGAGGAAGGTGGTCGCGGGCAGTGTCCCGCTGGAGGAGCGGGAGTTGTAGGTGGTGGCCGCGTCCGTGGAGAGGAACGGCGGGGTGGAGATGCCGGAGTCCCAGTTGTTGTCGGCCGACGTCACCGAGGACCCCTTGGACACCGCCGCGGTGCCGTTGCCCACGGCGAGGTTCTTGCCGAGCTTGGCGGCGCTGGTGGCGAAGTAGTAGCCATACTTGCCGTTGGCGTAGGCGGTGGTGCGGTTGATGACGATGGCGCCGGTGTTGGAGTTCTCGGTGAAGCCGCTGCCGGCGTCGTCCCACGCGGCGGAGTTGTTGACGACATGGGCGACGACCTCGCCGTCGCCGCCCAGCTTGTAGCCGTTGCCGTCGCCCGCGAAGGCCGAGTCGCTCCAGCGGTTCCTGCCGTTGCCGAAGGACCAGGTGTGTTCGACGGTGACGGGCGAGGAGAAGGACCAGAAGTCGATGCCGTCGTCGGAGTTGTTGTACAGGCGGGCTCCGGTGATCAGGTTGCCGCTGCCCGAGCCGAACTTCACGGCGACGCCGTCCGCGTTCTCCCCGTGATTGGCGGCGTCGTAGTTGCCGTACGAGTCGATGTTCCTGACCGTGTTGTTGACGGTGCCGTCGCCGGTCAGGGTGAAGCCGGAGTCGCCGCCGTTGATGGTCTTGATGCTGTTCCAGGTGGTGCCGGTGCAGGACTGGCAGACGACCGCGCTGTCCGGGGAGTTCTGGAACGTGAGGTTGGAGACGTTCCAGTAGTCGGCGGTCAGTTTGAAGATCCAGTCGCCGGACGGGAGCGAGGAGCCGTCGATCTTCACGGTCTCCGAGCCGTACGCCGTGAGCGTGACCGGCGAGGACGAGGTGCCGTTCGTCGCGGACTGGAGCGTGGCCGTCGGGTAGTAGGTGCCGCCGCGCACCTGGATGACGGTCCCGGCGGTGGCGCCGGAGATCGCGCTGGTCAGTTCGGCGGTGGTGTCGACGACGACGGTCGCGGCCTGCGCCTGGGTGGGGAGGACGGCGAGGCCTGCGCCGAGCGCCAGGGTGGCGCATAAGGCGAGAGCGGTACGACGAGACATGGAGTGCGGTCCTTTCGTCGTGCTGGGGGATCGAACGGGGGACATCACGGGCACCAGTCGCCGAGGTAGGCGGCACGGGTGTGCCGTTCGGCCTCCGTGTCCGTGAGCTGGGGACGGTTCTCCGGAACGGTGATCGCCGCTCCGGGTCCGGTGTTGCGGTACTCGCGAAAGCGCATGGACTGCCACGGATAGGCCGCGCGCATGTCCGTGTAGGGCGCCACCGCGTCGATACCGGGCCCGAGTTCCGTCCCGCGGACCACGAGCGAGGGCCACGCCGTGGTCTCGTACGAGGGGACCCAGGGCCGGGCGATCTTGTACGCCGCGTCCTCGGCGCCGGAGGTGACGCGGCAGCCGGCGGCCAGGAAGCCGTGGGGGTTCGCGCGGGCCGTGGACGGCGCGAAGACCATGCCCTCGGGTCTGAAGGCGACATCCCGGTCGAGGGTGTGGAAGTGGCAGCGCTCGAACACCGCGGTGGCCCGGCCGAAGACGAAGTCGACGTCGCCCTCGATGTAGCAGTCGCTGTAGAGGTGACGGTCGAAGGCGGCCAGGTCCGTGGTGTCCGCGAGCAGCGTGTCCTGGTGAGCGAGCAGACGCACCCGCGCGAAGGACGAGCGGTCGCCGGTGACGTAGGCCGCGACCGCCTGCGTGCCGGTGATCTCCGGATGGTCCGCCCGCAGCCAGTCGTTCGCGATCGTCAGACCGCGCACGGTCAGCCCGGGAGCCGCCGAGGTGAGCGTGGCGGAGCCCGCGGTCCCGTAGGTGCCGGAGCCGTCCGGTTTCGGCGTGCCGTTCGCCCGGTCGAAGACGATGACCGCGTCCCGCGGGTCACGGGTGGCACCGCGGAGCGTCAACTCCCCTTTGCCGGCGGGGATGTCGATCACTTCGCGGTACGTTCCCGGGTGGACGACGATCGTCTGCCCGGGGCCGTCCACCGCGTCCACGGCGGCTTGGACCGAGTCGCCGGGACGCACGTGCAGGACACGGCGGCCGTGGGCGGCGGCCGGGGTGGCGCCGAGGGTCGTGAGTCCCCCGACGGCACCGGCGAGGAGCGTGCGCCTGCGCATCTCAGCACCCCCTCCCCGGCGTCCAGTCACCGAGGTACGCCTCACGGGTCGCCGACCGGGCCTCCTCGTCGGTGAGCTGGGGCCGGTTCTCCGGGACGCTGATCACCGCGCCGGGGCCCGTGTTGCGGTACTCGGCGAAGCGCTGGTTCTGCCACGGATAGGCGGCGGACATGTTGGCGTAGGGCGCGACCGCGTCGGTCCCGGCGTCCAGACGCGTGTCGCGGACGGTCAGCATGGGGCGGGCGGTCGTGTCCGAGCCGGGCACCCAGGGGCGGGCCAGCTTGTAGTACGCGTCCGGTGCCGCGCTGCTGATCCGGCTGCGGGTGACCAGGTATCCGCGCGGGTCGGCGACGGCCGTGGAGGGCGCGAAGACGAAGCCGTACGGGGCGCCGGCCAGGTCCGTCCGGTTCAGGGTGCGGAAGTGGCAGGACTCGAAGACCGCCGTCGCCCGCCCGAAGACGAAGTCCACGTCCCCCTCGATGCAGCAGTCCCGGTAGTACTGCCGGGCGAAGGTGCCGAGGGCGATCGAGTCGGCGTACAGCGTGTCCTGGTGGCCGAGGAACCGGCACCGGTGGAACGCCGAGCGGTCGCCCTGCACCTTGATCGCCACGGCCTGGGTGCCGGTGATCCCGGGATGGTCGGCGCGCAGCCAGTCGTTGGCGAACGTGATCGAGCGGGCCGTGAACCCGTCGGTGCGCACGGTGGTCGTCGCGGACCCGGTGGTGCCGTAGGTGCCCGAACCGTCGGGCTTGGGTGTGCCGTTGGCGTTGTCGTACACGACGACGACATCGCGCGGCTCGTCGGAGGCGCCGATCCAGGTCATCTCGGACCCCGCGGCGCCGGGCAGACCGGTCGCCGGGTCGACCGCGCCGACCGAGACCGTCTCGCGGTACACGCCGGGCGCGATGACCAGGGTGAATCCGGCGCCGGTCGCCGCGGTCACGGCGGCCTGCACGGTGGTGTGGTCGCCGAGGCCGCCGGGGTGGACGTACAGCGTCCTCGCGTCGAGCCGTGCGGACGGCGAACCGTGGCGTCCGAAGGGCGGGCGCCCGGTGGCGCGGGCGGGGGCCGCGAGCCCGAGAGCCAGTGCGGCTCCGGTGCTCGCGGCGACGAACGCCCTTCTGCTGACGGGGTGTCCGGCCATGGTCAGCAGATCTCTCCGGCGCCCGCGCGGTGGTCGACGATGTCGGGGACGGCCCTCGGCGCGTCGACCTTCGTCCGCAGGGTCGGTGTCCATCCGGCTCCGGACTGGAGCGTCTCGGCGGGGATCTCGGCATTGTGCACGGCGATCAGATCGGTCCGTACGCCGTTGACGTAGTTGTCGGCTGCGGACAGCGGCGCCTCCTTCCACTTCTTCAGGACCTTCGCGGCACTGACCGAGTCGGACAGCGTGAACGCGTTGTGCTCGGCGACGAGTTGGGACTCCATGCCGATACCGAAGCTGTACGAGTAGGTGGCGTCGGCGACGAAGTGGTTGTTGTAGGAGTCCACCTGTCCGAAGCGGACGCGCGGTGCGCGCTCGACGAGGCCGGTGAACAGGTTGTGATGGAGGGTGACCTTCAGGTGGCCGCGGTCCACGGCGGCGGTCGCCGCGCTGTCGCTGTTGCCGATCAGGATGGTCTTGTCGTGGTCGGCGAAGACGTTCCAGGAGGCGGTCACGTGGTCGGCGCCCTTGACGATGTCGAGTTCGCCGTCGTGCTGCTCGAAGATCCGGCCGTAGTAGGTCGGCAGCGAGCTGTCCGGGTGGTCGCCGTCCGTGAACGTGTTGTGGTCGAGCCAGACATGCGTGGCCCCGTAGACCACCGCGCTGTCGTACTCGGAGTTCCAGTTGCCGGTGTCGCCGTCGGTCGGGTCCCACTGCGGGAAGCAGTCGAGGGGGCTCTCGAAGGTGAGGTTGCGGACGATGACGTTGTCGACGTCCTTGATCTGCAGGCTCGCGCCCTTGATGCCGGCGTCGCGGCCGATGCCGACGATGGTGGTGTTGGCGGGGACATACGCCTTCATGGCGGTGTCCTGGTTGGCGGCGGAGGCAGCGCGCAGATCCTCCTGCTCACCGCTGACCACCTGGTCGTAGCCCCACACCGCGGGGTCGTAGTCGGCGAGGTACCGGTCGAAGTCGTAACCGGGCGCCGCGAAGGAGTCGCAGCCGTCGGCGTTGGCGTCGATCGTGCCCTTGACCTTGATGATCTTCGGTGCGCTGCCGTCGGCGGCGAGCGCGGCCCTGAACTCCGCCCAGGTCGTGACGGTGTGGACCTGGGCGGCCTCGGCGGCCGAGCCGCCGGTGGTGCCGGTCCCGTCGGACGCCCAGCCGTCGCCCGCGGCGAGCGTCTGCCGGCCGAGTTCGCGGGGCTGGGCCTGGGCGGTGGTGCCGGTGACGGCGAGGACGAGGGCGGTGCAGCCGATCAGCACGCCCGCTCTCCGCGCGGCGGTCGCGCACAGCGCTGTGGCATGCCCATGCCATTTCTGTGTGTTCATGGTGCGGCTCTCTTTCGGCTCAAGAACTCAAAGACTCAAGGGGTTCAGGGGGTTCAGGGGCTCAGGGGGTTCAGGGGCTCAGGCGGTGGGCCAGGTGATCCAGGACTCGGGTATCTCGGCGTCGAGACGGCGTACGTCCCGGGGCGAGAGCACCCGGCGGTGCAGCAGTCCGGCCGCGACGAGACGGGCCACGGCGATGGCGCCGGGCGGGTTGAAGTGCGTGTTGTCCTGTTCGGTCGCGGTCCAGTTGAAGTACTTCTTCGTCTCCTCGACTCCGAGCCGCTGCCACAGGGCGATGGACAGGGCCTGGATGTCGAGGAGCGCCACGTGCTCGTCCGCGGCGAGCGCGCGCATCGACACCGGGTAGTCGCCGTGGGTCGGCACCGCGTTGCCGTCCGCGTCGAACTTTCTGCGCTCGACCGGGGTGGCGAGCACCGGCCGGGCACCCCGGGTCCGCGCTCCCTCGATGTACTGCCGCAGACAGTCCTGGAACGTGGTCCACGGCTCGGTGTAACGCGTCGGGTCGGCGGTCTTCTCGTCGTTGTGCCCGAACTGGACGAGCAGGAGGTCGCCGGGCCGGATCACGTCGAGGATCGCGGCGAGGCGCCCCTCGTCGATGAAGCTCTTCGAACTGCGGCCGTTCACGGCGTGGTTGGCGACCACGATGTCCTCGTGGAGGAAGAACGGGAGCGCCATGCCCCACCCGGTCTCGGGTGCGGCGTCGGCGTACTTCTGGGCGGCGGTGGAGTCGCCGGCGATGTGGAAGGTGCGCGACCGGCGGTCCGGGCCGGCGGACGCGAGGCCCGACGCGGCGACGGTGAGGGGGACGGCGGCGACCGCCGCCAGGCCGACCTGTCTACGGCTAAGAGACACGGGGGTGCCTTTCAACAGGGACGATGGGAGCGCTGCGTGAACGGTGCGGGACGGTATCGACGTGCGGCTCCGCCGCGTGGCGCGACCAGCCGCGACCGGTCCGGGGGCGCAGAACGACCACGCGCCCCCGAACCGCCCGTGTTCAGCTCGACCAGGGGGACTAGGGCCTGTCCGGCGGATCATGCCGGAGACGCGGGGTCTGATCAGGCGCCGCAGGTTTCCTCCGACTTGATCCGCCGGACACCCCCTAGTGGTGGGCCTTCCAGTCGGCCTGCGCCTTGTTCAGCTGGTCGGCCAGCGTGTCCAGGAAGTCCTTGGCGCTCATCTTGCCGAGCAGCACCTTCTGGAAGTTCGGCTCGTTGTCGGCCTTGGAGATGGTGTTCCAGTCGGGCAGGTAGTACGGCAGCTGCACGATCTTGGTGCCGGTGCCGTTCAGCGCCTCGGCGGCGAGCTTGGTCGGCTCGGCCTGCTGGATCCACGCGTCCTTGGCGGCGTCGGTGTTCGCCGGCACCTGGCCTGCGGACTCGTTGAACTTGGAGTTCTCCGCCGCCGAGACCGCGAACTCGATGAACTTCCAGGCGGCCGCCTTGTTCTTGCCGGACTTGAACAGGCTCAGCCCGTCGACCGGGTTGGAGATCTGTACACGTGTGCCGTCGTCCATCGTGGGGTTCGGGACGCCGCGGAACTTGCCGGCGCCCAGCGCCTTCAGGTGGTCCTGGTAGGAGCCGAGGTTGTGGTTCAGCATGCCGATGGTGCCGCTGTCCCACTGCGCGACCATCTTGGTGAAGTCGTTGTTGACGTCGGCGGACGGGGTGACCTTCTTGTACAGGGCGACGTACTTCTCCAGGGCCGCCACGTTCTTCGGGTCGTTGACCGTGGTCTTGTCGCCGTTCCAGAACGAGGTGATCCCCGTCTGCCCGTACGCCGCGTCCAGCGCCGGGGCGATGGAGCCCTCGCCCCCGCGGATGGTGAAGCCGAACTTGTTCTTGCCCTTGTCGGTGAGCTTGTCGGCGGCGTCGTAGAACTTCGACCAGGTGGTCGGCTCATCCAGGCCCGCCGACTTGAACAGGTCGGTGCGGTACCAGAGCGTGCCGTTGTTGGCGGAGGTCGGCACCTGGTACAGCGTGTCCCCGCCACCCGCGGCCCGGCTGACGTCGAGCAGGTTCTGGCTCAGCTTGCCGCTCAGCGAGCTCTTCTCGACCCGGCTGTCCAGCGGCTCCAGCGCTCCCTGGACGGCGACCTCGGCGAGCATCGCGGTGCCCACGCCGCCGACGTCGGGCAGGCCGCCGCCCTGGATGGCGGTGTCGTACTTGGACTGGGCGCTCGCCGCCGGGATGCCGACGTAGTTGACCTTGATGTCCGGGTACTTCTTCTCGAAGTCGGCGATGATCTGCTTCCAGATGTCGGTGCGGACACCGCCGTTGTTGTCCCAGAAGGTGATCTCGCCCTTGCCGGAGCCCTCGGTGCCCTTGTCCCCCGCGCTGCCGCTGCCGTCGTCTCCGCAGGCGGTGACGGTCAGCGCGAGCACGGAACCGAGGGCGACGGCCACGGCCGCGCGCCTGGCTCCACGGGCGCCGGTCCTGACCGGACCGGTACCCAGTGGGCTGATCTTCTGTGGGCTGATCTTCATTGGTCGGCTCTCTTCTTCTGGATCCAACGGGGTTGTGGGGTCGGTGAGGTGTCCTCGGAGATCGGCACCCGGCTGCTTCCGGAAGGGACGCGCCCTTCCCTCCACATCCGGCAAGCGCTTGCTACGGAGGTGCGACATTGTGGCTCCCAACAGGCGGACGAACGGCAGGAATCGACCCTCAGCGGGTCGCGGTGACACGGAAACGCGTGAACGTGGCGGCGCCGGCGTGGCCCCCGCCGGCCGGCGCCTGCGCGAACAGACCGAGCAGGGCGCCGACCCAGCGCCAGCCGGTCGCGGCGAAGACCTGCCCCGAGGGCTGCCGGCCGTCGCCGACGTCGTAGGAGAAGCGGCAGCGGGCCCCCGCGCCGATCTCGATCCACAGCCGGGCCCGGCCCTCGGGCGCGGTCCGTGCCGGAGCGGCCTCACGCTCGCTCCCGCCCGGCTCCGGGGACACGGGGGGTGCTCCCCCGGCGACCGGCTCGGCGAACCGGTGCACGAGCCGCACCGATCCGTCCGGCTCCCGCTGGAGCCCGATCCAGCTGAACGCGTCCCCGAGCACCGTGAGCCCGGCCCGTGCCCCGGGTTCCTCGCTGTCGAGGCGCAGGTCGACCCGGACGGTCGCGGCGGCACCCGGCAGCCGCTGGGTGAGGACATGGGGCAGCGCGCGCAGGTCGTGCGGGTCCTCCGTACGGACGCAGCTCAGCCGGAGTCCGTCGCCGGAGTGCTGGGTGGCCCAGCCGTCCTGGGGGTTGGCGGTCCACTGCCACTGGCGTCCGAAGCGGCCGCCGGGGAAGTCGTCGTCGGTGGCGGGCGCGGACGGCGGCTGGGACGGCAGATCCGGCTTCCGGTGTACGGCGACGGGGACACCCCGGTCGCCGAGCACCGGCCAGCCTCCCCCACTCTCGGCTTCTCCCGCACTCTCGGCTTCGCTCGAGCGGGGGGACCCCCATGAGCGGGAGGTACCCCCATCGCCCCAGCGCATCGGCTGGAGGTGGACCACCCGCCCGTAGGGCCCGCGCTGCTGGAAGTGGACGAACCAGTCCTCGCCCGCCGCCGTGCGCACCCAGCCGCCCTGGTGCGGGCCGTTGACCCGGGTGTCGCCCTGTTCCAGGACCACCCGCTCCTCGTAGGGCCCGAAGAAGCCGCGCGAGCGGAAGGCGCCCTGCCAGCCGGTCTCGACTCCCCCGGCGGGCGCGAAGATCCAGAACCAGCCGTCGTGCCGGTAGGCCTTGGGGCCTTCGAGGGTGAACCAGCCGGGAATCAGGTCGGCGTCGACGATCACCTTTCCCTCGTCGAGCAGCCCGGTGCCGTCGGGGCGCATCCGGTGTCCGGTGAGCCGGTTCTTCACTCCCGAACGGGACCTGGCCCAGGCGTGCACGAGATACGCCTCGCCGGTCTCCTCGTCCCACAGCGGGCAGGGATCGATGAGTCCCTTGCCCTCCTTGACCAGGTGCGGCCGGGTCCAAGGACCCCTGATCTCGGGGGCGTTGACCTGGAAGATCCCGTGGTCGGGGTCGCCCCAGAAGATCCAGAAGCGGTCGTCGTGGTGGCGCAGAGAGGGTGCCCACACACCGCAGTCGGGCCGGGGACGACTGAACTCGCCTGCGGGTTCCAGGCGTTGGAGGGCATGCCCGACGAGCGTCCAGTTGACCAGGTCCCGGGAGTGCAGCAGGGGCAGACCGGGGGCACGACCGAAGCTGGAGGCGGTGAGGTAGAAGTCGTCGCCGACGCGCAGCAGATCGGGGTCGGACCAGTCGGCGTCGAGGACGGGGTTGCGGTAGGTGCCGTCACCCAGGTCGGCGGAGGGCAAGGCCATCAGGGACTCACCGCCTTGCGGACCAGCGCCGCGGCCCCGGCCCGGTCGAGGGTGCCGTCGGCGACGACGGTGACGACCCGGCGTACGAGCGTGTCGCCCGCCTCGATCCCGATCCGGTGCTCGTGGGCGACGGAGGAGCCGACACCCGGGTACTGGGTGGTCCGGACGAACCACGGGTCGCGGCGCGTCTCCCCCGTCGCCCCGGCGAAGACGAGCGTCCAGCCGGCGCCCGCGAGAGCGAGCCAGTCGGCGGGGCGGGCGTGCACCGCCTCCTCGCCCTCGGCGTCGGCGGTGAACACGCGCGGGGCGCCCGCCTCCTTGCGGGCCCTCCAGAAGAAGCCGCCGTACGCCGCGCCCGGCCGTCCGTTGGTGGCCGGGCTGCCGAGGGAGAGCCCGCGCTCGGTGACGTTCGTGAGGGAGAACGTGAAGTCCAGCGCCCAGGCGGAGTCGGTGAGTTCGACGGCCGCGACCGTACGGCGTTCACGCAGCAGCTCGGAGCCGGCGGCCACCCAGCGCAGCTCCTCCACGAAGCCGTCCGGGTCGCGGAGCTGGAAGGCGGAGTGCCGCTGCGCGCCGTGGTTGTCGAGGTCGGTCGGCCCCTGATCGCGGACGTAGGTGCGACCGCCCCAGAAGTTGTGCCCCTCGACGTCGGGTACGGCGACACCGACGCCGAGGTGGTGTGCGTGGTCGGCGGGGCTGAGCTCGGTGACGGGCGTGCCGGCCAGGGTGGTGACGGGGTGCAGATACGGGCGCGGGGAGAGCCTGGCCGGCAGTGCGGGCCGGGTCACATAGCGGCCGACGGGACGGCCCCCGGCCCTGAGGACCAGCGACTCGTGGTTCATCCGGTGCTCACCTCGTTCGGGAGCGCCCAGGAGGCGCCCAGCTCGGAGTAGAGGGCGAGGGTGTCGGCGGCGGCCGCGACGAATCCGTCGATGCCGGGCACGACGCGGCGGTTCTCGCCGGGGAGCCTTTCCCAGGCGTCCGGGGGGAGCGCGATCGGGTCGGGCGCCTGCCGGATCGCTTCGACGACCTTCATGAAGGCGCCCGTCGACTCGGGGGCGACCAGGAGTTCGGCGCCGTCCGTCAGATGTCCGACCAGGTTCTCCAGCAGGTCCGTGCGGCCGTACTCGGTCTCCTCGGGGCCGTGCCCGGTCCGCTGTACGAGCACCCGGTCCTGCTTGTACCAGAAGGTGATCCGGCCGCCCGTGCCGTGCACCAGGACATACGGTTCACCGGGCTGTTCGGCGCAGAGCGTCGCGGCGACCGTGACCGGGCCCCCGGCGGTCGTGATCCGCACGCACGAGGTGTCGTCGGACTCGATGTCGTTGGCGCGCAGCAGTTCGGTCCGGATGTCGGTGACGTCCTCGGCGCGGGTCGAGCCGTCCAGCGCGAGGGCCGTGGCGACGACGTGGGCCAGCGGGTTCGTCAGGACACCGTCGACGACGTCCACGCCGTTCAGCCGGCGCTTTCCCGCCCAGGGTGCGCGCCGGTAGTACGCCTCGTCGCGCGCCCAGGCCCCCGCGCCGCCGATGCCGGTCACCCGGCCGAGCCCGCCCTCGGCGATCAGCTTCCTGATGGCGCGCACGGCGTGCGAGCCGAGCGACTGGAAGCCGATCTGGCAGACCGCTCCGGCCGCCGCGACCCCGTCGGCCATCCGGCGGAACTCGGCGTAGGAGGGGGCGGGCGGCTTCTCCAGGAGCAGATGGACGCCTCTGCACGCGGCGATCAGCGCCAGGTCGGTGTGCGTGGGGATAGGAGTGCAGATCACCGCGACCGCGGCGCCGGTGGAGTCGAGGAGGGCCCCGAAGTCGGCGGACTGCTCGACGTGTTGCCCGCCCAGCTCCTGCGCGGTCAGCGGGGTCAGCTCGCAGACGCCGACGAGGCGCACCAGGCCCTTGTCCTGGAGACGGCGGATGTTGGTCAGGTGCCAGGCTCCGTGGCCCCGGGCGCCCGCGAGGACGACGGGCAGCGGGAGTCCGGTGGGAGGCGTGTTCGCGGGGTGGCCCGCGGGCGCGTTCCGCGGACCGGCTCCGTGCCCGGCACGGCTCTGGTGCGAGGCGGGGATCATCCCTTCACCGCCCCCGCGCTGAATCCGGTGATCAGCCATTTCTGGATGAAGGCGAAGACGACGACCACGGGGACGGCGGCGATGATGCCGCCCGCGGCGAGCGCGCCGAGGTCGACGCTGTCGGAGCTCAGCAGGGTGTTGAGGCCGACGGGGATGGTCTGCTTGCTCTGGTCGCTGAGGAACATCAGGGCGAACAGGAAGTGGTTCCAGGCGTGCACGAAGGCGAAGGAGCCGACGGCGATCAACCCGGGCCGCAGCAGCGGGAGTACGACGATCCGGAAGGCGTCGAAGCGGTTGCAGCCGTCCACCCAGGCGGCCTCCTCCAGGGTGTACGGAACGTTCCTGATGAACCCGCTGATGAGGATCATCGACAGCGGAAGCTGGAACACCGTCTCGGCGATGACGACGCTGACCAGCGAGTTGATCATGTGGAGTTCGGCGAAGATCTGGAAGAGCGGGACCAGGAGCAGCGCGCCCGGCACGAACTGCGAGCAGAGCAGCGCGAGCATGAAGCCGCGCTTGATCCTGAAGTCGAAGCGGGCGAGCGCGTAGCCGCCGGCGAGGGCAACGAGGGTGGTCATCACCAGGGTGGCGACGGCGATGAGCACGCTGTTCTGGAAGTAGGTCCCGAAACTGCGCTCGGTCCACACCTTGTCGAAGTGCTCGAAGGTCATGGGCCAGGGCACGAGCGAGGTCGACCCGGCCGGGCGCAGCGCGAAGAGCAGGATCCAGTAGAAGGGGATCAGGGTGAAGAGCAGGTAGATGCCGAGGGGGACGTAGATCTGCCAGCGCGGGGCCTCGTCCCAGGCACGGCGCTTCCTCCGCTCGCGCGGGCGGGGTTCCTCGGCCGGCGGGGCGGGTGCGGCCGGAGCGATCGTCTCGGCGTCCTTGGTGATCACTTGTCCCCGCCTCCGAACTTGCTCAGCCGCAGATAGACGATCGAGCAGAACAGCAGAATCACGAACGCGACCGTGGTCAGGGCCGACGCGTAGCCGAAGTTGTGGGCGTCGACACTGGTGTTGGCGATGTAGAGCGGGAGGGTCGTCGTCTCGCCCGCGGGTCCGCCGCCGGTCAGCGTGTAGAGCAGGTCGACGTTGTTGAACTCCCACACCGCGCGCAGCAGGGTGGAGAGGATGATCGCGTCCTTGAGGTGCGGCAGCGTGATGTGCAGGAACTGGCGGAAGCGGCTCGCCCCGTCGACCTCGGCGGCCTCGTAGAGGTCCTTGGACACGGACTGGAGATCGGCGAGGATCAGGATCGCGAAGAAGGGGACACCGCGCCACAGGTCGGCGACCACGGCCGCCGAGAAGACGGTCGAGGTGTCCGACAGCCAGCTGGTCCCGTACGAGCCGATGCCCGCGTCGGCGAGGTAACGGGTGATTCCTGTCTGGGAGTTGTAGAGCAGCACCCAGATCGCCGAGGTCAGGACCCCGGAGACGGCCCACGGCGAGAAGACCAGCGCGCGCCCGGCCGCCCGCCCGACGAAGGTCTGGTTGACGATCAGCGCGAGCGCCAGACCGAACAGCAGCTGGAGACCCACCTCGACGACGACCCACTTCGCGCTGAAGGTCAGCGTGTCCCAGAACTGCGGGTCGTCGGTGAAGGCGTGCACGAAGTTGTCGAAGCCCGCGTAGCCGTTGCGCCACGGCTTGGTGGGGTTGTAGTTCTGCAGGCTGTAGTAGAAGACGCTGATGACGGGGTAGGCGATGAAGCCCAGCATCAGCAGCGCCGCCGGGGCGATCAGTAGATACGGAAGCCTGCGCGGGGTCGCGGAAGCACGGCGCCGCCGGGGTGGCGCGGGCGGTTTCGCCACGGCTGCGGCTTGGGGCATGACTGTTCTCCGTTCTAGCGGGTGCCGTGGAGCACGTGCCTGGTCCGTAGGAAGCGCTTGCTCGATGCGCAGAGGTCAAGCGCTTCGCGTACGGTGTTCGGGATACAGGCCGTTCGTCCTGCCGGTGGTTCGTGAAGCCCGGTCATTCGTGAAACCGATGGTTCGTGATGCCGGTCGTTCGTAAAGCCAGCCAAGTGGAGTGCGGCCGTGGGTCGTTCAGCCCGCGTACGGGTCCTGCACCTTGCCCGGCCGGGCAAGGAACGCGAAGTCGCAGCCGGTGTCTGCCTGGGTGATCTGTTCGTTGTAGAGCGCGCCGTAGCCGCGCTCGTAGCGGACGGGCGGCGGAGTCCACTCGCCGCGCCTGCGCTCCAGCTCTGCTTCGTCCACGTTGAGTCGGAGTGACCGTGCCTCGACGTCGAGGGTGATCGTGTCGCCGCTCCGCACGAGGGCGAGCGGGCCGCCGACGTACGACTCGGGCGCCACGTGCAGCACGCACGCGCCGTAACTGGTGCCGCTCATCCGGGCGTCGGAGATCCGCACCATGTCCCGGACGCCCTGCTTCAGCAGGTGGTCGGGGATGGGCAGCATCCCGTACTCGGGCATGCCCGGGCCGCCCTTGGGACCGGAGCCCCGCAGCACGAGGACGCTGTCCGCGGTGATGCCGAGCGACGGGTCGTCGATGGTCCGCTGCATCGTCCGGTAGTCGTCGAAGACGACCGCGGGACCGGTGTGCTTGAGCAGCTGCGGTTCGGCGGAGATGTGCTTGATGACGGCGCCGTCGGGACAGAGGTTGCCGCGCAGGACGGCCACTCCGCCCTCGGCCGCGACCGGGTTCTCCCGGGTGCGGATGACGTCGTCGTTGTGCACCCGGGCGGTCGCCAGTTGCTCGCGCATGCTGTCGTGGGACACCGTGGGCCGGTCCAGGTGCAGCAGATCGGTGATCCGCGACAGGAACCCGGGCAGGCCGCCGGCGAAGTGGAAGTCCTCCATGAGGTACGTCCGTCCACCGGGCCGTACGTTGGCGAGCACCGGCACCGTCCGGGCGATCCGGTCGAAGTCGTCGAGCGTCAGGGTGACACCGGCCCGTCCGGCCATGGCGATCAGATGGATCACGGCGTTCGTCGAACCGCCCAGACCGAGCACCGTCGTCACGGCGTCAGCGAAGGCCTCCGCGGTGAGGATGTCGGACAACGTCCGGTCCTTGTGGACCAGTTCGACGATCCTGAGCCCTGCCGCGGCGGCCATCCGGTCGTGTCCGGAGTCGACGGCGGGGATGCTCGACGCGCCGGGCACGGTGACGCCGAGCGCCTCGGCGGCGGCCGTCAGCGTGGACGCGGTGCCCATCGTCATGCAGTGCCCCGGCGACCGGGCGAGCCCGCTCTCCAGCTCGGTCATCTCGCAGTCCCCGATGAGACCGGCGCGCTTGTCGTCCCAGTACTTCCACATGTCGGTGCCGGAGCCGAGGACTTCATTGCGCCAGTGGCCCGGGAGCATCGGCCCGGCGGGTACGAAGACGGTCGGCAGATCGACCGAGGCGGCCCCCATGAGCAGCGCGGGCGTGGTCTTGTCGCAGCCGCCCATCAGCACGGCCCCGTCGACCGGATACGACCGCAGCAGTTCCTCGGTCTCCATCGCGAGCAGGTTGCGGTAAAGCATCGGGGTCGGCTTCTGGAAGGTCTCGCTCAGCGTGGACACCGGGAATTCGAGGGGGAATCCGCCAGCCTGCCACACGCCCCGCTTCACTGCCTGCGCGCGGTCGCGCAGGTGCACATGGCAGGGGTTGATGTCGGACCAGGTGTTGAGGATCGCGACGACCGGCTTGCCCAGGTGCTCCTCGGGGAGGTAGCCGAGCTGCCGGGTCCGGGCCCGGTGGCTGAACGAACGCAGCCCGTCGGTGCCGTACCACTGATGGCTTCGGAGGTCCTCGGGCCGCTTCACAGGGACCAACCGGCGGCTATCGCGGCGACCTCGGAACGCTCGCTCGCGGGCAGCGGCCTGCTCGGCGGGCGAACGTCGCGGCGGCACAGGCCGAGCGAGGACAGGGCTTCCTTGACCACGGTGACGTTGTTCGCGGAGGCGTTCGCGGCACGCAGCTCCTCGAAGCGGCGGATCTGCTCCCAGACCTTCATCGCGGCCGGGTAGTCGCCTGACCGGAGCGCTTCGATCATGTTCAGCGAGACGGCCGGAGCGACGTTCACCAGGCCCGAGGTGAAGCCGGTGGCGCCGGCCGAGAAGTACGAGGGAGCGTACGGCTCGGCGAGTCCGGCCACCCAGACGAACCGTTCGAGCCCGGCGTCCCGCGCGAAGGACGCGAAGCGCGCGGCGTCGGGAACGGCGTACTTCACGCCGATGACGTTCGGACAGGCGTCCGCGAGTTCGGCGAGCCGCGCACCCGCGAGCCCCGGGTTACGGATGTACGGCACGACACCCAGCTCGGGCACGGCCTCGGCGATGGCCCGGTGGTAGTCGACCCAGCCGCTCTCCGAGACGTAGGGGTGCACGGGCTGATGGACCATCACCATCGGTGCGCCGAGCGTACGGGCGTGCCGCGCCGAGGCGACGGCGGTCGGCACGTCGTGCCCGACGCCGACGAGGACGACCGACCGGTCGCCGGCCTCCTCGATGGTCAACTCGGTGACGAGCTGCCGCTCTTCGGGGGTGAGTGCGTAGAACTCGCCGGTGTTGCCGTTGGGGGTGAGGGTGCGGACGCCGCCGTCGATCAGCCGGCGCAGCAGGGCCCGATGGGTGTCCCGGTCGATGGTGCCGTCCTCGGCGAACGGGGTCACCGGGATCGCCACGACCTCGGCGAGGGCCGCCCGCTGGGTCTCGAACGTCGCTGTCATTCCTGTCCGTCCCCTTCCTGGCCCTGGGGGAAGGCCCGTTGCACGAACGACGCGATGTGCGCGTGCAGCGCTCCGGCCGCGCCGTCGGCGTCACCGCCGAGAGCGAGCCGCAGGATCTCCCGGTGCTCGTTCGCCTCGCGCTCCCAGGAGGGATCGGCCGCCCAGGCGACCGCCGAGACGAGGGCCGCCTGGTCGCGCACCTCGTCGAGCATCCGGGCGAGCAGCGGGTTGCCGCAGGGCACGTACAGGGCGCGGTGGAACTCCCGGTTGGCCAGGGATCGTTCGGCAGCGTCGGCGGCGTCGTCGGCGCGGGTGAGGGCGTCCCGGGCGGCGTCGAGGGAGGCTCCGCGGCGCACCGCCCGGCGCAGCGCCTCGGGTTCGAGGAGCAGCCGTACGTCGTACACCTCGCGCGCCATGTCCGCGTCCACCATGCGCACCGTGACGCCCTTGTACTGGTTCATCACGACGAGTCCGGTGCCGGCCAGGGTCTTGAGCGCCTCGCGCACGGGTGTCTTCGACACTCCGAACTGTGCGGCGAGGTCGGTCTCGACCAGGGCCTGCCCCGGGGTCAACTGCCCGGTGAGGATGCGGTGTTTGATCCCCTCCAGCACGAACTGCGTGCGGGAGGGGATCGGGGTGGGCACAGAGGTCATGCGCGCCTCTCCGGTCTCACGTCTCGGATCACGGGAGCCGGGCATCGATCGCGGACATCGATCTCGGATCTCGCATATCGCGTCTCATATATGACGTACGAAGTACGACGCGTTGAAGGTAAGAGCGTGACCGTGCTTCGTCAACGCTTCCGACAAGGGAAGTTCACGTGACGTGCCGTGCCGGGCCGACCGCGAGGGACGGCGGGCCCCGGCCCCAGCCCCCCGAACGCGGTTGGTCCGGTGTTCGCTTCCGCGACGGAGGCCGAGGCAGGGTCCCTCAGGGGAACAGGTCGACTCGGAGGTCACCGACCCGGGAGCCGGGCCGCCGCGCGCCCGAACCCGTACTCCACGGGCAGGAGGCCGGCGCGGCGGGTCCGCGTGGAGACGGGAGATCCAGGGCGCCCCCGGAGGCGCCGGATCCATGTGCTTCCGCAATGCGGTGAAGACGCCTCACGGCTCTCCGCTTCCCGCTCCCCCCGCTACGGCTTCCAGCCGGGGTCGCGGCCGCTGAGGCCGATCACGCGGTCGAGGAGGGGAGCGTCGTCGGGTACCGGGACGACGGGGCCGAAGATGCCCCCGCCCCGGGTCGGGTCCTCGGCCGCGGCGCTGAGGAACTCGTACGAGGCCTGCAGGGCGGTGGCGTCGGGCGCGTACTCCTGGCCGGTGGCCCGCGCCAGGTCCCAGCCGTGCACCAGGAGTTCGTCGGCGGCCACCGCGGCCGCCACCGCGCCCGGCAGGTCCACTCCGCCCGCCCGGGTCATCCCGGACCAGGCGGCCGGGTCCCTCCAGGCGTCCGAGAGTCCGTCGAGCGCCTTCGGCAGGGCCTCGCGCCAGCCGGGCCCGATGTCGGGGACGGCGGAGGCCGGGCTCGTGTCGGTCGTCGCACCGAGGTCCTTGCGCGCGGCGTCACGGAAGGCGACGGACAGTCCGGCCAGGTGCCCCAGGATGTTGTGCACCGCGTACTCCGGACACGGAGTCGCCCCGCCGAGCTGGTCGTCCGTGACACCGTCCGCGAGGCGCGCCACGATCAGGGCCTGCGGCCCCAGGTCGAAAGTCTGGCCGGTCATCCGATTCTCCTCAGAACTCGTGTCCACTCCTGGGGGAGACCCGTGGGGGGCGGCCCCATGGAGTAGACCCGGCCCGCACGCGAAACTCATCGGTTCCCCGAACCCGGGTCCCCGCACCCGGGACTCATCGGTTCCCCGAACCCGGACTCTCGTACCGGAACAGCCGGACGGCCCAAAACCGGGCGGCGCGCTCCTCCGTATGCAGCAGCGGCGCGGGCGGGTGGATCGCCCGGGGCCGAAGCTGGGCGTGCCCCGGCCCCCCGCCCGACTCGGGAGAACCCCATGCCACTGCCCCGCCGCCCCCGGCTGCGTCTGTCCCTCGGCGCCCTGCTGGCCGCCACCTGTCTGACCGGCGTCGTGTCCGCACCGGCCGACGCCGACGGAACGTCCGCCGGCCGCGACCACGACCGCGCGCTGCGCGAACAGCTCGAGGAACTGGTGCGCAGCCCCGGTGGCCCGCCCGGTGTCATCGCCGTCATGCGCCGGGAGGGCGAGTCCCGCGTCCTGCGCGCCGGAGTGGCCGACATCGAAAGCGGTCGTCCGATCGAACCCGACGACCACACGCGGATCGCCAGTACGGCGAAGGCGTTCAGCGGTGCCGTGGCGCTGGGCCTGGTGGACCGGGGCGCGCTCTCCCTCGGCGACACCATCGGCCGTCTGCTGCCGTCGCTGCCGCGGAAGTGGCACGCCGTGACGCTGCGCCAGCTCCTGAACCACACGAGCGGGCTGCCGGACTACACCCGGAGTCCGGAGTTCCTCGAGATCCTCAACGCCGATCCCCGTCACCACTTCGACTCGCGCCGGCTGCTCGACTACGTGGCCGGCGAGCCGCTGCTGTTCCGGCCGGGATCGCAGTACAAGTACTCGAACTCCGACAACATCGCGGTCGCGTTGATGGCCGAGGCTGCGACCGGCAAGCGCTACGAGCAGTTGCTGCGCGGGCTCGTCTACCGGCCGCTCGGCCTGCGCGACACGAGCCTCCCGCAGGGCTTCGAGATGCCCGAGCCGTACATGCACGGCTACGACGTCCAGCCGCCGAACCCCCCGGAGGACATCAGCGAGGTGCTCAGCGCCTCGGGCGTGTGGGCGTCGGGCGGGATCATCTCGACTCCGGCGGACCTGACCCGGTTCATCCGCGGGTACGCGGGCGGGGCCCTGATCTCCAAGGCCACCCTGCGCGAGCAGCGCCGCTGGATCGACGGGGCCTCGGAGCCCGCCGGACCCGGCAAGAACAAGGCGGGGGCGGCGATCTTCCGCTACTCCACCCGCTGCGGAGTGGTCCTCGGCCACACCGGCAACTTCCCCGGCTACACCCAGCTGATCGCCGCCACCCCGGACGGCCGACGGTCACTGACCTTCTCGCTCACCACCCAGGTGAACGAGGCCGGCAAGCCGGAACTGCTCAAGGAGCTGCGCAAGGTCGAGGAGAACTTCGTCTGCGCGCTGCTGAAGGACTGAGGGACCCCCCGGGCAGGCGGCGCCCCGTCCCTGGGGCGACCGGCTGAGCCGTCGTCCGTCGGCGGGCCCCGGCGGCACCCGTGTCTAGGGCCTGTCCGGCGGATCAAGTCGGAGGAAACCTGCGGCGCCTGATCAGCGCACGTGAGCGAGGCCTGGTGCGTCCAACTGCAAGGCGGAGGAGGGCGTCGATGCGGAGCATCGGCAACCGACGACAACGCCGCAGGTGGGCGTGCCAGGCCCCGCGTCTCCGGCATGATCCGCCGGACAGGCCCTAAGGCGGTTGCCCGATCCCCTCGGGCCCGCCTTAGAACCACGATCACCTGCCATGACATGGACAGTGGCGAGGGTTCTGGGCGATCGCGACGCCGGTTTGTATCTGACCGGAGTGGTCGTCTCCGGCTTCGGGTCGTCGGCGATGTGGCTGGCCTCGGGCATCTGGGTCAAGGATCTGACGGGCTCGGACGGTCTGGCGGCGCTCTGCGTCTTCGCCCTCTGGGCCCCCACTCCGATCGGCCCCGCCCTGGGCACCCTCGCCGACCGGACCCGCCGCCGCCCCCTGCTCATCGGCACGAATCTGGTCCTGGCCGCGCTCCTGCCCGTCCTGTTCACCGTGGACGGGCCGGGCCGCCTGTGGATCCTGTTCGCGGTGCTCCTGGTCTACGGCACGGCGGGCGTGGTCCAGGACGCCGCCGAGTCCGCGCTGCTGGCCGGCGCGATCGACAAGCGCCTCCTCGGCGACCTCAACGGCCTGCGCATGACGGCCAACGAGGGCATGAAACTGGTGGCCCCGCTCGCCGGGGCGGGTCTCTACGCCGCGTACGGCGGCGCGCGGGTGGCGCTCCTGGACGCGGTGACGTTCGCGCTGGCGGCGGGCGTGTACGCGCTGCTGGGAATCCGTGAGACCCCGCCGGTCCGGACGTCCGCCGGGAGCCTGGGCACCCGCACCGCGGAAGGCGTCCGCCACCTCCGGCGAAACCCCCGGCTCCGGGTCCTGGTCCTCGCCGGCGGTACGACCATGCTCCTCGCGGGGATCAACGGCGCGACGGTCTACGCCGTGGCCGAGGGGCTGGGCCACTCCCCCGCGTACGTCGGTGTCCTGTACGTCGCGCAGGGCGCCGGCTCGGTCGCCGTCGGGCTCGTGTCCGGGACGCTGCTGCGGTGGCTCGGCGAACAGCGCTTCGCCGCCTGCGGGATCGCCCTCACCGCCGTCGCGGTCGTCCTCCGGGCCGTTCCGTCCGACGCGGTGGCCCTCGCGGCCGGCGCGGCCGTGGGGGTCGGGCTGCCCTGCCCGCTCATCGCCGCTTTCACCGCGGTCCAGCGGGAGACACCGGCCCACCTGCTGGGCCGCGTCTCCGCCACCTCGAACACGCTTCTGTACGCCCCGAACGCCATCGGCCTGGCCCTCGGGGCGGGCCTGGTGGAACTCGTCGACCACCGCGTCCTGCTCCCCGCGCTGGGCGTGATCCTGCTGGGGCCCCTGGGCTCCCTGCTCCGGGCACCCCGGCCCGGGCGGCGGACCGAGGGCACGACAGAACTCCTCTAGCCCAGCCCCGCCAGCGCCTCCCGCACCGACTCCAGGTCCCGATCCGATGCCAACCCGGCGTGATACAGCCGCAGTTCCGTCGCCCCCAGCGCGACCGCGTCCGCCACGTCCGCCGCCAGGCTGTCCGGCCGGCCTCCCATGCCCGACACCACGGTGAAGTTGGCGGCCAGGACCCGCCCCCGCGCGCCCGCCTCCACCGCCTCCGCGAACGGGGTCAGCGGCCCGGCGCCCGCGGTGCACGGCACGACCACCCCGTCGGCCACGGACAGGATGTGCCGGGGGTCGACTCCGGCGTTGGCTCCGCAGTGGTAGGAGACCGGGTCGGCGTGCAGGAGCACCTGGAAACCGGCCGGTGCGGCGGAGCGGACCGCCGCGACCGTCTCCTCCTGGAGCGACCGGGCCACCCCGTCCCGCCACGCCCGGGTGGCCCCGGCCCTCTCCGCCCCGAGCAGCTTCTCCACCCCGGCCCAGCCGCCGTCCGACGGCGCCCCCCGCCACACCGGCTCCAGCGCCCCGCGTACGGCGGCCGCCAGCTCGCCGGCGTCGAGGCCCTGCCTCCCGTACCCCTCCCGGCACGCGGCGCAGAAGCAGAGCGACATCAGGTACTGCCCGGCGTCCCCGAGCGCCACTCCGCCGATCTTGTCGTGGGCGTGCAGATGGGCGAGCCCGTACCAGCCGAGCGACTCCAGTTCGGTACCGGACGCACCGGGCCGGACCGCGGCCTCCACCGCGAGGCCGGCGAGGTAGGCGCGCGTGGCGGGCTGGGCCACGCAGGGGGCCCAGGGGTAGCGGTCACCGTAGGCGTTGACGACGGAGGTCGCCGGATGTTCTTCCCCCATACGGGAGTTGTGCGCGAGCACGACCCAGGTGTGGACGTCGAGCCCGGCCCCGGCGAGCGCGGCGGCGGCCTCGCCGTACGCGTCACCGGGCGCCCAGTCGCCCGCCGGGTACGGGCGAAGGGCGCGCCCCTGCCACCGCGTCTCGTCCACCGGGTGGAGCACGGCGGCGTGCGAGGCCGTGACGATCCGGTGCCGGGGGTGGCGGGGCGTCGACGCGCGGGTGGAGTGGTACGCGGACGCGAGCGTCACCTGGCGTACGCCGAGACCGGCGGTCCTGGCGGCAGCCTCCGGGTCCCCGTTGACGTCCCAGGGGTACAGGAACGCGGATGTTCTCACTTGTCCTCCTCAAGGAGCGCGTACCCGCGGTCGATCAGCTGCGCGAGCTGCTTGACATGGTCCTCGGTCGGTTCGTTCAGCGGGGGGCGTACCTCGCCGACGTCCAGTCCGCGCAGCCGGACGCCCGCCTTGACGAGGGCGACCGCGTAGCCGCGTCCCCGCGCCCTCAGGTCCACGAAGGGCCGGTAGAAGCCGTCCAGCAGCCGGTTCACCGTCGCGTCGTCCCCGGTGTTCAGCGCCCGGTGGAAGGCGAGCGCGATCTCGGGGGCGAAGCAGAACACCGCCGAGGAGTACAGGGTGATCCCCACCCCCCGGTAGGCGAGTCCCGTCAGCTCGGCCGTCGGGAGGCCGTTGAAGTAGAGGAAGTCGCCTGGCGCCTCGCTGCGTACGGCGCTCACGATCCGCTGCATCAGGTCCAGGTCGCCGAGCCCGTCCTTGAAGCCGATGATCCCCTCGGTGCGCGCGAGCTCGACCACGCTCTCGGGGGTGAAGACGGCGTTGTCCCGCTGGTAGACGACGACGTCCAGGGAGGTGGCGGCGGCGACCTCCCGGTAGTGCCGCAGCAGACCCTCCTGCCCGGCCACCACGAGATACGGCGGCATGGCGAGCAGCCCGTCGGCCCCGGCGGTCTCCGCGAGCGTCGCGTAGCGCACGGCGAGGGCGGTCCCGTATCCGGCGCCCGCGACCACCGGCACGCGTCCCGCGGTCGCCTCCACGGCCGCCCGCACGCAGGCCTCGAACTCCTCGGGCGTGAGCGCGTGGAACTCGCCGGTGCCGCAGCACGCGAAGACCGCCGCGGCTCCGGCCTCGACACCGCGCCGCACATGCTCCCGGTAGACGTCGAGATCGACGGAGCCGTCGGGGCCGTACGCGGTGACGGGGAAGAAGAGCGGCCCGCTGGGGATGCTCAGCCGAGCGGCAAGAGGGGCTGACGTCACGGACTCTCCCTAAAAAAAGGTGCCACCGAGTGCATGTTTCTGATCCACGTCTATATTTCTGAACGCATCCACGCTAAGCCGCCACCTCGGGGCCGGTCAAGCACGCAAACCCGCAACACGGAGGCGGATTTCCCCCCTCCGCGCGACACTTGACGCGGCACGTCAGCGCTCCTTAGCGTGTCCACGGATGTGAATGTCGTACACGAATACGGCCGCCTGGCGGAGCCTCCGCCTTGACGCATCGGCCCGCACCGAGGAGAACCCCCGCATGCCCGCTCCCCGCACCGTTCTGCTCACCGGCGCCGCCGGCGGACTCGGCACCCTGATGCGCGGACTGCTGCCGCGGTACGGCTACGAGCTGCGTCTGCTCGACGTGCTCCCGATCGAGGGCGAGCCCGACGCGATCACCGCGGACCTCGCCGACCGGGCGGCGCTGCGCGAGGCGGTGCGAGGCGTCGACGCGATCATCCACCTCGCCGGCATCTCCCTGGAGGCCTCCTTCGACAAGATCCTCAAGGCGAACATCGAGGGGACGTACAACCTGTACGAGGCGGCGCGCGAGGAGGGCGTACCCCGTGTCGTCTTCGCCTCCTCCAACCACGCGGTCGGCTTCACCCCGCGCCCGCGGGGCGACGATCCCCTGATCCCGATCGACACCCCGCACCGCCCGGACACCTTCTACGGCCTGTCCAAGTCGTTCGGCGAGGACCTGGCGCAGTTCTACTGGGACAAGCACGGCCTGGAGACGGTCTCGGTGCGCATCGGGTCCTGTTTCGCGGAGCCCACCAGCGTGCGCATGCTCTCGGTCTGGATGAGCCCCGAGGACGGCGCCCGCCTCTTCCACGCGGCCCTGACCGCCGAGGCCGTGGGGCACACGGTCGTCCACGGCTCGTCCGCCAACACCCGCCTGTGGTGGGACCTCTCGACCGCGCGGGCGCTCGGCTACGAACCGCGCGACGACTCCGAGCCGTACGCCGAGAAGCTCATCGCCGAACAGGGCGACCTCGACCCGGACAACCCCGACCACGCCCACCTGGGCGGCCACTTCACGACGCACCCGCCGATCTGGCCGTACTGACGCGGCGGCGGGAAGCGGGACGGCGGGCGGGCACCGAACGGGCCCGCCCGCCCCCGTGTCCGGGCACGGACCCTGCCCGATCCCCCCTCTTCCCCCGCTCCACCCCAGGTCCGCCGCGGCCAGGCACGGCGCCGAACGGGCACAGCCGGGCAGCATCGGGCATGCAACAGACCTGGTCAGTGGCCGATACCCGCTGTAGAACTTCCCTCAAGGGCCTCCACCGGGCCCGAACGGACAGTGCGCGGCTGAGCGTGAGGGAGCGGGTGACGGCCATGACGGCGATGACGGCGGAAGAACGGCAGCGCGAGATCGTCCGGACCGCGCGCCGCACGGGCTCGGTCGACGTCACCGAACTCGCCGCCACACTGGGCGTCGCCAAGGAGACCGTACGGCGCGATCTGCGCACGCTGGAGGACCACGGTCTGGTGCGCCGCACCCACGGCGGCGCCTACCCCGTGGAGAGCGCCGGTTTCGAGACGACGCTCGCCTTCCGCACCACGAGCCACGTGCCCGAGAAACGCCGGATCGCCGCCGCCGCGGCCGAACTGGTCGGGGACGCCGAGACCGTCTTCGTCGACGAGGGGTTCACCCCGCAGCTCATCGCCGAAGCGCTGCCCAGGGACCGGCCGTTGACCGTGGTCACCGCTTCCCTCGCCACGGCCGGCGCGCTCGCCGAAGCCCAGAACACCAGCGTCCTGCTGCTCGGCGGCCGGGTCCGCCCCGGCACGCTCGCCACCGTCGACCACTGGACGACGAAGATGCTCGCCGGCTTCGTCATCGACCTGGCGTTCATCGGCGCCAACGGCATCTCCCGCGAACACGGCCTCACCACCCCCGACCCGGCGGTCAGCGAGGTCAAGGCACAGGCGATCAGGGCCTCCCGGCGCACGGTCTTCGCGGGCGTGCACACCAAGTTCGGCGCCGTCAGCTTCTGCCGGTTCGCCGACATCAGCGCCCTGGAGGCGATCGTCACGAGCACGCTGCTCCCGGCGTCCGAGGCACATCGCTACTCGCTCCAGGGCCCGCAGGTCATCCGCGTCTGAAACCCGACCCACTCCCCTCTCCACCCCATGTGCAGGCCCGATTCACCCACTCCGGGGCACCCCCATGCCTCGCGCCGCCCTTTGTCTCCCCCTTCCTCCAGGAGTGATCCATGCGAACCCCGAGCCGACGGAGGCCGCGCGTGCTGCTCGCCGCGGCCGCCGCAGGGACGCTGCTCACCCCGCTCCTCTCCGGCTGCTGGACCGGAGCGGGCGGGACGGGCTCCGGCGGGAACTCCATCAACGTCCTGATGGTCAACAACCCGCAGATGGTCGAGCTGCAGAAACTCACCAAGGCCCACTTCACCCGAGAGACCGGCATCAAGGTGAACTTCACCGTCCTGCCGGAGAACGACGTCCGCGACAAGATCAGCCAGGACTTCGCCAACCAGGCCGGCCAGTACGACGTCGCCACCCTGTCCAACTACGAGATACCGATCTACGCCCGCAACGGCTGGCTGCACGAGATGGACTCGTACGTCCGCCAGGACAGCGCGTACGACGAGCAGGACATCCTGGGGCCCATGCGGCAGTCGCTGACCGCCGACGACGGAAAGCTCTACGGACAGCCGTTCTACGGCGAGTCGTCCTTCCTCATGTACCGCAAGGACGTGTTCGCCGCGAAGGGCCTGACCATGCCCGCGCACCCCACCTGGGACCAGGTGGGCCGGCTGGCCGCCGCGGCCGACGGCGCCGAGTCCGGCATGAAGGGCATCTGCCTGCGCGGACTGCCCGGCTGGGGCGAAGTCATGGCCCCGCTCACCACCGTGGTGAACACCTTCGGCGGCACCTGGTTCGACAAGAACTGGCAGGCACGCCTGGACTCCCCCGAGTTCGAGAAGGCGACCAAGTTCTACGTGGACCTCGTACGCGAGCACGGCGAGTCCGGCGCCGCCCAGTCCGGCTTCGCCGAGTGCCTCAACAACATGACGCAGGGCAAGACCGCCATGTGGTACGACGCCACCTCCGCCGCGGGCCTGCTGGAGGCCAAGGACTCCCCGGTCAAGGGCAAGCTCGGCTACGTACCGGCGCCGGTCGAGAAGACCGGGTCCTCCGGCTGGCTCTACACCTGGGCCTGGGGACTCCAGAAGGCCTCGCACAACTCCGACAAGGCCTGGAAGTTCATCTCCTGGGCCTCCGGCAAGGGATACGAGCAGCTCGTCGGGGACACCGCCGGCTGGTCGAACGTCCCCGCGGGCAAACGCGCCTCGACCTACACCAACGCCGCCTACCGCGAGGAGGCCGGGGCCTTCCAGGACATGACCCGCGAGGCCATCGAGGGCGCCCGGCCCCGTGACCCCGGCGTCCAGCCGCGCCCCGCGCCCGGCATCCAGTTCGTCGGCATCCCCGAGTTCACCGACCTCGGCACCAAGGTCTCGCAGGAGATCAGCGCGGCCATCGCCGGGCGCCAGTCCGTCGACTCGGCGCTGAGCAAGTCCCAGAAACTCGCCGAGAAGATCTCCAAGGAGTACGAGGGACGATGACCGCCACGACAACGGCCCGCGTGGCCGCTCCTCCCGCACGCACCCATCGGCAACCGTCCGCCCGGCTGCGCGCCTGGGCCACCCGCGGCCCCCTGCTCCCGGCCCTGATCTTCATGATCGCGGTGACCCAGCTGCCCTTCGTGGCCACGCTGGTGATCTCGTTCTTCGACTGGAACGCCCTCTACCCGAAGGCCCGCCACTTCACCGGCCTCGGCAACTACACGGACGTCCTGACCGACGCCGACCTGCGGCACTCCGTCTGGACGACGATCCTGCTGACCGTCACCGTCGTCCTGGTCAGTCTGGTCCTCGGCCTGCTCCTGGCCCTGCTCCTGGACCGGAGGTTCCGGGGGCGCGGCATCGTCCGCACCCTGCTCATCGCACCGTTCCTGGTGGTCCCCGTCGCCGCCGCCCTCCTGTGGAAGCACGTGCTCTACAACCCTGAATACGGCCTGCTCAACGGGCTGTTGCACTACGTCGGCGGACCCCAGCCCGACTGGATCTCCACCACCCCGCTGCTCGCGGTCGAGGCCTCCCTGGTCTGGCAGTGGACGCCGTTCATGATGCTGATCCTGCTCGCCGGACTGCAGAGCCGCGACCAGCAGCAGATCGAGGCGGCGCGGGTGGACGGCGCGAACGACTGGCAGGTCTTCCGCCACCTCACCCTCCCCCACCTGCGCCGCTACCTCGAACTGGGCGCCCTGCTGGGCTCGATCTACATCGTCCAGAACTTCGACGCGGTCTTCACCCTCACCTCCGGGGGCCTCGGCACCGCCAATCTGCCCTACACCGTCTACCAGAGCTTCTACCAGGCCCACGAGAACGGCCTCGCCTCCGCAGCCGGCGTCCTGGTGGTCATCGGCTCGATCGTCATCGCGACCTTCGCCCTGCGCGTGGTGTCGTCCCTGTTCCGCGAGGAGGTGTCCCGCTGATGAGCGCCACCGCGCCACACGTCCGTCCCCGCCGCACCAAGGGAACCGGCCTGGGCCTGGCCGCCTGGGTGCTGGGCGTCGTGTTCTTCCTGCCCATCGCCTGGATGGCCCTGACCTCCTTCCACTCCGAGTCCGACGCGGCGAAGAACCCGCCGTCCTTCGGCGCGGCCCTGACCCTCGACGGCTACCGGGAGTTCTTCGGCACGGGCGGCGGCGCGAGCCCCTGGCCCGCGCTCGTCAACTCCACGGTGGCGTCGGTGGTGTCCACCCTCTGCGTCCTGCTGCTGGCCCTCCCGGCGGCGTACGCGCTCTCGGTCCGCCCGGTGAAGAAGTGGACGGACGTCCTGTTCTTCTTCCTGTCGACCAAGATGCTCCCGGTGGTGGCGGGCCTTCTCCCGATCTACCTCTTCGCCAAGAACACCGGCATGCTCGACAACATCTGGCTCCTGGTCGTCCTCTACACCTCCATGAACCTGCCGATCGCGGTGTGGATGATGCAGTCGTTCCTCGCCGAGGTACCGGTCGCCGTGATCGAGGCCGCGCAGATCGACGGCGCGCGGCTGCCGACGGTCCTGGCCCGCGTCGTGGCCCCCATCGCCCTCCCCGGTATCGCGGCGACTGCCCTGATCTGCTTCATCTTCAGCTGGAACGAGCTGCTCTTCGCCCGGGTGCTCACGGGTGTGGTCGCCGAGACGGCCCCCGTCTTCCTGACCGGATTCATCACCAGCCAGGGCCTGTTCCTGGCGAAGGTGTGCGCCGCGTCGCTCGTCATCTCCCTGCCGGTGCTCGCCGCGGGGTTCGCCGCCCAGGACAAGCTGGTCCAGGGCCTGTCGTTGGGAGCCGTGAAATGAAGGCCGCAGTCATCGAGTCCGTGGGCCGCGCCGTCGTGGCCGAGGTCCCGGACCCGACGCCGGGCCCCCGCGAGGTCGTGGTCGAAGTCGCCGCCTGCGGCCTGTGCGGCACCGATCTGCACATCCTCCAGGGCGAGTTCGCGCCGAAGCTGCCGATCGTGCCGGGCCACGAGTTCGCGGGCGAGGTGGTCGGCGTCGGCACCCGCGTCACCGAGCTCGCGATCGGCGACCGGGTCGCCGTCGACCCTTCCCTGTACTGCTACGAGTGCCGGTACTGCCGTACGGGCCACAACAACCTCTGCGAACGGTGGGCCGCGATCGGCGTGACCACCGCGGGCGGCGCCGCCCAGTACGCGACCGCCCCCGTCGCGAACTGCGTGAAGCTCCCCGATCACGTCGGCACCCAGGACGCGGCCCTGGTCGAACCGCTCTCCTGCGCCGTCCGCGGCTACGACGTCCTGCGGTCCCGGCTCGGCGCCCACGTCCTCGTCTACGGCTCCGGAACGATGGGCCTGATGATGCTGGAGCTCGCCAAGCGCACCGGCGCGGCGAGCGTGGACGTCGTCGACGTGAACCCCGAGCGGCTGGCCACCGCCCGGCTCCTCGGCGTCTCCGCGTCGGCGGCGAGCGCCGACGAACTGGACCGCCCCCAGGGCTGGGACGTGGTCGTCGACGCGACGGGCAACGCGGCGGCGATCCAGGACGGCCTGGACCGGGTGGCGAAGGCGGGCACCTTCCTCCAGTTCGGCGTGGCGGACTACGCGACCCGGGTCACCATCGACCCGTACCGCGTCTACAACCAGGAGATCACCATCACCGGCTCGATGGCCGTGCTGCACAGCTTCGAACGCGCGGCGGAACTCTTCGCCGCGGGCGTCCTCGACCCGTCGGTCTTCATCAGCCACCGCGTCCCGCTGGCCGGCTATCCCCAGGCGCTGGAACAGTTCGCGTCCGGCGTGGGAAGGAAGATCGTCGTAGTGCCCTGAACGCCGATCCGAGCGGCGGGGGCGAAAGATCTTACGCCCCCGCAACTCACTCTTGGGTAAGGGAACGGTAAAGCACCTTTGCTCGTTACCCCAGTCATGACAGCTATGACGCCCGGCTCGAACATCCCTCTCCCCGTCTCGCGCGTGACGGTGGACGTCACCGCCCCGGTGCGGCTCGACGTGTCGAGCCTGCTGCTCACCGCCGACGGCAAGGTGCGCTCCGACGAGGACTTCATCTTCTACAACCAGCCCACCGGACCCGGCGTGACCTACCGCTCGGGCGGCGGCACGGCCCCGGACGCGATCACCGTCGACACGACCGCGGTGCCCCCGGGCATCGAGAAGATCGTCGTCACGGCGAGTCCCGACGCGGCGGGCCAGTCGTTCCAGGGCATCGAACCCACCGCGACGATCCGCAACGCTGACGACAACACCGTGCTGGCCACCTTCACCCCTCCCCAGCTGGGCGCGGAGACGGCACTGGTGATCGTCGAGGTCTACCTCCGCAACGGCGCGTGGAAGGCCCGCGCGGTCGGCCAGGGCTACGCGAACGGCCTGGCGGGCATCGCCACCGACTTCGGCGTGAGCGTGGAGGAACCCGTTCCGGCCGCCCAGCCCGCCCCCGCGGTCCAGCCCCCGGCCCCGGCCGTGGACCCGCGCTTCACCGCCCCGCCCGCCCCGGCCGCTCCGCCGGCTCCCCCGGCTCCCCCCGTGGCCGCCCCCGCCGCCACCGGCAAGATCAACCTCGACAAGGGCCGGGTCAGCCTCCAGAAGAACCAGACGGTCTCCCTGGTCAAGGGCGGCAGCCCGTTCCTCGCCAAGGTCCAGATGGGCCTCGGCTGGGAGCCCGCGTTCCGCGGCAAGGACATCGACCTGGACGCCTCGGTCATCGCGTACGGCCCGCAGCGCAACCACATCGACAGCTGCTACTTCGGCAAGCTCTCCATCGTGAACGGCGCGATCAAGCACTCCGGCGACAACCTCACGGGCGAGGGCGGCGGAGACGACGAGGTGATCACCGTCGACCTCGGCCGACTCCCCCAGGAGGTCACCGGCCTCGTCTTCACGGTCAACTCCTTCTCCGGCCAGAAGTTCACCGAGGTGGCCAAGGCCTACTGCCGCCTCCTCGACGCCGCCACGGGCGAGGAACTCGTCCGCTTCGACCTCACCAACGCCGAGGCCCAGACGGGCGTCATGATGGCCAAGCTCATCAAGCAGTTCTCCGGCGAATGGGAAATGACGGCCATGGGCGACTTCGTCAAGTCCCGCACGGTCCGAGGCATGGTGAAGCCGGCGGCCCAGTCGCTCTGACCGGGGCCTTCGTCCCGCCAGACACCAGCGTGCGGCCCGCACCGAAGTGCGGGCCGCACGTGCCGATCAGGTCCAGGAACCGTACGCGTCGCCGCGGCCCGGAAGCCGCACCCGTCGCTCAGGCCCAGGGCCAGTCCGCGTCCCTGGCCGACTCCAGAAGCGGCACCATCCGGAAAGCCGCGTCCGAGAGCCCGCCGAAGGTGTGCCTGTTCCCCTTGCCCGACGGGCCGTGGCCCGCGCGGTAGCCGGCGAGGTTCCACGTGTAGACCGGTACGTGCGCCGGGACCTGCTCGGTCGGGTCGCCGAAGTGGCTGTACGCGGCCTGCTCGTCGGTGACGATGAGGACCCGGTCGTGCTTCCTGTAGTGCGCGCGGACCGCCTCGCTCGTGTTGGTGCCGCCGAGGTCGCCGAACCGCTCGATGACCTTGAGCACCGACTCGCCCTTGCGGAACTCCACCCGCTTGCTGGTGGTGCCGAACTCGACGAGATCCGCGTCCGCCGCCCGCAGCGCGAGCGCCGTACCGAAGATCGCCGCCGCGTCGGCCCGGTTGAGCTCCGAGCGCTCCGACAGCCGCGAGTAGAACATCGAGCCCGAGCGGTCCACGAGCACCAGCGTCCGGCCGGGCAGCGCGGGTACGTTGGCCAGCGAGTGGCCGAGCGCCTGCTCCAGCGGGTACGACCAGCGCAGCGACGGCGCGTGCTGGTAGGCGGCCAGGTAGCGGAACGGGAACTGCCGCGAGCGCGCGACCTCCGCCGGGTCGCTGATCCTCGCGGCGACCTGCGCCGCCATCTCGTCGCTGACGCCCGCCTCGTCGAAGTTGCGCAGGTTACGGACGAGCGCCATCGCGCCCATGGACGGAATGACGGCCTCCCAGGCCGCCTTGTCCATCGGTCCCTGCAGCCAGCCGGCCAGTGCCTCCCAGGTCATGCCCGCGTCCGCCAGGCGCTGCGCGCCGTGCGCGCCGGTCACGACCTTGCGCCGCTTCGCGGGCCGCAGTGCCATCAGGTCGCGGTGGGCGACGAGCACGGGCAGCGACTTGGGGACGACGGCCGTGTCCGGGTTGTGGCGCCGGTCCAGCGCGTACTGGAACAGGTCGCCCTGCCACGGCTTGTCGGGGTCCGGCGCCGCGTGCACGAGGTTGAGGATGTCGCCGAAGCGGTAGCCCTTGGACGCCGTGTCGTACTTCAGCAGCGACTTGCCGCTGTAGAGACGTCGTACGGCGTCGGCGATGCCCCGCTTGACGGGCTTGGGCACGTTGCGGCCGTACTGGGAGGTCCAGTAGCCGAGCAGCTCGCCCGGCTCGTCGGGGCGGCGCAGCACGGAGGCGATGACCTGCCGGTTGGCGGGGCCGTCGGTGGCGCCCGCGTCGAGGCGTGCCTTCACGTACTCGGCGGCGCCCACGAGCGAGGCGGTGCGCAGGTTGCCCTCGCCGCGCAGCCAGCCGAGCAGGGCGGCGGTCCAGGACGGGTCGGTGACGGCGAGCTCGCGCACGAGCGCGGCGAACCGGTCGTCGCGGGCCGCGCCGGCCTCGTAGAAGGTCTGCTGCGACACGAAGTTGGCGATCGCCAGGAGGAAGAGCTCGGAGCGTGCGTCGCGCTCCTGGCCGCGGCCGCCCTGGTGCGTCCGCAGTACACGGCCGGTGGACGTCACGCGAGAGGTCGGCTGGGCCTTCGCCGCCTTGGTGTTGAAGCGTGCCATGGTGAATTCCCCCGAATTCATGAGAGTTTCGGAGGGAGGCACAGCAAATGGAGGGTGCCCGAGGTCAGGAATCGGCGACGGACTTGCGCAGATGCTCTACCGATTGAGCTACACCGACCCGAAGTCGATGACGGGATTTGAACCCGCAGCCCTCTGATCCCAAATGAAGTAACCGTTGCCTGCGCACCGGGCACCCACCATGAGCTGCGCCTCCCGAGATCAAGTCGGCCGCGGCGTGGATTCTTTGAGAGAGAAGTAGCCGCGGCCCGCGCACCGGGAGGTGCGTGAAGTTGTGGTGTCCAGAGTTCAGGTCGGCGGAACCGACGTAGGTGCTCTAACCCCTGAGCTACACCGGCGCGTTGTACCGGTGGCGGGACTCGAACCCGCGGCCGCCCCATTATCAGTGGAAGTAGGTCCTGCCTTCGCACCTGGACATGCATCACTTTAGGAGGCGGCCGCGCGTCGGGCGAGCGAATTAATGGCCGGGAACCCGGCGGAGGTTCAGCAGCGCTTCTGGCGCTTCCAGGGGCCGGTGATGGCGAGCATGATGCCGGGTACCTGGATGTTGGCGAAGAGGGTCCTGCCGTCGGGCGAGAAGGTGACGCCGGTGAACTCGCTGTACTCCGGCGCCTCGGCGGTGCCGATGTTGAGTTCGTTGCGCGCGATCGGGTAGGTGCGGCCGTTCTCGGTGGCGCCGAAGAGGTGCTGGACGCCTTCGCCGTCCTCGGCGATGACCAGACCGCCGTACGGGGAGACGGTGATGTTGTCGGGGCCGTCGAAGGCGCCGTCGACGGACGGGTTCGGGTTCACGCCGATGAGGACCTTCAGCGTCAGGGTGCGGCGCTTGGGGTCGTAGAACCAGACGGCTCCGTCGTGCGCCAGGCCGGGGCTCTCGGTGCGGGCGAAGGAGGAGACGATGTAGATGCCGCCGTCGCCCCACCACATGCCTTCGAGCTTGCGGGCGCGGGTGACCTGGCCGTCGGTGAACTGCTTGCGGACGGAGACGGTCTTGGCGTCACGGTCCTGGACGTCGACCCAGTCCACGCCGTACACGGTGCCGATCTTCGTGGCGCGGGAGAGGTCGTCGACGTACTTGCCGCCGGAGTCGAAGCACTTGAAGGCCTGGAGCGATCCGGCGTCGTCGGCGAGGGTGGCGAGCTGTCCGTGGCCGTGCTCGAAGCCCTGCGGGGGCGTCCAGCGGTAGAGCAGGCCGTTGGGGCCCGAGGCGTCCTCGGTGAGGTAGAGCCGGCCGCGCTTGGGGTCGACGACGACGGCTTCGTGCGCGTAGCGGCCGAGTGCCTTGATGGGCTTGGGGTTCTTGTTGCGACGGCGGTCCTCGGGGTCGACCTCGAAGACGTAGCCGTGATCCTTGGTCATGCCGTTCACGCCGGCCTTGTCCTCGGTCTCCTCGCAGGTGAGCCAGGTGCCCCAAGGAGTGTTGCCACCGGCGCAGTTGGTGGCGGTGCCCGCGATGCCGACCCACTCGGCGACCTTGTCCCCGCGCACCTCGACGACCGTGCAGCCGCCCGAGGCGGCGGGGTCGTAGACGAGGCCCTCGGTGAGCGGCACCGGGTAGGCCCACTTGGAGCGGGCGCCGGACAGCTCGTGGTTGTTGACCAGGAGGGTGGCGCCGCGCGGGCCCTCGAAGGTGGACGTTCCGTCGTGGTTGGAGGGCGTGAACTCGCCCGACTCCAGCTTGGTCCTGCCGCTGTAGGTGATGACGCGGTAGGAGAACCCCTTGGGCAGCGAGAGGAGGCCCTTCGGGTCGGTGACGAGCGGACCGTAGCCGACGCCGCCGTGTCCGGCCGCCGATTCCTCTCCCGCGCCGTCGGTGTCCGTCTCCGTGGCGGCGAGAGCGTTGGGGGCGGTGGCGAGGGCGCCTACGCTGCCGACCAGGGCGACGCCTGCACCGGTGATCGCGGACTGTCTGGCGAAGTCCCTGCGGGTGAGCGACATGTGATGTCTCCTGTGACGGTGGACTCGGACTGTCGTGGGGGGCGGGTGGCGGCCTCGGTTTGCGGCCACACCGTCCCGCCCCCGTCTGAACGCGAGTTGAACGCGCGCCGACTTCAGGGGTCCCCCTTGCGTGAATCCACCCCACCGGCCCAGGGGAACGCGGGCTTCCGGAGAAGAGTCCGCCCGGATGAGGCGGCCTACCCGCTCACGTTCCCTGTTGCGACCGCGCCTTGAACGCCGCCTTGCGGGCTTCCTTGGCGACCTTCTTGTCGGGGTGCAGACGGCCCATGGCTTCCAGGACGTCGGGGGCTGCGGGGTGCTCGACCCGCCAGACCGTGTCGAAGAAGCCGCTGTGCTGCTGGGCCAGGCCCTCGACCAGTGCCTGGAGCTCGGCGGAGTTTCCTTCGGCGGCGAGCTGAGCCGCCACCGTGTCGATGGTGAGCCAGAAAACCATCGCCTCGGACGGCGGGGGCACGTCGGGTGCGCCGTGCTCGGAGAGCCAGACGCGGGCGAGACCGCCCAGTTCGGCGTCGCCGAGCACCTCGCGCAGCGCGGGCCCGGCCTCCATGCCGACCAGCGAGAGGGCCTGCTGGCAGTGCAGGCGGCGCAGCGGGGCGCCCGGGTCCGCTCCGCGCGCCGCGGAGAGCAACTCCCGTGCGGCGGACAGCGGTTCACGCAGCGCGAGCCACTGCTCGATCTCGGCCTGCGCGGCCGCCGGGGGGAAGCCCGCGGTGCCGTCCAGCAGGGTGTCCGCGCCCTTGTCCACCAGCTCGCCCACCGCGGGGGCGGAGAAGCCCGCCTCGATCAGCCGGGCGCGCAGTCCGTACAGACCGAGCGGGGTCAGGCGCACCACCCCGTACCGTGACACGTCCATGTCGTCGACGGCGGCCGGCTCCTCGTCGGAGTCGGTCATCAGGGCCTCGTCCACCGGCTGGAAGTCGACGAGGCCGATGGGCTCCAGCAGCCGGAACTGGTCGTCGAGCCGCATCATGGCGTCCGAGACCTGCTCCAGGACGTCGTTGGAGGGCTCCCCCATGTCGTCGGGCACGATCATCGAGGCGGCGAGCGCGGGCAGCGGCACCGGCACCTCGCCGAGCGCGCCCTCGCCGACGGTCAGCAGGTACAGGTTGCCGAGCACGCCGTCGAGGAACTCGGCCTCCGCCTCCGGGTCCCAGTCCAGGGCGGAGAGGTCGATCTCGCCGCCCTCGGCCATGGCGTCGACGAGATCGTCGAGGTCGGGCACGCTCGCGTCGGCCAGCACGATGTCGAGCGCGCCGAGCCAGACCCCGAGGACGTCCTGCGGGGCGCCGGAGGTGAGCAGGGCGAGGTCCTCGCCCTCGACGACGGTGCCCTCCTCGTCGTCCGCGATCTCGACGAGCCCGGTGTCGACGGCCACCCGCCAGGCCTCACCGGCGGAGGCGGCCGCGTCGTCGCCGGACAGGCCGAGCACGTCGGCCGCCTCGGGAAGCTGTTCCTCGACGAGTTCGCCCCCCGCGCCGACCCGGGTGCCGGGACCCGCCCAGCGGGCCAGCCGCGCGGCGCGGGAGAACAGCGGCGCGGCGAGCGCGTCCCGCGCCAGCCGTGCCTCGGAGTGCAGCCGCACGGGCGGCAAGGAAGAGCTGTCTGACATCGGCTGAGTTCTCCTCCGAACAACCACGACGAGCAGGGCAAGCGGTTCACGCGGGGCTTTCGCCCGAAGCCGCGCCGAACGGTTGCGGTCACCGTCGGCCACGGCGGGCACCGGACCCCGCCGGGCACCGGCGGACAGAGAGTCCGAAGGCAGCCCTGGACGTCCGTGCCAACTGCTCAGCCTAGACGGATTTCCACCCATGCCGCCCGGTTCACGTCTCCGACAGGTCTCGTACACCGTCGAAACCTTGACAACTCCCCTCGCTACACACGAGATTGACGCGCGTAGAAGTTCAACGGCCCTACGGTCCGCCCTCTTCTACGCGCGTCACTGGCCCGCACGCAGGGCGCGCTCCCCCCACCGTCCACCCTCGTCCCGGCGCTCATGAACGTCCCCGGAGGGATTCCCTTGCCGAGCAAGAGAACCGCGCGCATCGGCGCGCTGACCGTCGCCGCGGTCTGTTCCACCATTTCCGCCGTGGTGCTCACCACACCGGCCCACGCGGACACCGTCCACATCCACGACATCCAGGGCACCACCCGGACCTCCCCGCTCGCGGGTACGAAGGTCACGGACGTGGCCGGCATCGTCACCGGCGTGCGGACCTACGGTTCGTCCAAGGGCTTCTGGCTCCAGGACTCCGCCCCGGACGCCGACCCGGCCACCAGTGAGGGCGTCTTCGTCTTCACCAGCTCCGCCCCCAAGGTCGCCGTCGGCGACTCGGTCACGGTGGCGGGCACGGTCTCGGAGTACGTCCCGGGCGGCGCCTCCAGCGGCAACCAGTCGGTCACGGAGATCACCAAGCCGACGGTCACCGTCGTCTCCAGCGGCAACGCCGTCCCGGCCGCGACGGTCGTCGACGCCAAGTCCGTGCCGGACACCTACGCCCCCACCGGCGACACCGCCGCGAGCGGCTCGGTCAACGGCCTCACCCTGGAGCCGGCGACGTACGCCCTGGACTACTACGAGTCCCTCGAGGGCATGAACGTCCAGGTCGCCGACGCCCGCGTGGTCACCGCCACCGACCCGTACACGGAGCTGTGGGTCACGGTGAAGCCGCACGAGCACGCCACCCGCCGCGGCGGCACGGTGTACGGCTCGTACACCTCGCAGAACACGGGCCGGATCCAGATCCAGTCGCTCGGCGCGACCGCCGGCTTCCCGACCGCGAACGTCGGCGACAAGCTCACCGGCACCACGGCGGGTCCGCTCGACTACAACCAGTTCGGCGGCTACACCCTGGTCGCCAACCAGCTGGGCACCCTGGAGAAGGGGGGCCTGGAGCGCGAGACCACGCAGAAGCAGTCGCGCGGCGAGCTGGCGGTGGCGACGTACAACGTCGAGAACCTGGACCCGGGCGACGCCTCGTTCGACGGCCACGCGTCCGCGATCGTGAACAACCTCAAGTCGCCCGACGTCGTGTCCCTGGAGGAGATCCAGGACAACAACGGCGCGACGGACGACGGCACGGTCGCCGCCGACCAGACCGTGAAGAAGCTGATCGACGCGATCGTCGCGGCGGGCGGCCCGGCGTACGACTGGCGTTCCATCGACCCGGTCAACGACCAGGACGGCGGCGAGCCCGGCGGCAACATCCGCCAGGTCTTCCTCTTCAACCCCGAGCGGGTCTCCTTCACCGACCGCGCGGGCGGCGACTCGACGACCGCCGTCGGCGTCACCAAGGTGCACGGCAAGGCGCAACTCACCGCGTCCCCCGGCCGTGTGGCCCCGGCCGACACGGCCTGGAAGAGCAGCCGCAAGCCGCTCGCGGGCGAGTTCGTCTTCCGCGGCCACACGGTCTTCGTGATCGCCAACCACCTGAACTCCAAGGGCGGCGACCAGGGGCTGACCGCGCAGTACCAGCCCCCGACGCGCAGCTCGGAGGTCCAGCGGCACGCCCAGGCGACCGCGGTGAACGCCTTCGTCAACGAGATCCTGAAGACGCAGAAGAACGCCGACGTCATCACGCTCGGCGACATCAACGACTTCGAGTTCTCCGACACGGCCAAGATCCTGGAGGGCGACGGCGAGCTCTGGTCGGCGATCAAGTCGCTGCCGAAGAGCGAGCGTTACACGTACGACTACCAGGGCAACGCCCAGGTCCTCGACCAGATCCTGGTCAGCCCTTCCATACGCAGGGACTGCGGCCTGGAGTACGACAGCGTGCACATCAACTCGGAGTTCTCCGACCAGATCAGCGACCACGACCCGCAGGTGCTGCGGTTCCGTCCGTAGTCGCTCCGGTACGCGAGAGCCCGGCCCCGTCGTCCGGGGGGCCGGGCTCTTCGCCTGCGCGGACGTCCCGCCGGGCGGGGCCCCGCCGCCTGCGGGAACTCCCGCCCGGCCGGGCTCGTCGTCCTGGTGCGCTGGTCAGCCGGCGAAGACCCCGTCGAGCCAGCCCTTCCAGGCGGACTCGTTGCCCTTGGCGTCGGCGTCGAGCGCGAAGTCGTGGACGCTGATGCCGACCGGCGCGCCCCAGCGGTTGCGCCCGAAGAAGCGGATGAGCGCGTTGTCGGTGCGCAGCCCGATGAAGTACGGGTTGCGGTAGTCGACCACGGCGTCGAAGACCTGGCCGCCGGGCCCCTCTGCCCGGATCCGCGCGCCCTCAGCGGTGTCGTCCGCGAGGCCGAGCGCCCGTCCGACGGCGGCGAAGGCGTCGGAGGACGTGGACGCGCCGGGTCCCTCGAAGGTCGCGAAGGCGACCGGGCGGCCCGCGAAGTGGGTCACGTACTCGCGCAGGGTGTGCAGATAGAAGTCGGTGTGCTTGTCGGCTCCGTCGTACTGGTTGTCCCAGTCGTCGGTGAAGATTCCGCTGTGCACATACCGCACCCAGGAACGCCGGCCCTCTTCGCGGGCCTCGATGGTGTGGTCGATCTGATTGAGGCTCTGCGTCGGGAACGGGACGTCCTCGCTGCGCACGGTCAGCCGGTGCGGCGGGTCCCAGGCGGTGATGGTGCTGCCGAAGGGGCCGGCCCCACCCTCGCGGGGCTCGTACTCCATGGGCCACAGCCAGCCGCCGCTGCCGCTGGTGATCGCGTCCCACACCTGGCCGGGCGGGACGTCGACCTCGTACTCGCGGACGATCTCGAATTCCTTGGACATGATCATGGCTCCTGAGTGATCAACGGGCGGCTTCGCGCCCTGCGGGGGCTTCTACGACTTCGGGTCCGGCCTCGGCTTCGGGTTCGGCCGCGACTTCGGCGTCAGGCCTTGCGACGGCTCCGGGTCCGGCCGCGGGTCCGGGTCCGGCCACGACTTCGGGTCCAGGTCCGGCCACGGCGTCAGACCCAGCCGCGGCTTCGGCTCCGGCTTCGGTCACGGCTCCGGCTCCGGCTCCGGCTCCGGCTCCGGCTCCGGTCACAGCTTCGGCTCCGGCTTCGGTCACGGCTTCGGGTTTGACCGTGGGGTGGACGGCGACGACGATCCGGTGCGGGCGCCCGCCCTCCGCGTCCCCGTCGTGGTACTTGCGGATGAGCGCGCCGACCCCGGCCGTCAGTTCCTCGATGAACGCGGCCCGGTCGGCGGCCGAGGCGAAGGTCACCTCGCCGTCGAGCGCGTACGTCGCCAGTCGCTTACGGGCCTTCGCTGCGCCGGTGACGAGCGAGCCGACGTCCCGGACGAGCCGGGCGCCGAGCGCGAGCAGCCAGCGGGCGGACAGCTGGTCGCGGAAGCGGTCCGGATCCGGCTGTACGGCGGCCAGCGCGAGGGGCGAGATGACGTACGACGCCGCGGTCGCGCGCATCAGCCGCTCGGTGACATTGCCCTTGCGCCGCTCGCCCGCCAGCTCGACCAGGCCGTGCCGCTCCAGCGTCTTGAGGTGGTAGTTCACCTTCTGCCGGGGCAGGCCTACCCGGCCGGCCAGCATGGCTGCCGACGCGGGTCCGGCGGCCAGCTCGGCCAGCAGCCGGGCCCTTATCGGGTCCAGCGACACGGCGGCGGCCTCGGCATCCTCGATCACGGTCACGTCCAACATGCCTCCACGATCCCACCGAACACTTTTTTTGTCCAGGCGATCCGAATCGTCGGCGGGTCGCGGTTCCGTCGCGGCGATCTCCCCCGGGGCCGGGGCATGAAGACCGGAACGGACGGCCCGATGGCGCGTCGAGGCTTCATCGGCGCGATCCGGGCAACACGCCCGTCATGGACGAGAGACGACCGGAATCGAAGCAGCGAGCTCTTCCGGACAGAGACACGGACACGGACACCAACGCGAACACGGACACGAAGGCCGGGCCTGCCGAGAAGGCTCGGCCTGCCGGACTGCCCGCACGGGCGTGGTGGGCCGCGGCATGGCGCACGACGAAGGAGTTCCGGGACGACGAACTCGCCGACCGCGCCGCCGCGTTGACCTACTACGGCGTGCTGTCACTGTTCCCCGCACTGCTGGTGGTGGTGTCCCTTCTGGGCGTCATGGGGCAGCGCGTCACGAACAAACTCCTCGACAACGTAGGGGAGTTGGCGCCCGGCCCGGCGCGCGAGATCCTGCGTGACGCGGTGGCGCAACTCGGCGACAGCGGCGGCACGGGCGGGGTGCTGGCGATCGCCGGACTGGTCGCGGCCCTGTGGTCCGCCTCCGGGTACGTCGCCGCCTTCATCCGTGCGTCCAACGCCGTGTACGACCTCCCGGAGGGCCGTCCGGTCTGGAAGGTCACGCCGCTGAGGCTGGTGCTGACCGTCACACTGATGCTGCTCCTCACCGCGAGCGCGGTCATCGTCGTGTTCACCGGCCCACTGGCCGAACGGGCCGGGACCGCGATCGGGTTCGGCGACGCCGCGATCACGGCGTGGTCGATCGCCAAGTGGCCCTTCCTGCTGGTGTTCGTCGAGCTGATGATCGCGCTGCTGTACTGGGCCGCTCCCAACGTCTCCGGCCGCGGCTTCCGCTGGTTCAGTCCGGGCAGCGTCGTCGCCACCCTGATCTGGCTGTCCGCGTCCGCGGGATTCGCCGTCTACGCCGCCGGCTTCGGCTCGTACAACAAGATGTACGGCACGCTCGCGGGGGCCATCATCTTCCTCGTCTGGCTCTGGCTCACCAACCTGGCCATCCTCCTGGGCCTGGAGTTCGACGCGGAGGTAGCCCGCCAGCGGGCCATCACCCACGGCCGGCCCCCGACCGAGGAGCCCTACGTCGAACCCCGCGACACCCGCAAGTGGCCCCCACGCCTGCAGGCGTTGCGCGCGGCCCGGGAGAAGGCCGAGACGGGGATCGTGCCGCTGCGCAAGGGGGGCGAACGAGACGCCGCCGAGCGGGTGTGACGTGGGGCCGGGAGGCCGGTCCTCCGGGACGGAGCGGGCACCGGGCCGGCGCTCGACGTCGCCGCTCCGGCGACGGGCGGCACACCCTGCGGTGGTCGCCGTGCCGGCGAGGGGGCGGCACACGATGCGGTGGTCGCCGTGCCGACGACGGGGGTGGCACACGATGCGGCGGCGAACCCGTGTTCGGTTCGCCGCCGCATCGCTCCCCTCCGACCCCTCGGACGGACCTCAACGGTGCCGTCGATGACCGTTGTGCCGCCGTCGGAGCAGGCTCACGGCGAGGACCCGGCTCTTCTCGCTCGCCGGGACTCGGGTACCCGGACCGGTCCGGGTCATCCCTGCGAGCCCTGGTCGTCCAGGCGAGCCAACTGGCTCTGGAACCAGTCGAGTCGGGCTTGGAGCAGCGCCGCCTCCGCGACCAGCTCGGACACTCCGAGACCGGCCGTGGCGACCATGGGGCCGCCGGTGACCCGCACCCGCAGGCCCTCCCCGGCCAGCCGTGCGAAGGAGGCGAGCGAGAGCGACGTACGACCGCGGACGCATCCCGCGCAGGCGGCCGTCAACGCGCGCCAGCCCGGGCGCCCCCAGCCCGCGTCGGCCAGCGCTCCGGCCACGGCGCCGCAGCCGCAGGGGCCGACGGTGGCGCTGCGCACCCGCTGACGGGCGTAGCGGAAGCCCCGCTCGAAGCGGATGTAGGCACCGAGGACGGAGACTTCGAGGAGGACGGCCGCCCGGTGCTCGGCGGTGCACAGCATCGCCTCGGCGGCGGCGGACTCGTGCACACAGTGGAAGCCGCAGTCGCAGCGGCGGTGCGGCGCGTGGTGCCGCCGTCCGTAGACACAGCGCGCCTCGTCCAGTACTCCGTACGGCAGCGCCCCGCCCAGCGATACGCCGGTGAACCCGGCCCGGGTGCCGTCCTGGGACAGCACCGGGTGGGCGATCTTGTATCCGGTCGGCGGCTCCGTCGGGTGTTCCTCGGGGAGCCGCAGCCTCATCGTCCGGCCGGAACCTCTTCGGGCACGGACGTCTCCGACTCCTCGATGATCTCGGGGAGTTCGAACTCGTCCTCGTGTGCGTGAGCCTGTTCCCGCGCGACTCCGGTGGCGAGTGCCTTGCCGAGCCTCATGACGCCTCCCGCTCTGCCGACGACTGCCGTCCACGCCATGGTGACCCATGACGGGCCGGTTTGGCACCAGTGCCTCCACGCGGCCCGGGACGACCCGGCCGACCTGCAGCAGTCACCGCCCCGTTCGCCGCCCCCCGCCCCGGGCACTGCAGAAATGCGTAGCATCCATTGCGGATATCTCGTAGAAGAATTAAGTGGAGCTTCACAGTGGGGAGGCCGAGACTACTTCCATGACCGTTCCGAGGACCGTTCCCCCGACCGCCGTCACCGTCACCGCTTCCCCGGCCGCCTCGCGGGCGACGCGAGCCGCTCCTCCCCTGGGCCGTACCCTCTGCGCGATGATCACGCCGTTCACGGAGGCGGGTGCGCTGGATGTCGTCGGCGCCCAGCGGCTCGCCGAGCGACTGGTGGCCGAGGGATGCGACGGGCTGGTGCTCTCCGGGACGACGGGTGAGTCGCCGACCACGACGGACGCCGAGAAGGCCGCGCTGGTACGGGCGGTGCGGGAGGCCGTCGGCGACCGGGCGTCGATCGTGGCGGGGGTGGGGACGGCCGACACCCGGCACACCGTGGAGCTGGCCCTCGCGGCCGAAAAGGCGGGCGCCGACGGGCTGTTGGTGGTCGCGCCGTACTACAGCAGGCCTCCGCAGGACGCGGTCGAGGCGCATTTCCGGGAGATCGCGGACGCCTCGGGGCTGCCCCTCGTGCTCTACGACATCCCGGGGCGCACCGGGACCCGGATCGAGCCGGAGACGATGATCCGGCTGGCGGAGCATCCGCGGATCGTGGCGGTCAAGGACTGCGCGTACGACCTCCTCGGTACGCAGAAGGTGCTGGCCCGTACCGAGTTGGCGTACTACGCGGGCTGCGACGAGTACGTCCTCGCGCTGTACGCGATCGGCGCGGCCGGGTATGTGAGCACGGTGGCGAACGCGGCGCCGCGTCACTTCCGGTCGATCCTCGACGCGTTCGACGCGGGCGACACCGCCGAGGCGGCGCGTCTCCAGCGGCGGGCCGTCCCCCTCATCGAGTCGATGATGTCGGCCGGCCTGCCGGGAACCGTCACGGCGAAGGCCCTGCTCGGCCGCCTCGGCCTCCCGGCAGGCCCACCTCGCCCCCCATTGCGGCCCGCCGACCGCGAGACGGCCGACGGGCTGCTGGCAGCGTACGAACATCTGGTCAGCGGGTACTGAAGACGGGCGTCCAGCGTCCCGGGTAAGTGTCGCTCGCCTTGCGGAAGTCGCTCAGCGGTACGACCTTGTCGGTGCCGATGGTGACCAGGAGGAGTTGGTTGTGGAACTCTCCCTTGCCGGAGCACCTCTTGGGGTCGCAGCCCCAGGCGATGAGCCGCTTGTTGTCGGCCCAGGCGAGGAGTTGCTGTACCGGCACGGTGTCGACCTGTCCGCCGGTGCGCGGATCCACGATCGCGGCCGCGATGACGGTGCCGCGGCCGGCGAAGTTCCCCGCCCCGAGCTTCCCGTCGGGCGAGACGCCGGCCTCCACGGAGACGGGAACCTTCTCACCCACGGGCCACTCGGCCTTGTCACCGTCCAGACCGTAGTACTGACGGAAGGGCTTCTCCATGGAGTTCACGTAGACGAGCGTGCCGTCGTGGCTCCAGTCGAAGTCCTCACGAGAGTTTCCGGGCCATCCCATCTCGTCGGTCTGATACGGCGCTTCGTGCCAGTCCGCCCGGCCCGACGCGACGTCCACGACGGCGAATCCGGTACGGCTCGGCACCGGCCCGGGGATCTCCTTGCCGTTCACGTTCTGAGGATGGTCCACGAAGGTGCGGTCGGGGTCCTTCGCATAGGTCGTCGCGACGAGCTTCTTGCCGTCCGGCGAGAAGGCGACACCGCCGACGCCCCGGTCCACCGGGATCCAGCGGTCGACCTTGCCGGTGATCAGGTCGAGCAGCCCGATGCGCCTGGCCGGGAGTTCGCCCTCCAGCACGGCGGCGGTGCGGGAGCCGGGTGCGACGTCCAGGAAGGCCCACTTGACCTTCTTGTACGTACCCGACTTCTGGTCGAGGAGCCCGTACACCCGGGTGAGGACGCTGTCGCCGTTCGCCTGCTTGACGGGCTTGTTGACGTAGAAGGCGGAGAGCACCGTGTCCCCCGCCGCGATCATGGTCCTCGGCGGTGACTGGTCGGGGTGGCCGATGATGTCGCTCTTGTTCATCTCGCTCGCGGGCCGCACATCGTCACCGCCGCCGACGAGGCGCGGTACACCCACCGCGACGGCGACCACGGCGGCGGTCGCCACGGCGACGGTCGCGAGCCTGCGGGTGCGGCGGCGGCGCCGTACGGCCAGGACCCGGTCGGCGAAGTACGGGGGCGCGGGCATGCTGTCCGCGGCCTGCTCACGGAAGGCGTCGCCTACCAGTTCATCGACGTTCACGGACGCACCTCCACGGGCGAGTAGTCACGGGACGGCGGCTGCTCGGCCTCGGCCGCGGCCGGGCCGAGCGCCGCAAGTTCGGGCGCGAGGGTGCGCAGCCGGGCCAGCGAGCGGTGCGTCGTGGACCGTACGGTCCCCACGGAGCACCCCAGGATCCGGGCCACGTCGGCCTCCGGCAGGTCCTCGAAGTAGCGCAGGACGAGAACGGTGCGCTGCCGGGCGGTCAGCCGGGCCAGCGCCCCGCGCATCACGAGGCGCAGCTCGGCGGCCGACGCGGCGTCCGCTCCCGTGCTCGCCTCCGGCGTTTCGGCGACGCTCAGTTCGCGCCGCCGCCACTTCAGCCGCCAGCGGCTGACCTGCTGCCGGTAGAGGACCTGCCGTACGTAGGCCTCCGGTTCGTCGATCCGGTTCCAGCGGCCCGCCACCTTGATCAGCGCGTTCTGCAGCAGGTCCTCGGCAGCGTGCCGGTCCCCGCCGCTGAGGAGAACGGCCGTCTTCAGCAACGCGGACGACCGGTTCGCCACGAACTCCCGGAAACTCTCCTGCCCTTCGGCATCCATCGTCACCTTCTCTTCCCCGGCGGGCTCTGTGCCCGGCCCCTGTGCCCCCTATGACGCGCGCGCCCGCCCGCCGCTATGCCTGACGTGGCGAGATAATCCCAGGCCACGCGGCGAAGGGACCATCCTGGCCTGCGCACGGTGCGGAATTCCCGCGAGCCCACGCCGTTCCTGCCGTACGTTGTCGAGGTGAGCCGACCGCTGCTGTTCCTCGATGTCGACGGCCCCCTCAACCCGTACGCGGCCCAGCCGGAACGCCGGCCCGCCGGCTATACGACGATCCGGGTGACCCTGGAGCCCGGCCGGCCCCTGCGCGTCTGGCTCCACCCCGATCACGGCCGTGCCCTCCTCGCCCTCGGCTACGACCTGTGCTGGGCGACCACGTGGATGGACGCCGCCAACCGCTGGATCGCGCCCGTGATCGGCCTCCCCGAACTCCCCTACGTCGACTTCACCGGCGCGCTCTTCGCCGAGCGCCCCGACGGCGTCCACTGGAAGACGGAACGCATCGTGACCTACGCCGCGGGCCGCTCCTTCGCCTGGGTGGACGACGAACAGGGCCCGGCCGACGACGCGTTCGTCGCCGCCCACCACCCGGCGGCCGCTCTCCTGCGTCACGTCGACCCCCGGCTCGGCCTGCGCGAGGACGACTTCGCAGCCTTGGAGGAGTTCGCCACGAGCCTCGGCACATAGGCGAGCGCCCTCCCGGGCCGTCCTGGGGCCGTGGAAGGGCGCTCGACGATGACCGACGTCGACACCTGCCGACAGCTCGACAGCAGGTCAGAACATCGATCGATCAGGCGGCCGCAGATCACGGCCGCCCATGGTCAGTTGTGGCTGTGCAGGACCTCGTTCAGGCCGCCCCACACCGCGTTGTTCGGGCGGGCCTCGACGGTTCCGGTGACCGAGTTGCGGCGGAACAGGATGTTCGACGCCCCGGACAGCTCGCGTGCCTTGACGATGTCTCCGTCGGGCATCGTCACACGCGTGCCGGCGGTGACGTACAGCCCGGCCTCGACCACGCACTCGTCGCCGAGGGCGATGCCGACGCCCGCCTCCGCGCCGACGAGGCAGCGCTCGCCGATGGTGATACGGACGTTGCCGCCACCCGAGAGGGTGCCCATGGTGGACGCGCCGCCGCCGATGTCCGAACCGTTGCCGACGACGACACCGGCGGAGATGCGGCCCTCGACCATGGAGGTGCCGAGCGTGCCCGCGTTGAAGTTCACGAAGCCCTCGTGCATGACGGTCGTGCCCTCGGCGAGGTGCGCGCCGAGGCGGACCCGGTCGGCGTCGGCGATGCGGACGCCCTTGGGCGCGACGTAGTCCGTCATGCGCGGGAACTTGTCGATGGAGGTCACCTGGAGGTGCAGACCGGCGGCGCGCGCGTTCAGCCGGACCTTCTCGATGTCGTCGACGGCGACCGGGCCGAGCGAGGTCCAGGCGACGTTGGCGAGCAGCCCGAACACGCCGTCCAGGTTCTGGCCGTGCGGCTTGACGAGACGGTGCGAGAGAAGGTGCAGGCGCAGGTACGCGTCGTGCGCGTCGAGCGGCTTGTCGTCGAGCGACGCGATGACCGTACGGACCGCGACCACCTCGACGCCCCGGCGGGCGTCCGGGCCGATCGCCTGCGCGGCTCCCTCGCCGAGCAGTTCCACGGCCCGCTCGGCGGACAGCCGTTCGGTGCCGGACGGGCCGGGGCCCTCGGCAGTCGCAGCGGACAGTTCGGGCGCGGGGAACCAGGTGTCGAGAACGGTGCCGTCGGCGGTGAGGGTGGCGAGCCCGGCGGCGACGGCGCCGGTGGTACGAGAAGCAGTCGTGTCGGTCATGGGTGAAACCTAACGTGGCGGGGTCCGCCCGGGCGAACCGGTACGCGGGACGTCTCAGGTACCGAGCGCCCGACCCGCACCCCCGAACCCCATCCGGGCATCCGGGCATCCAGACTCACAACAGCACCGGCGCCGGCCCTCCCGCCCCACGGCAGGCCCACCGCGGCCATCCCGACTCACATCAGCAGCGCCACACCGACACAGGGCAGCACCAGCACCGGCCGTCCCGACTCACGGCAGCACCCGCGCCAGCACCTCGCGCGCGTACCCCTCGTCGTACGCCGTCCCCGTCAGGAGCACCTGGAGACAGATCCCGTCCAGCAGGGCGACGAGCGCCCGCGCCGTGACCGGGTCCGTGCGGCGGGTCAGCGGCTCCACGAGGCTGTCGATCCACTCGGCGGCGACCGGGCGCAGGGCGGGTCTGCGGAGGGCGGCGAGGTAGAGCTCGTACTCCAGCTCCACGCCGGTGCGGTCGCCGGCCAGCCACTCGCCGATCAGCCCGGCGAGTTCGGCGGCCAGGTCGGCACGGGTGTCCTCCAGGGTGCCGCGCGCGGCGAGAACCTTGGCGAAGCCCTCGTTCGCCTGGCGCAGGGCGGCGACCATGAGTTCGTCGAGGGTCTTGAAGTGGTACGTGGTGGAGCCGAGCGGCACATCGGCCTCGGCGGCGACGGAGCGATGGCTGAGCCCGGCGATGCCCTTGGCGCCGACGACACGGATCGCCGCGTCGATGATCCGCTGCCGTCGCTCGGGGTCGTACCGGCGCGCCATCAAAGGCCGCCGTCCGCCGCGCCGTGCGCGGCCATCAGTGAGCCCCGCCCAGGTTCAGCAGCACGACTCCGCCGATGATCAGCGCGATCCCGGCGGCCTTCGCGGCCGTGAGCCCCTCGCCGAGGAACAGCATGCCGATGGCCGCGATGGCGGCGGTGCCGACACCGGCCCAGATCGCGTAGGCCGTCCCGACCGAGACGGTCTTCAGGGTCTGCGCGAGGAGCGCGAAGGCGACGACGTATCCGAGGACGGTCAGCAGCGACGGCCACAGCCTGCTGAAGCCTTCTGTGTATTTCATCGCGGTGGTCGCGCCCACCTCCGCCGCGATGGCTCCCGCGAGCAGCACATATCCCATGCGTACAAGAGTACACATCGATACGTACACCCGTACACAAAGTGATCACGTAAACCCCATGGGCACCATGCACCCCAGCGGATATCGTTCGCGATCACAGTGGGGCCGGAATCGCACAGGTTCCCGAAACAATGGAGCGCACGAGGCATGTCGGACAGTTCTGGGTGGGGACCGTCGGGACCGTACGGGGGTGCTCCGGGCGGCTGGGGCTGGATGCCGCCGCCTCCGCCGCCCAAGCCGGGAGTGATCCCCCTGGCCCCGCTCGGCGTGGACACCGTTCTCGGCGGTGCCTTCGTCACGATGCGCCGTTACGCGCGGCCGCTGTTCGGGCTCGCCGCCCTGGTCGGCCTGTGCCTGGCGGCCCTGACCCTGGGTATGGCGGGCCTCGCCTACGCCGCGACGGCCGACCAGTTGCATCGCATCTCCGCGGCACCCCGTACAGCCGACTGGACCGACATACGTGCCGTCCTGGTCGCATTCGGCACCATGTGGGCCGTCGGTCTGCTGGTCGCGCTGGTGGCCAACGCCTTCATCCAGGCCTCGTCCGCGGCGACCCTGCACGACGCCGTACTCGGACGTCGGGCCCACATCGGTGGCGTCTGGCGGCGCGCCTGGCCGCGCACCCCCTCCGTGTTCGGGGTGATGCTGCTGATGGGCCTGATCGTCGTGATCCCGCTGGCGCTGTTCGCCCTGATGTCCGTCGCGCTGGTCGTGTCCGTGACGACGTCCGAGCCGTTCGTGTCGGTCGGGGCCATCTTCCTGCTCCTGCTGCTCTCGGTGCCTTTGACGATCTGGCTGTACGTCCTGTTCAGCTTCGCCCCGGCCGCCGCCGTGCTGGAGGGTGCGTCTCCGCTGACGGCGATGCGGCGTTCGGTGCGGCTGATGCGCGGCACGTGGTGGCGCACGTTCGGCATCACCCTGCTCGGCGGCCTGATCGCGGTCATCGCCTCGCTGGTGATCAGGCTGCCGCTCATGTTCGCGATGCCGACCCCGCAGCCGTACGTCCCCTCGGCGCAGCCGCCCCCGGACGCCGCGGACGTCTTCGCACAGCTCATACCCGAGATGGGGCCCTACCTGGTGCTCTCGCTCATCGTGGGTGTCGTCACCCAGATGTTCTCCATGGTGTTCATGCCGCTGGTGACGAACCTGCTGTACATCGACCAGCGCATCCGCAGGGAGGGCCTGGCGGACGTGCTGATGCGCGTGGCCGTGATTCCGGAGTCGCCCGGCGGCCCGGACGCGCCCGGCGCTCCGGGTGCGCCCGGCTCAGTCCAGTAGCGACTTCTTCGGCCGCAGCACACAGAACTCGTTACCCTCGGGATCGGCGAGGACGACCCAGCTGACGTCCTCGCCCTGCCCCACGTCGGCCCGGCGCGCCCCGAGGGCGAGGATCCGCGCGACCTCGGCGGCCTGGTCGTCCGGCGTGAGGTCGATGTGGAGCCGGTTCTTGACGGTCATGCGCTCCGCGGCCGGCACGAAGCAGAGCCCGGGCAGCGCGTGCGCGTCGGAGCCGATGACGATCTCGTCCTCGGCCTCGAACAGCACACGCCAGTCGAGGACTCGGCACCAGAAGCGGGCCATCGTGGGCAGGTCGTGGGCTTCGATGACGAGGTGGTAGAAGGAGACAGCCATGAACGGCAGTCTCCCCCGGCACGAGGAGGCCCGCCACCGCCCCCGGCCACACCCTTCGGCGAACCACCCAGCGCGGCCTCGCACAGGTCGCAGAGGCCGCACCAGGTCGCACCAGGGCGCACCAGGTCGCACAGAATCGGACACGGCGCCACGCATTCGCGCCCGCGATGAGGCCGGGCTGGGAGTGTGCTGAGAGCGCCCTGTGAAGCCCGTCCCCCGGAGACCGGGAGTGACTGCGTCCCCCGAGACCGGGAGCGGGACCGGCGCCTCACCCCGCCACCGCCCGGCTTCGTGCGATTCCCTGGGACACCGTCGGACAACTCCCCGCTGCGGCAAGGCAATTCGCCGGTATCGCTACGGGAAACGACTGCTCAGAACTCAACAGTTCCACTACTGTTTCACCCGTCGCACACCGGGCCTCCACGACCACCCTGCCCGTGTGCCCGCACCCTCCACCCCCTTGCGTCGCCCTCTCGCGCGCTCGCCCTCCCCCCTCTAGGAACGCGTATGCCTGAAGTGACGCCCGGGTCCGGGCCCGACCAGCCCGGCCCCTCCAAGGAGATAGCGCCCTGGCGCCCCACCCCGCACGGTGCGCCCTACCCGATGACGGCCGAGCTCGTTCCCGTTCCGCCGGCCCCCTGGCAGACGGCCGGGGCCAAGGACGATGGCAAGCTGCCCGGGACCCGTCGGCTCTGGCTGGCCGGCGGGCTCGCGGTGGCCGTGACCATCGCCGCCGTGACCGTGATCGCCGTACAGTCGAACCATTCTGACGATCCATCACAGAACCGGGCGGACAACAGGACCACGGCCGACACCACGAATCCCTTCCTCCCCGGCGCCCCCGCCGGAGCCACCGGCGCCCCGGTGGGCAAGAACGCGCTGTCCTCGCCGGAAGCCGCGCGCTCGGCTTCACAGGATTCCGCCTCACAGGATTCCGCCGCGCGGGGGTCCGCCTCGCCGGCGCCGTCGGATCTGGGTTCCGGCAGCCGGCCCGTCCCCGGAACGTCGGCGCCCGCCGCGTCCGGCAGCGCCTCCGCGCCCCGGCCGGCCTCCTCGCGCAAGTCGGTCCAGGCGGTCAACTACCCGGACCGCTTCTGGCATCTGAGCGACGGAAAGGTCCGGCTCGACCCGGTGAGCTCGGACAGCTCGGCCGCGACCCGGCGGGCCGCCAGCTTCACCGTGGTCCCAGGACTGGCGAAATCCTCCTGCTACTCCTTCACCACGGCCGACGGCGCCTACCTGCGTCACCGTGACTTCCTGCTGCGCGCCGACCGCAGCGACGGCTCCGCCCTCTTCCGGAAGGACGCCACCTTCTGCCCCCGTGGGTCCGGCTCCTCCGGCGCCGTGCGGCTGGAGGCGCTCAACTACCCGGGCCGTTTCCTGCGCCACCGCAACTTCCAGCTCCACCTGGAGCGTTCCGAGGACAGCAGGCTCTACCGGGCCGACTCGGCGTTCCGTCTGGTGCGGGGCTGGGCCTGAGACCGGAGCGCCACCGCGGAAACGCCATGGGGCGGCACCCGAAGGTGCCGCCCCATGCGGGTACCGAAGTGCCGAGGCACGGAAGTACCGAAGCGCTCAAGTACCGAGGTACCGAAGGCTCAGACGTTGAACCCGAGCGCCCGAAGCTGCTCGCGGCCGTCGTCCGTGATCTTGTCCGGGCCCCACGGCGGCATCCAGACCCAGTTGATGCGCAGCTCGTTGACGAGGCCGTCCGTGGCGGACTTGGCCTGGTCCTCGATGACGTCGGTCAGCGGGCATGCCGCGGACGTCAGGGTCATGTCGATCGTCGCGATGTTCGCGTCGTCGATGTGGATGCCGTAGATGAGGCCGAGGTTGACGACGTCGATGCCGAGCTCGGGGTCGACGACGTCGTAGAGCGCCTCGCGGACCTCTTCCTCCGAGGCGGGCTTCGTCGTCAGGATCTCGCCCGACACCACAGCGGCCTCGCCCGATGCCACGGTCTCGTCCGATGCCACAGCGGTCTTGTCCGATGTCACGGTGTTCTCGCTCATGCCGTCTTCCTCTCGGCGCTCTCGCCCAGAGCCTGGGCCGTCGCGTCCTTCCACGCCATCCAGCTGAGGAGGGCGCACTTGACCCGGGCCGGGTACTTGGAGACACCGGCGAACGCGACCGCGTCCTCCAGCACCTCCTCCATCGCGTCGTCGGGCTCGATACGGCCCTTGGACTGCATCAGTTCCAGGAAGGTCTCCTGGATCTTCTGCGCGTCGGACACGTCCTTGCCGACCAGGAGGTCGTTCAGTACGGAGGCGGAGGCCTGGCTGATCGAGCAGCCCTGCCCCTCGTACGAGATGTCCTCGATCCGCTCGCCGTCGTACTTCACGCGCAGGGTGATCTCGTCACCGCACGTGGGATTGACGTGGTGCACCTCGGCGTCGCCGTCCCGGAGACCGCGCCCGTGCGGGTGCTTGTAGTGGTCCAGGATGACTTCCTGGTACATCGAATCCAGCTTCACGTTCCCAGCCAGCCCCTCAGCCGAAGAAGTTCCGTACGTGCTCCAGGCCGTCGATCAGAGCGTCGATCTCGGCCGGCGTGGAGTACAGATAGAACGACGCTCGCGTCGTCGCAGGAATTCCGTACCGCAGGCAGACCGGACGGGCGCAGTGGTGACCGACCCGGACCGCGATGCCCTGCTCGTCGAGGACCTGGCCCACGTCGTGCGGGTGGATGTCGCCCAGCGTGAACGAGATCGCGGCGCCGCGGTCCTCGGCCGTGGTGGGGCCGATGATCCGGAGGTCGGGGACCTCCGCGAGCCGCTTCACCGCGTACTCGGTGAGGGCGTGCTCGTGGGCGAGGATCTTGTCCATGCCGATCGAGGAGAGATAGTCGATCGCCGCTCCCAGACCGACCGCCTGCGCGATCGGCGGGGTGCCCGCCTCGAACTTGTGCGGCGCCGGGGCGTACGTCGACGAGTGCATCGAAACGGTCTCGATCATCTCGCCGCCGCCGAGGAACGGCGGGAGGTCCTCGAGGAGTTCCTGGCGGCCCCAGAGGACGCCGATGCCCGTCGGACCGCACATCTTGTGACCGGTGAAGGCCACGAAGTCGGCCTGGAGGGCCTGGACGTCGAGGGGCATGTGGGGCGCGGCCTGCGACGCGTCGATCAGGACCAGGGCGCCGACCTCCTGGGCGCGGCGCACTATCGCCTCGACCGGGTTCACGGTGCCCAGGATGTTCGACACCAGCACGAAGGAGACGATCTTCGTCTTCTCCGTGATGATCTCGTCGATGTTCGACAGGTCGAGGCGGCCGTCGTCGGTGAGGCCGAACCACTTCAGCTTCGCACCGGTGCGCTGCGACAGCAGCTGCCACGGAACGATGTTGGAGTGGTGCTCCATCTCCGTGATGACGATCTCGGTCTCGTGGTCGACCCGGTAGGGCTCGTCGGCCCAGCCCAGCATGTTGGCCACGAGGTTGAGCGACTCGGAGGCGTTCTTGGTGAAGATCACCTCGTCGCGGCTCGGCGCGTTGATGAACGCGGCGACCTTGTCGCGCGCGCCCTCGTACAGCGCCGTGGCCTCCTCGGCGAGCACATGCACACCGCGGTGGACGTTGGCGTTGTAGCGCTCGTAGTAGCCACTGAGTGCGTCCAGTACCTGGCGCGGCTTCTGCGAGGTCGCCGCGTTGTCCAGGTACACCAGCTTCTTACCGTCGTGGACCTGGCGGTCCAGGATGGGGAAGTCCTTGCGGATCGCCTCGGTGTCGAGGAGGCCCGGCAGCTGTGTCACGCGGATACGCCACCCTTCGCGTCGACTGCGTACGACTCGTAACCCTCGTTCTCCAGCTTGTCGGCGAGCTCGGCGCCACCGGACTCGACGATGCGGCCGCCGGAGAAGACGTGGACGAAGTCGGGCTTGATGTAGCGCAGGATGCGCGTGTAGTGGGTGATGAGCAGGGTGCCCACCTCACCGGTCTCGCGGACGCGGTTGACGCCCTCGGAGACGACGCGCAGGGCGTCGACGTCCAGGCCGGAGTCGGTCTCGTCGAGGATCGCGATCTTCGGCTTGAGCAGCTCCAGCTGAAGGATCTCGTGGCGCTTCTTCTCACCGCCGGAGAAGCCCTCGTTGACGTTGCGCTCGGCGAAGGCCGGGTCCATGGAGAGGCGCTCCATGGTCTCCTTGACCTCCTTCACCCACGTACGCAGCTTGGGGGCCTCGCCGCGGACGGCGGTGGCGGAGGTGCGCAGGAAGTTGGAGACCGAGACGCCGGGGATCTCGACCGGGTACTGCATCGCCAGGAACAGGCCCGCGCGGGCGCGCTCGTCGACGGACATCTCCAGGACGTCCTCGCCGTCGAGGGTGACGGTGCCGCTGGTGATCGTGTACTTCGGGTGGCCCGCGAGCGAGTAGGCGAGCGTCGACTTGCCCGAGCCGTTGGGGCCCATGATGGCGTGCGTCTCGCCCTGCTTCACGGTCAGGTCGACGCCCTTGAGGATCTCCTTCGTGGCGTTGTCGGCCTCGACGGTGACGTGCAGGTCGTGGATTTCAAGCGTTGCCATGGGTTCCTCAGGACTCCTGGTTGAGGGAGACGAGCACGTCGTCCCCTTCGATCTGAACGGGGTATACGGGGACGGGGCGCGTCGCGGGAAGGCCGGACGGCTTGCCGGTGCGGAGGTCGAACGCGGAGCCGTGCAGCCAGCACTCGATCTGACAGTCCTCCACCTCGCCCTCGGAGAGCGAGACGTTCGCGTGCGAGCAGATGTCGTTGATCGCGAACACCTCCCCCTCGGTCTTCACGACCGAGACCGGCGTGCCGTCGAGTTCCACCCTCATCGGGGTGCCCTCCTCCAGCTCGCTCAGCCCACAGACGCGCACGAAGGTGCCGGGCATCAGAGCGACGCCTCCAGCTCCTCGTCGATCTTCACAAGAAGGCGCTCTTCGATGTCGTCGACACCGATCTGCTGGACCAGCCCGGCGAAGAAGCCGCGGACCACCAGACGCCGTGCCTCGTCGGCCGGGATGCCGCGGGCCATCAGGTAGAAGAGCTGCTCGTCGTCGAAGCGGCCGGTCGCGGAGGCGTGGCCGGCGCCGACGATCTCGCCGGTCTCGATCTCCAGGTTCGGCACGGAGTCGACGCGGGCACCGTCGGTCAGAACCAGGTTGCGGTTCATCTCGTAGGTGTCCGTGCCCTCGGCCTTGGCCTCGATGAGGACGTCGCCGATCCACACCGCGTGCGCGCCCTCGCCCTGGAGCGCGCCCTTGTAGGCGACGTTCGACTTGCAGTGCGGGGTGTTGTGGTCGACCAGGAGGCGGTGCTCCTGATGCTGACCGGCGTCCGTGAAGTACAGGCCGAAGAGCTCGGCCTCGCCGCCGGTGCCCGCGTAGGTGACGCGCGGGTGCAGGCGTACGAGGTCGCCGCCGAAGGTGACCACGAACGACTTGAAGGTGGCGTCGCGGCCGATCAGCGCGTTGTGCTGGCCGACGTGGACCGCCTTGTCGTCCCAGTCCTGGACGGAGACGACGGTCAGCTTGGCGCCGTCACCGAGGACGTAGTCGACGTTGGCGGCGAGCACCGCGTCACCGGTGTGGTCGATGACGACGACGGCCTCGGCGAAGGCTCCCAGCTCGATGACCTGGTGACCGTAGGCGACCCCGCCCTCGCCGTGCACGGCGATCCGGATGGGCTCGGTGAGCACCGTCTCCTTGGGGACGGTGACGACACCGGCCTTCTCGAACGCCGAGTACGCCTGGGCGGCGACGCGGTCCACCGGGGTGCCGGCCTTGCCGATCCGCGCGTCGTCACGGGCGACCGTCTCGACGGTGACGCCCTCGGGGGCCGTCACGTCGGTCCGCACGCCTTCGCCGGTCGCGACGGCGGTGCCGTCGTGCAGCCCGCGCAGGCGCTCCAGCGGGGTGAACCGCCACTCCTCCTCGCGGCCGTGGGGGACCGGGAAGTCCGCCACGTCGAAGGAGGGGGGCGCGCTCATGCGCGTGGCGACGGTCGACTCGGCGGCCACCGCGATCTGGCCGGCGGTCGTGCTGCCCACCGGGATGTTAAGAGCCTCAGCCATGGCTGTCGGTCTGCTCGCTTTCTTGCGTGAGTGGCTTGATGGATACGGCGGCCGGCGCTTAGCCGACCGAGCCTTCCATCTGGAGCTCGATCAGCCGGTTGAGCTCGAGGGCGTACTCCATGGGCAGTTCCTTGGCGATCGGCTCGACGAAGCCGCGCACGATCATCGCCATCGCCTCGAACTCCGTCAGACCGCGGCTCATCAGGTAGAAGAGCTGGTCCTCGGAGACCTTGGAGACGGTCGCCTCGTGGCCCATGGACACGTCGTCCTCGCGGACGTCCACGTAGGGGTAGGTGTCCGAGCGGGAGATGGTGTCGACGAGCAGCGCGTCGCACAGCACGTTGGACTTCGAGCCGTGGGCGCCCTCGCCGATCTCGACGAGACCGCGGTAGGACGTACGGCCACCGCCACGCGCCACGGACTTCGACACGATGTTCGAGGAGGTGTTCGGCGCCATGTGGACCATCTTGGAGCCGGCGTCCTGGTGCTGCCCCTCGCCGGCGAAGGCGATGGACAGGGTCTCGCCCTTGGCGTGCTCGCCCATCAGGTAGACGGCCGGGTACTTCATGGTGACCTTGGAGCCGATGTTGCCGTCGATCCACTCCATGGTCGCGCCCTCGTACGCCACGGCGCGCTTGGTGACCAGGTTGTAGACGTTGTTCGACCAGTTCTGGATCGTCGTGTAGCGGCAGCGGCCGCCCTTCTTCACGATGATCTCGACCACCGCGGAGTGCAGGGAGTCCGAGGAGTAGATCGGCGCCGTACAACCCTCGACGTAGTGCACGTAGGCGCCCTCGTCGACGATGATCAGGGTCCGCTCGAACTGGCCCATGTTCTCCGTGTTGATACGGAAGTAGGCCTGGAGCGGAATCTCGACGTGCACACCCTTCGGCACGTAGATGAACGAGCCGCCGGACCACACCGCGGAGTTCAGCGACGCGAACTTGTTGTCGCCCACCGGGATGACGGTGCCGAAGTACTCCTTGAAGAGCTCCGGGTGCTCCTTGAGCGCCGTGTCGGTGTCCATGAAGATGACACCCTGCGCCTCGAGCTCTTCGTTGATCTGGTGGTAGACGACCTCGGACTCGTACTGGGCCGCGACACCGGCGACGAGGCGCTGCTTCTCCGCCTCCGGGATGCCGAGCTTGTCGTACGTGTTCTTGATGTCCTCGGGCAGGTCCTCCCAGGACTCCGCCTGCTTCTCCGTGGAGCGCACGAAGTACTTGATGTTGTCGAAGTCGATACCCGACAGGTCGGAACCCCAGTTGGGCATGGGCTTCTTCTCGAAGAGGCGCAGACCCTTGAGACGGAGCTTGGTCATCCACTCCGGCTCGGACTTCTTCTGGGAGATGTCGCGGACGACGTCCTCGTTGATGCCTCGCTTGGCAGAGGCACCGGCCACGTCGGAGTCGGCCCAGCCGTATTCGTACGTACCCAGACCCTCGAGCTCAGGGTGGGCAGTCTCCTCGATGGGGAGCGTCATGCGGGGTTCCTCCCGGCGGTGCTTGCAGATGCGTTGTCAGTGGTTTGCGAGGTTTGCGAAATCTTGGGGATGAACGTCGTGCACACCCCGTCGCCGTGGGCGATGGTGGCCAGCCGCTGGACATGCGTGCCGAGCAGCTGGGAGAAGAACTCCGTCTCCGCCTCGCACAGCTGCGGGTACCGCTCGGCGACGTGGGCGACCGGGCAGTGGTGCTGGCAGAGCTGCTCGCCGACCGGTGCGCTGCGCGCCGTGGCAGCGTACCCGTCGGCACTCAGGGCCTTGGCCAGCGCTTCCGTGCGTTCCTCGGGGGTCGCGGCCTCGATGGCCTCGCGGTACGCCCCGGCCTGAGCGGCGATCCGGGCGCGGGCGAAGGAGAGGATCGCCTCGTCCCCGCCCTCGCGCTCGGCGATCCAGCGCAGGGCGTCCTCGGCGAGCTTGTCGTAGGACTGGTCGAAGGCGTCCCGGCCGCAGTCGGTCAGGGCGAACACCTTGGCGGGACGGCCGCGCGTACGCGCTCCGTAGACCCGCTGCTCACGTGCTTCCACGACGTCGTCGGCCACGAGCGCGTCGAGATGACGGCGTACGGCGGCCTGGGTCAGGCCCAGTCGGCCCGCCAGGTCGGTGACGGTCGACGGGCCGTGGTCCAGGATGGACCGCGCGACCCGGGTGCGCGTCGAGCGCTCACCGGTCGCGAGTTCCTCCTGCGGGGCCCCCGTGGGGGTCTCCCGAACCTCGCCAACGTTTTTCACAACACCATTGTTGCGTAATTCCTCAGGGCCTGACAAGCGGCACCCTCCGGGGCGGGCGGTGCGCTGCATCACTTAGGTATACCTAACGTGACCTGCGCAAACGATCTTTGATCGATCAATTCGGTGGCGGCCGGACAGGCTCTCGGGGAGACTCCCGAACCATGTCGACACCCCCTCCGACCGGCCCACTCGTCACGCGGGACACCGTCGCCGCGGACCTGCGCACCCTGGGCGTGCGAACAGGGGAAACGCTTCTTGCGCACTCCTCGCTGAGCGCCCTCGGCTGGGTCAACGGCGGCCCTGTGGCCGTCGTCCAGGGACTGCTCGACGCCCTCGGTCCCGACGGCACCCTGGTGGTGCCGACACAGTCCGGGGACCTCTCCGACCCGGCGCTGTGGAGCCGCCCGCCGGTGCCCGAGGAATGGTGGCCGACCATTCGGGCGACCATGCCCGCCTTCGACCCCCGCGTGACGCGCTCCCGAGGCGTCGGCGTGATACCCGAGACCGTCCGCACCTGGCCCGGCGCCCTGCGCAGCGCGCACCCGGAGACCTCGTTCGCTGCGGTGGGCCCGGGCGCGGCGGCGGTCGTCGACGAGCACGCGACCGACTGCCGGCTCGGCGAGCGAAGCCCGCTGGCCCGCCTGGAGGCCGGCGGCGCCCGCGTCCTGCTGCTCGGCGCGGGCTACGACGCCTGCACCAGCTTCCACCTGGCCGAATACCGCGTTCCCTCGCCCGTCGTGGAGGTCGGACGGCCCTCCCCGACGGGCTGGGAGACGGTGCGGGAGGTATCGATCACCTCCGAGCTGTTCGAGGAGCTGGGCGCCGACTTCGAACGGGACCGTCCCGTCGTACGGGGGACCGTGGGCGCGGCCCGGGCGCGGCTCTTCCCGGTGGCCGACGCGGTGGCGTACGCGGAGCGGTGGCTTCCGCTGCACCGGCCGCGGGACCAGTACGTCGATGCGGCCCCGGCCCCCGGCGGTTCCGGGTCGCGCGGACGTCCCTAGACTTGCGCCTCATGCGAAGCGAGCCCGTGGTCCAGGTCCAGGCCCTGGTGAAGCGGTACGGCACGAAGACCGCGGTGGACGGCCTCGACCTGGTGGCCACGGCGGGCATCACCGCCGTACTCGGACCCAACGGCGCGGGCAAGACGACCACGGTCGAGACCTGCGAGGGGTACCGGAAGCCGGACTCCGGCACGGTGCGCGTCCTGGGCCTCGACCCGGTGAGACAGTCCGGGGAGCTGCACTCCCGCATCGGCGTGATGCTCCAGTCCGGCGGCGTCTACTCCGGCGCCCGTGCGGACGAGATGCTGCGCCACGTCGCGAAACTGCACGCTCATCCCCTGGACGTGGACGCGCTCATCGAGCGGCTCGGCCTGGAGGGCTGCGGCCGGACGACGTACCGGCGTCTGTCGGGCGGCCAGCAGCAGCGCCTCGCGCTCGCCATGGCGGTCGTCGGCCGCCCCGAGCTGGTCTTCCTCGACGAGCCGACCGCGGGCCTCGACCCGCAGGCCCGCCGCGCCACCTGGGACCTCGTGCGCGACCTGCGCTCCGACGGCGTCTCGGTGATCCTCACCACGCACCACATGGACGAGGCCGAGCAGCTCGCCGACGACGTCGCGATCATCGACGCGGGCAGGGTCATCGCCCAGGGCTCCCCCGAGGAGCTGTGCCGCGGCGGCGCCGAGAACACCCTGCGCTTCACCGGCCGCCCCGGACTCGACGTGAACTCCCTGCTGAAGGCCCTCCCGGCGGACTGCACGGCGGCCGAGCTGACGCCGGGGTCCTACCGGGTCGGTGGCAAGGTCGACCCGCAGCTGCTGGCGACGGTCGCGTCCTGGTGCGCCCAGCACGGCGTGATGCCGGACAAGATCTCGGTTGAACGTCACACCCTGGAAGACGTCTTTTTGGAGCTGACCGGCAAGGAGCTGCGCTCATGAACCAGGCACAGCTCGGAACCGACCGGCAAGGAGCTGCGTTCGTGACCACCGCCGGTACGTACACCCCGAAGCCGGGCGCCGCCCCGCTGTCGCGCATGATCGGCGCGCAGGCCGCGCTGGAGACGAAGATGCTGCTCCGCAACGGAGAGCAGCTCCTCCTGACCGTCGTGATCCCGACGCTGCTCCTGGTCCTGTTCAGCTCGGTCGACATCATCGACACCGGTGCCGGCGAGGCGGTCGACTTCCTGGCGCCGGGCATCCTGGCGCTCGCCGTGATGTCGACGGCGTTCACCGGCCAGGCGATCGCCACGGGCTTCGAGCGCCGGTACGGCGTGCTGAAGCGGCTGGCGGCCTCCCCGCTCCCCCGCTGGGGTCTGATGACCGCGAAGACGGCATCGGTCCTCGTCACGGAGATCCTTCAGGTGATCCTGCTGACCGTGATCGCCTTCGCGCTGGGCTGGTCGCCCCACGGCAACCCGCTCGCCGTCCTGCTCCTGCTGATCCTCGGCACGGCCGCCTTCTCGGGACTCGGCCTGCTCATGGCGGGCACGCTGAAGGCCGAGGCGACGCTGGCCGCCGCCAACCTCGTCTTCCTGCTGTTCCTGATCGGCGGCGGGGTGATCGTGCCGATGGACAAGTTCCCCGCCGGCGTCCAGGACGTTCTGGGCCTGCTGCCCATCTCGGCGCTCTCCGACGGACTGCGCGACGTGCTCCAGCACGGGGCCGGGATGCCCTGGGCCGACCTCGGGATCCTGGCTGTCTGGGCGGTCGTGGGGCTCGGCGCGGCCGGCCGGTTCTTCCGCTGGGAGTGACGGGTGGACCGCCGCGAGGCAGACCCTCGTGAAAGCGTGCACAAGCGGCCCCCTACGATGGTGCGCGTGCAGAACCTGACCCGAGCCGACGCCCTCAGCGCGGTGCGCAACCCGCTCGCCTTCATCGCCGAACGCTGGACCCCGACATCCCGGACGGTGCAGCGCGCGGCCCTGGCCGCGCTCGTCATGGCGGTCGTGATCGTGGTCACCGGCGGTGCCGTGCGGCTCACCGGCTCCGGTCTCGGCTGCCCGACCTGGCCCAAGTGCACCGACGACTCGCTCACGGCCACGAGCGCGATGGGCTTCCACGGCGCCATCGAGTTCGGCAACCGCATGCTGACGTACGTGCTGTGCGCCGCCGTCGGGTGGGCGATCATCGCCGCGCGCTCGCAGAAGCCGTGGCGGCGAGGCCTCACCCGGCTCGGCTGGGCGCAGTTCTGGATCGTCATGAGCAACGCGATCCTCGGTGGCATCGTCGTCCTGGTCGGCCTCAACCCCTACACGGTCGCCGCCCACTTCCTGCTCTCCACCGCGCTCATCACCGTCGCCGCGCTCATGTGGCAGCGCACCCGCGAGGGCGACGCGGCGCCGCGTCCGCTCGTCGGCAAGTCGGTGCAGCAACTCGTGTGGTTCCTTGTCGCCGCCGCCGTCCTGCTGATCGCGGTCGGCACGGTCGTCACCGGTGCGGGCCCGCACGCGGGCGACTCCACCGAGGTCGACCGCATCCCCGTCAGCTGGGAGAACGTCGCCAAACTGCACGCCGTACTGGCCTGGATCGTCGTCACCCTGACCTTCGCCCTGTGGTTCGTCCTCAAGGCGGTCGACGCTCCCCGGGGTCCTCTGCAGCGCACCCGCGACCTGTTCCTGATCCTCCTGTCCCAGGGCGTCATCGGCTACGTCCAGTACTTCACCGACCTGCCCGAGGCTCTGGTCGCCCTGCACATGCTCGGCTCCTGCCTGGTGTGGATCGGGGTGATGCGCGTGCTGATGGCCCTGCGCGAGCGTCCGGAGGTCGTGGCGGATCTGCCGGGTCCCGCGACGACATCGGCGCTCACACGCGTGTAGCCCCCTCTTCGGCGCTCACACGCGCGTGGCCCCCTCGTAGGCCCGCACCAGGCCGTCGATCGCGGGACCGAGGAAGCTCCTCGTCAGCTCCGCCCTGCGCCGCGCCCACTCCTGTGTGGGCGGACCGGGATTCCCGTAGCGCCGGCTCCTGATGTCGTCGACGACCTCGACCGGCGCCCCGAGCCCGGGGAGCAGGTCCAGGGCCTCCCCCTTGGAGATCAGCCGCCCGTCCCGCAGGGTCACCGTCGCCCGCGCGAAGGTGATCGTGCCCAGGCAGACCCACACGTCCCGTGTCCACAGCCCGGCCTTGTCCACCGAAGGGCGCCAGAACTCCTTCTGGTCCCGGACGACGAAGGCGCGGAGCTCCTGGTCCGGGACCGGCGGCAGCAGGTCCGCCGGCGGACCCCCGTGCAGGACGCGTCCAAAAGCGTGCAGCTCACGGCGGGTGACCGGAGTGACCGGCCGTCGCATCGGACCGTTGTGGGCCCAGGTGATGTACGACGTCTCGGCGTCGGCCGCCGTCCCGGACGTCAGATAGCTGCAGTGCAGTTGCGCGGCCAGCGGCTCGTCGGCCCGCAGACGCCGGTGCAACCGGATCAGGCCGCGTACGGTGCCGAACCCGACGGGATCCTCCAGCACGGCGATCAGGTCGAGGTCGCTGCGCCCCTCCTGGTAGTCGCCGCCGGCCAGCGAACCGTGTGCCCACAGGGCGACCGGGTCCAGGGCGCGCAGATCGGCGAGGAAACGGTCGAGCAACCGGGCCGTGGCTTCGTCGGTCATCCGCACAGTCTGAAGCCACCTGGCACGCGAGTGAAGGGTTCGCGCCACCTGCTCCGTTCGCCGGAACGGGTGCCGTTTCCCGAAGCGGGAGCTGTTCGCCGCAGCGGGAGCTCGGTTCACTCCACCGCGTACACCCGCCGCGCGTTCCCCGCCGCGATCAGGGCGGCCACCCGTTGGGCGTCGGTCAGTGACCAGGCCCCTTCGGCGACCCAGTTGCCGAGCACCCGTGCGAGCGCCTCGCGGAAGAGGCGGGCGCCGACCACATGGAGTTCGGGCAGGCCATGTGCTCCGCTGGAGAAGAGGAGCTTGCCGAAGGGGGCCAGCTCCAGGATCTCCGCGAGGAGGGCCGCCGCCCGTGCGCCGGTCCGGACGAGGGCGGCGCCCAGGTCGGCGTACACATGCGGGAAGACCCCTGCGAGATGGGCCGCGTGCCGGTGGTACGGGTAGCCGTGCAGGAGCACCAGGTCGGTGCCGAGGCCGGCCGTGGCGCGGGCGAAGTCGGTGAACAGGACGGGGTCGGTGCGGTCGATGCGCAGGCCGGGTTCACCGAGTCCGGCGTGGAGCTGGAGGGGCAGACCGGACGCGACCGCGATCCACAGCAGATGGCGGAGCAGGACGGGGTCGGTGAGCGTGCCGCCCACCCGGCGGCCCGCCAGCCAGCGGCCCGCCGCGCCCCGCACCTCCCCGGGCCCCGGCGGTTCGGGCGCGAGGGCCAGACCGTGCCGCACGCCCGCCACGGAGGTGAAGGCCACGGCGTTCGCGGCGGCCCCGTGGACGGATTCCGCGAGATTGGCGAGAAAGGACTCGACCGTTCCGGAGGTGTCGGCGACCTGTTCGGCGAGCAGTTCCAGACGGACGATCTCGTGCGCCCTGGCCGCTCCTGCGGAGGCCATCTCGCCCGGGCCGGTCAGGTCGCCGGGCAGCCCGGTGTCGACGAGGTACGTGGTGATACCGCTGCCGCGCAGCAGTCTGCGGCCCGATTCCAGTACGCCGAGTTCGCGCCGCCGGGCCAGATAGTGGGCGGGCGTGCAGTGCGGCTCGAGTCCGAGCAGGGGAGGACACCAGCGTCGTACGGCGAACCCGGTCTGGGTGTCGAAGAAGGTGGTGCCGGGGGCCGGGGGCCCCTCGGTTCTGGCGAGCTGGGCCTCGAACGTGCCGAGGCCCAGCTCCGTCCGCAGTACTCCGTGGCAGTACTGGTCCACCAGGGACGGCGTTTCGATCATCCGGACTCCCCCGCGACTGGACCGTTGCTTTTCAGGTCCTAACGGTTGAGCCGGGTGTCAGGTGTTGGTCCCGCACACCCCGTGCGAAGAGCCGATGATTGTCGGCCGTCCGTGCGACGGGTGACCCGTCAGTCGTTGGAGGGTCCCCCGAGCTGGATGCCCGCCATGCGCTTCCACTCGTACGGGCCTGTTTTCACCTTGGCCGCGAACTCGCCGTCGAACGCCTCGTGGACGGTGATCCCGGCCTTCTTCACGGCGTTCTCGGCGATCTCGTAGCTCGTCGCCACGAGGTCGCCCCAGCCGCCGTCCTCGCCGACGAGCACGATGCGGGCGCCGCGCTGCCCGATGTAGGCGACCTGTGCCTCGGCCCCGCCGTGCGCCCTGGAGAAGGCGCCGATCTGCTGGGCGAGCTTGGCGGCGGCGCGCTCGGCCTTGGGGTCCTGGACGGCGCCGGGGGTCTCGTCGATCTGCTGGGTGTCTGCCATGGCCAGGATGCTACCGACGGGTAGATCGATCGGCGACGGGTGGGGTGCGTGGCCTTGACCACGATCCCCCGAGCTCCCGGCTTCACTCGGGAAGGCCGGGGCACGGCTAGCGGAGGAAGGGGTCCACCGCAACGGCCACGAAAAGGATCGACACATAGGTGATCGACCAGTGGAACAGCCGCATCTCCTTGAGCTTGCCGCCCGTCACCTCGGCCTTGGCGCGGTTCTGCAGGCCGTGCGCCTCCCACAGCCAGAACCCGCCCGCGCCGAGCGCGACCGCGGTGTAGAACCAGCCCGTGTAGCCGAGCGGGGTGAGGAGCAGCGAGACCGCGACCATCACCCAGCTGTAGATGACGATCTGGCGGGCGACCACCTTGTTGCTCGCGACGACCGGCAGCATCGGCACGCCCACGCGCGCGTAGTCGTCCCGCACCTTCATGGACAGCGGCCAGTAGTGCGGCGGCGTCCAGAAGAACATGACGAGGAAGAGGATGACCGGCGCCCACGACAGGGAGTTCGTGACGGCCGACCAGCCGATGAGGACGGGCAGACATCCGGCGATGCCGCCCCACACGATGTTCTGCGAGGTACGGCGTTTGAGGATCATCGTGTAGACGACGACGTAGAAGAGGAGCGCTCCGAGCGACAGCCAGGCGGACAGCCAGTTGACGGCGAGTCCGAACAGCAGGGTCGACACGACGGCCAGGGTGATGCCGAAGGCGAGGCACTCCCGGGGGCTGACCATGCCGGTGACCAGCGGGCGCTGCGAGGTGCGCTCCATGAGGGCGTCGATGTCGCGGTCGATGTACATGTTCAGCGCGTTGGCGCCGCCCGCGGACAGGTAGCCGCCGAGGCAGGTGAGGAGGACCAGCTTCAGGTCGGGGACGCCCTGCTCGGCCAGGAACATCACCGGAACGGTGGTGATCAGCAGCAGTTCGATGATCCGCGGCTTGGTCAGCGCCACGAACGCCTTGACACGGGCCCCGAATGGCCGCTGACCCCGGCTGCTGCTCGTCCCGAGCACACCGGCTGGACGGGATTCGACGGCCGTCACGCACACCCCTGACAGAGACATCCCAGCAAGCCCCGGGTGTGAATTCCCCGTAAAGCTCGCGCGTACCACGCCACTGTAGACGTTGCCCAGACCCCGGCATTCGCGGGGGTGGGCTCGTGTTGAGCGGTGCCGCTGGAAGAGCTGATCGACACTCGATTGAGCACTCGGACGAGCGGCTCCGTATTCACGTGTCGAACACGGAACGGCCCAGTCGGGAGGCGGATCCCGATGAGTCCCGGCAGTCTGGAATGACTCGAAAAAACGCACGTACTTACGGGGGTAGGCTCGACAACGGCCGGGGCGCCCAGTGCACCGGCAATTCGACATGTGTGACATGTGGAGAGGAGCCCTGACCCAGGGTGAGCACCAAGCCGACCACAACAGACCTCGAGTGGACCGAGTTGGACCAGCGGGCCGTGGACACCGCCCGCGTCCTGGCCGCCGATGCCGTACAGAAGGTCGGCAACGGCCATCCCGGTACGGCCATGAGCCTGGCGCCCGCTGCCTACACCCTCTTCCAGAAGGTGATGCGGCACGACCCGGCGGACACCGACTGGGTTGGACGCGACCGCTTCGTGCTGTCCGCCGGCCATTCTTCCCTGACCCTCTACACCCAGCTCTACCTGGCCGGGTTCGGCCTGGAGCTGGAGGACCTCGAGTCCTTCCGGACCTGGGGCAGCAGGACCCCCGGTCACCCCGAGTACGGTCACACCCCGGGCGTCGAGACCACGACCGGTCCGCTCGGCCAGGGTGTCGCCAACGCGGTGGGCATGGCGATGGCCGCCCGCTACGAGCGCGGCCTGTTCGACCCGGACGCGCCGCAGGGCGAGTCCCCGTTCGACCACTTCATCTACGCGGTCGCCGGTGACGGCTGCCTCCAGGAGGGCATCTCCGCGGAGGCCTCCTCCATGGCCGGGCACCAGAAGCTCGGCAACCTCGTGCTGCTGTGGGACGACAACCACATCTCGATCGAGGGCGACACCGAGACCGCGGTCTCCGAGGACACGGTCAAGCGCTACGAGGCCTACGGCTGGCATGTGCAGCGCGTCGCCCCGAAGCCGGACGGCGACCTCGACCCGCACGCCATCTACAACGCCATCGAGGCCGCGAAGAAGGTGACGGACAAGCCGTCGTTCATCGCGATGCGCTCGATCATCGCCTGGCCCGCCCCGAACGCGCAGAACACCGAGGCCGCGCACGGCTCGGCGCTCGGCGACGACGAGGTCGCGGCCACCAAGCGCGTTCTCGGCTTCGACCCGGAGAAGTCCTTCGACGTCGCCGCCGAGGTGCTGGCCCACACCCGCCAGGCCCTGGACCGGGGTACCCAGGCCAAGGCCGAGTGGGAGAAGGGCTACGCCGCCTGGCGCACCGCCAACCCGGAGCGCGCCGCCGAGTACGACCGCATCGCCGCGACCGAGCTGCCGGCCGGCTGGGAGCAGAAGCTCCCGCTCTTCGAGGCGGGCAAGGGTGTCGCCACCCGTGCCGCGTCCGGCAAGGTGCTGCAGGCCCTCGGCGCGGTCATCCCCGAGCTGTGGGGCGGCTCCGCCGACCTGGCCGGCTCGAACAACACCACGATCGACAAGACGTCCTCCTTCCTCCCGGCGGACAACCCGCTGCCGGAGGCGGACCCGTACGGCCGCACGATCCACTTCGGCATCCGCGAGCACTCCATGGCCGCGGAGATGAACGGCATCGCGCTGCACGGCAACACGCGTATCTACGGCGGCACCTTCCTGGTGTTCTCCGACTACATGCGCAACTCGGTCCGCCTGTCGGCCCTGATGCACCTGCCGGTGACGTACGTCTGGACGCACGACTCGATCGGCCTCGGCGAGGACGGCCCGACGCACCAGCCGGTCGAGCACCTCGCCTCGCTGCGCGCCATCCCCGGCCTCAACGTCGTCCGTCCCGCGGACGCCAACGAGACGGCGATCGCCTGGCGCCAGATCCTCAAGCGCTACACCAAGGTGTTCGGCAAGGGCGCCCCGCACGGTCTCGCGCTGACCCGTCAGGGCGTGCCGACGTACGAGGCGAACGAGGACGCCGCCAAGGGCGGTTACGTGCTGTTCGAGGCCGAGGGCGGCTCGCCCGAGGTCATCCTCATCGGCACCGGCTCCGAGGTGCACGTGGCCGTCGAGGCGCGCGAGCAGCTCCAGGCCGCGGGCATCCCCACCCGGGTCGTGTCCATGCCGTGCGTGGAGTGGTTCGACGAGCAGGACCAGGGGTACCGGGACAGCGTCCTGCCGCCGTCGGTGAAGGCCCGCGTCTCGGTCGAGGCCGGTATCGGTCTCACCTGGCACCGATTCGTCGGGGACGCCGGACGCATTGTTTCGCTGGAGCACTTCGGTGCTTCGGCCGACGGCAAGGTGCTCTTCCGGGAATTCGGTTTCACTGCCGAGAACGTCGCCGACGCCGCCCGGGAATCGATCGCCGCAGCCCAGAGCTGACGCTGACATACGACACGTAGGAGATGCAATTTCCATGACAGACGCACTCAAGCGCCTCTCCGAGGAAGGCGTCGCGATCTGGCTGGACGACCTGTCGCGCAAGCGGATCACGTCCGGCAACCTTGCCGAAATGATCGACCAGCAGCACGTCGTGGGCGTCACCACCAACCCGTCGATCTTCCAGAAGGCGATCAGCAGCGGGGACGGTTACGAGCAGCAGGTCTCCGAACTCGCCGCCCGCAAGGTCACGGTCGAAGAGGCCATCCGCATGATCACCACGGCGGACGTCCGCGACGCCGCCGACATCCTGCGGCCCGTCTTCGACGCGACCGGCGGCCAGGACGGCCGGGTGTCGATCGAGGTCGACCCGCGTCTGGCGCACAACACCACGGCGACCATCGCCGAGGCCAAGCAGCTGGCCTGGCTGGTGGACCGCCCGAACACCCTCATCAAGATCCCGGCCACCAAGGCGGGTCTGCCGGCGATCGCCGAGGTCATCGGCCTCGGTATCAGCGTCAACGTCACGCTGATCTTCTCGCTCGAGCGCTACCGCGCGGTCATGGACGCCTTCCTCACCGGCCTGGAGAAGGCCAAGGAGCGCGGCCTGGACCTCTCGAAGATCCACTCGGTGGCGTCCTTCTTCGTGTCCCGCGTGGACACCGAGATCGACAAGCGGCTCGACGCCCTGGGCACCCCGGAGGCCAAGGCCGCCCGCGGCAAGGCGGGCCTCGCCAACGCCCGGCTCGCCTACGAGGCGTACGAGGAGGTCTTCTCCTCCGACCGCTGGGCCGCCCTCGACCGGGCGCAGGCCAACAAGCAGCGTCCGCTGTGGGCCTCGACCGGCGTCAAGGATCCGGCGTACAAGGACACGCTGTACGTCGACGACCTGGTCGCGCCGAACACCGTGAACACCATGCCGGAGGCCACGCTCGAGGCCAGCGAGGACCACGGGCAGATCACCGGCAACACCATCGCCGGGACGTACGAGCAGTCCCGCGCCGAACTCGACGCCGTCGAGAAGCTCGGGATCGCGTACGACGACGTGGTCCAGATCCTGGAGGACGAAGGCGTCGAGAAGTTCGCGACGTCCTGGAACGACCTGCTCAAGTCGACCGAGGCGGAGCTCCAGCGCCTCGCCCCTTCGGAGGGCTGAAATCTTGTCGAGCAGCAACCCGCTGCGTGACCCCGCAGACCGACGGCTCCCGCGTATCGCGGGGCCGTCGGGCCTGGTCATCTTCGGCGTCACGGGCGATTTGTCACGTAAAAAGCTGATGCCCGCCGTGTACGACCTCGCCAACCGGGGGTTGCTGCCGCCGGGCTTCTCGCTCGTCGGCTTCGCCCGTCGCGAGTGGGCCCACGAGGACTTCGCCCAGGAGGTCCACGACGCCGTCAAGGAGCATGCCCGCACGCCCTTCCGCGAGGAGGTCTGGCAGCAGCTCGTCCAGGGCATGCGTTTCGTCCAGGGCACCTTCGACGACGACGACTCCTTCGAGCGGCTGCGCGCCACCATCGACGAGCTGGACAAGGCACAGGGCACGGGCGGCAACTTCGCCTTCTACCTGTCCGTGCCGCCGTCCGCGTTCCCGGTGGTCATCAAGCAGCTGAAGAAGCACAAGCTGGCCGACCAGTCGAACGGCTCCTGGCGCCGCGCGGTCATCGAGAAGCCCTTCGGCCACGACCTCACGTCGGCCGAGGAGCTCAACGCGATCGTGCACGAGGTCTTCGCCCCGGACCAGGTGTTCCGCATCGACCACTACCTGGGCAAGGAGACCGTCCAGAACATCCTGGCGCTGCGCTTCGCCAACACGATGTTCGAGCCGATCTGGAACCGGTCCTTCGTGGACCACGTACAGATCACGATGGCCGAGGACATCGGTATCGGCGGCCGGGCCGGCTACTACGACGGCATCGGTGCCGCCCGTGACGTCATCCAGAACCACCTGCTCCAGCTGATGGCGCTGACCGCCATGGAGGAGCCCTCCTCCTTCGACGCGGACGCGCTCGCCGCGGAGAAGACCAAGGTGCTCGGCGCGACCAGGCTGCCGAAGGACCTGGGCAAGAGCACGGTCCGCGGCCAGTACGCGTCGGGGTGGCAGGGCGGCGAGAAGGTCGCCGGCTACCTCCAGGAAGACGGCATCGACCCCAAGTCGAAGACCGATACGTTCGCCGCGATCAAGGTGGAGGTGGACAACCGCCGCTGGGCGGGCGTCCCGTTCTATCTGCGGACCGGCAAGCGTCTGGGCCGCCGTGTCACCGAGATCGCGGTCGTCTTCCAGCGCGCCCCGCACTCCCCCTTCGACCACACGGCGACGGAGGAGCTGGGCCAGAACGCGATCGTCTTCCGCGTCCAGCCCGACGAGGGTGTCACGGTCCGCTTCGGCTCCAAGGTGCCCGGGACCTCCATGGAGATCCGGGACGTCTCGATGGACTTCGCGTACGGCGAGTCCTTCACGGAGTCGAGCCCGGAGGCGTACGAGCGTCTGATCCTCGACGTGCTGCTCGGTGACTCGAACCTCTTCCCGCGCACCGAGGAGGTCGAGCTCTCCTGGAAGATCCTCGACCCGATCGAGCAGTACTGGGACAAGCACGGCAAGCCCGCGCAGTACCCCTCGGGCACCTGGGGTCCCGTCGAGGCGGACGAAATGCTCGAGCGAGACGGACGGAGCTGGCGTCGCCCATGAAGACCGATCTCACGGACACCACGGCCAGCAAGATCAACAAGGCGCTCGTGCAGGGCCGCCGCGCCATCGGCACCCCCGCCGTCGGCATGGTACTCACCCTCGTCATCGTCACCGACGAGGAGAACGCCTACGACTCCCTGAAGGCCGCCAACGAGGCCTCGCGCGAGCATCCCTCGCGCACCCTCGTGGTCATCAAGCGTGTCTCCCGCTCGCCCCGCGACCGCACGAAGTCGCGTCTCGACGCCGAGGTGCGGCTCGGGGCGGAGGCGGGTACCGGTGAGACGGTGGTGCTGCGCCTGTACGGCGAGGTGATCAACCACGCCCAGTCGGTCGTCCTGCCGCTGCTGCTGCCGGACGCGCCCGTCGTCGTCTGGTGGCCGGTGAACGCGCCGCTCGACCCGGCGAAGGACCCGCTCGGCTCGCTCGGCCAGCGCCGGGTGACCGACACCTACGCCGCCGAGGCCCCGGTCCGGGAGCTCAACGCCCGCGCCGACGCCTACACTCCGGGCGACACGGACCTGTCGTGGACCCGCATCACGCCCTGGCGTTCGATGCTGGCCGCGGCCCTGGACCAGGTCACCTGCGACGTGGACGCGGTCGAGGTGGAGGGCGAGGAGTTCAACCCGAGCTGCGAGCTGCTCGCGATGTGGCTCGCGGACCGGCTGGACGTCCCCGTCAAGCGTTCGCTGTCCTCGGGCCCCGGCCTCACCGCGGTGCGGCTGGACACGAGCTGCGGCCCGATCGTCCTGGACCGCGCCGACGGCACGCTCGCGACGCTGTCCATCCAGGGGCAGCCCGACCGTGCGGTGGCGCTCAAGCGCCGCGACACGGCCGAGCTGATGGCGGAGGAGCTGCGCCGCCTCGACCCGGACGACACCTACGCCTCGGCGCTGCGCTTCGGCGTCGACCGGCTGAGCGCGGCGGAAGCCGCCGCCGAGACCGCTTCCTCGGGCGGTACCGCGACCGCCACGAAGACGGCCCCGGCCGCCAAGGACTCCCCCGCGGGGGTGGCCGAGAAGGCGCTCGCCAAGAAGGCCGCCGCGGACAGGGCGGCCGCCGAGTGAACACTCCGCAGCTCGTCGTCCACCGCGACAAGGAACTGATGGCCCAGGCCGCGGCGGCCCGGCTGATCACGAAGATCGTGGACGCGCAGGCCTCGCGCGGCTACGCCTCGATCGTGCTCACCGGCGGGCGCAACGGCAACGGGCTCCTCGCGGCGCTCGCGTCCGCGCCCGCCCGGGACGCGGTCGACTGGGCACACATCGACCTGTGGTGGGGCGACGAGCGGTACCTCCCCGAGGGCGACCCCGACCGCAACGACACCCAGGCCCGCGCGGCACTGCTCGACGCGGTGCCGCTGGACCCGGCGCGGGTGCACCCGATGCCGGCGTCCGACGGTCCCTACGGCGCCGACGTGGAAGCGGCGGCGGAGGCGTACGCGGCGGAACTCGCGAAGGCCGCCGGGCCGGAGAACCACGGCTCGGTTCCCGCCTTCGACGTCCTGATGCTGGGCGTCGGCCCGGACACCCACGTGGCCTCGCTGTTCCCGGAGCTGCCCGCGGTACGGGAGACGGAGCGGACGGTGGTCGGTGTGCACGGAGCGCCCAAGCCGCCGCCGACCCGGATCTCGCTGACCCTGCCCGCGATCCGCTCCGCCCGCGAGGTGTGGCTGCTGGCGGCCGGCGAGGACAAGGCGCAGGCGGCCGCCATCGCCCTGTCCGGCGCGGGCGAGATCCAGGCACCGGCCGCCGGTGCCCGGGGCCGCTCGCGCACCCTGTGGCTCCTGGACGCGGCAGCGGCGTCCCAACTGCCGCGGTCGCTCTATCCGCCGGCTTCCGCCTGAACGCCGGCTTCCGCCCGACCAGGGGCGGCAGGGTTTCCTGACCCTGCCGCCCCTGTCCGGTCCGTCCCCGGACGGCCGATCCGGTCAGCGGGCCGAGCTGACGCGGTCCGGGCCGCCCTCCAGTCGGCCCAGCCTGCGCAGTTCCGCGATGTCGGCCGCCAGGCAGTCGCGGATGTCCTTGCCCGTGCGACGCCAGCCGAAGAACTCGCAGGCCTGCTTGATCAGCTCGTCCTCGGACATGCCAGGGCACTCGGCGGCCAGCTCGCAGAGCGCCACGTACCGCTCGGCGGGGGCGATGTGCACGACCTTCCGGACCGTGTCGCCGTCCTCGGGATGCCGAGCCCTGACCACGTCGTGGCCCTCCGTGTCGAAGAACGCTCCGTCCATCGAGACGAGACCCGAGCGGACCAGGGTGTGCGCCACCTCCCGGACGTTGTCCCGGATGCGGCTGCCCGCCCGGGCGACGCCCCATGCCTCGCGGGCACGCTGCACCAACAGGTCCTCGTGGATGGGCCCCTCGGCCTCGATGACCTGGGCCAGCAGTCTGCGCAGGGTGGGCCGGGCCTCCGGCGTGTGCAGTTCGTGGCGCGGCCGCAGTGCGACCGGTTCGGTCCGGTACGGGGTGCTCCACTCGCGTTCCACGCCGCTGTCGACCGGTACGCGTTCGTACTCCGGCTCCGCCGGTCCGGGCGTCCGCGGCAGGGGCAGGGCGACCCGCTGCGCGGTGCCGTTCGTGGAGACCGGTGCCTGCGGTTCGGGCCGCTCCCCGGAAGGTGTCCGTTCCCCGGACGCCGACGGCGGCGCGGCCGTCACCGTGCCCGACGCGGCGAGCGGACCCTGGGCGATCGCGTGTTCGACCGCCTCCCGCAACCGCAGCTCCGCGGCCGCGCGCCCTCGGTACCAGTCGGTGCCCCAGATGCGGTAGAGGCGCCAGCCGAGCCCGTTCAGGACCTGCTCACGCAGCCGGTCCCGGTCCCGGGCCGCCTTGGAGGAGTGGTACATGGCACCGTCGCACTCGATGCCGAGCGCGTAGGCACCTGGCAGTAGCGGGTGGCGCAGACCGAGGTCGACGCGGTAGCCGGCGACGCCGACCTGCGGCTGGACCCGGTAGCCCCAGCCCCGCAGGACGGCGAGAACGGACTCCTCGAACGGGCTGTCCGGCTCGGCGTCCGCCTGGACGACGTCGCGGGCGAGGACGGACGGCCCGTTCTCGGCGTACTCGAGATAGCGCTTCAGGTACTGCACGCTCTCGTTGGGGCTGTCGGGCAGGCTCGTACCCCTGAAGGACGAGACGACTTCCATGCGGTAGCGGGCGCGGGTCACCGCCACGTTGAGGCGGCGCCAGCCGCCGCCCTTGTTGATGGGGCCGAAGTTCAGGCCCAGTTTGCCGTGCTCATCGGGGCCGTAGCCCAGAGACATGATCATCACATCGCGCTCGTCGCCCTGGACGGATTCCAGGTTCTTGACGAAGAAGCCGTCGAGGCGGTCCTCGGTGAAGCAGTGGTCGAGGTCCGGGCGCGCGAGTCTGGCCTGCTGAACGGCCTGGTCGATCGCCGAGGCCTGGGCCTGGGAGAGCGCGACGACGCCGAGGGTTCTGCCGGAGCGGGTGTCGAAGTGGTGGAGCACGCGGCGGGCGACGAAGTCCGCTTCGAGGCGGTTGTCGCGACGCCCACCCCTGTCGTAGACGCCGTCGGCCTTGAGGAAGGCGACGCCGACGTCGTTGCCCTCGTCCAGCGCTCCGGGGAAGGTCACCATCGAGTTGCCGTAGAACTCACGGTTGCTGAAGGTGATCAGGTTCTCGTGACGGCTGCGGTAGTGCCAGCACAGCGGCAGTTCGCGCATGGCGCCGGCCTTGCAGGCATGCAGGAGGGATTCGAAGGAGTCCGGGACGTCCTCCGCGTACTCGTCGGAGTCGTCGTCGACCGAGGAGTCGAAGAACGAGGTCGGCGGCAACTGCTTGTCGTCACCGGCCACGACGAGGGTGCGTCCCCGATAGACGCAGTTGACCGCGTCGCTGGGCCGGACCTGGGAGGCCTCGTCGAACACCACCACGTCGAAGTGGAAGTCCGGCGGCAGGAACTGACTGACGGTCAGCGGACTCATCATGAAGCACGGCTTGATCGACTGAACGACGTCGCGGGTCCGCCCGAGCAGTTCCCGTACCGGCATGTGGCGGGTCTTCTTCTCCGCCTCCCGGACGATGACGGCTCCCGCTCCGCCGGCGAAGCGGCGGGGGCGCCGCTTGTTGCAGGCCTCGATGACGGCGCCGCCCGCGGCGGTGATCAGACGGCGGTCGGCCTCCTGGAAGTCGGTCACGCGCGCGTCGAGGTCGTCGGAGCGTGAACTGCGCAGGCGCGCGTCCGTGGCGAGGATGCCGTCGGCCCAGGCACGCAGCAGCGCCTGCTCGACGACATCGGCGAGTCGGCCGGGTTCGACACCACGCTCGGCCGCGCTGACCACGAGGTCGTCCGCACCGTGCCGGGCGAGGACGGCGAGACCGTCGACGTAGGCGTGCCACACCTCCGGGCCCTGCTCGTCGCCGAGGAGGGCTTCGATCGACCGGTGGGCCTGGTCGAAAGGGCCCAGCAGGCTCGGCGAGAGCTGAGTCCGGCGGGCGGTGTCGAACAGATCGAGCAGGGCGGTGACGGAACGGGTCCAGCGATCGGTACGAGCACTGACCGTGCCGCACCAGGTGCCGAGCGAGTGGCGGACGTTCTCGGCGAGCAGCGCCGGGAGGCGGTCCGTGTCGGCGTCGCGGCAGAGCCGCTCGGCGAGCAGGTCGCGTTCGGCGTCCTTGCTCAGCACATCGATGCGGTCGGCCGTGGACAGCGCACTGTCGAGATCGGCCAGTGCCTCCCGGGTGCGCGGGACGTACGGGCCGAGAAGTGCGGCGTGCCGGTCGGTCAGGCGGGCCGATTCGGCGGCGGTATCGCGCCACGCCAGCGCCTGCTCCAGCCGGCCCGGCAGCGACTTGTCCCAGACGCCGCCGCGCGTCAGCTCGGTGACGGTGGCGCGGTCGGTCTTGTACTGGGCCGAGAAGCGCCCCATCAGACCGCCGTGCCTGGCGGCGAATCGGCCCACGAGTTCCGGCAGTTCGGCGCAGCGGAGCACCTGCTCGCCGAAGACGTCCGAGGCCGTGGCCCGGGCCGCGGCCTCGGCGTCCAGGGCCTGGCGCAGCTCCCGCGCCGCCGTGTGCGCCTGGCGCAGGACGTCGGTGTCGAACCATCCGCGCGGCGGCCGGTGTTCGGCGGTCGTCAGGTCGGCGAGCTCGCAGAGGGCGAACGCCGCGTCGGCACGGTCCGCCTTCGGCAGGCCGAACAGGTCGGCCAGCTGCGCCACTTGTGCCGATACGTCGTCCGGGAGGCCTCCGTCCACCGGCGCCGCCGCGTCCGGCGAGGCGTCCGAGCCCGGGAGCCCCTCTCTCAGGGAGCGCACGGCCTGCCGGACCTCGCGCACCGATCGGGGTTCGTCCTGCGTCGCCGCGAAGGGGCGGCGTCCGGTCGCCGTCAGGAGGGCGTCCAGGGCGTCCGCGGCCTCGGAGACCACCTGATGTGCGGAGGCACCGATCAGTCCGCGCCAGGGGAAGGACTCCCCCTCGACGGCCGGACGCCAGGCACGGCCGATCGTCCGGGAGGCGGTGGCGAGTTCCTGCAGAGCACCGGCGGTCAGGCCGCGGACGGCCTTGGCGTTCTCCGCGGACAGCGGCAGCTTCGGAGTGCCGGACTGCTCCAGCAGGACCAGGCGCCCGAGCACGTCGTGCAGGCTGCGGGTCAGCGGTTCCCGGGTTTCGTTCATGGCGGCGGCGTAGGCGGACAGCTCCTCACGCAGCTTGCGCGCCCGCTCCAGTTCGTGTTCGGCGGCCCCGGTGACGCGGACCTCGGTGGTCAGCACCCGCGCGAGTTCGGTGGCCACCGCCTTCTTGCTCGTGTCACCGCTGTGCAGCGCCATCACGAAGTCGCCGAGACCCACGCCGCGCAGCCGGTTGCGTACGACGTCGAGCGCCGCCGCCTTCTCGCTGACGAACAGGACGCTGCGCCCGGCGTGCATGAGCGCGGCGATCATGTTGGTGATGGTCTGGCTCTTGCCGGTGCCGGGCGGGCCGCTCATCACGAACGACCGCTGGTCGAGGGCGGCGGCGATGCACTGCCGCTGCGAGGCGTCGGCGTCGAGGACCAGGGGTGTCCGCTCGGGCAGCTGGATCTCGTCGATGCGGTCCAGGTCGGCCGGTTCGAAGGCGATCAGGTCATCGGACAGGCCGGCGTCGGGGCCGAGGGCGACGGCCCGGACCAGCGGATGGCCGAGGACCTGCTCCTCGTTCTGCTGGAGGTCCTGGTACATGGCCTCCCGGTGCGAGGCGAACAGCCCGAGCACCACCCGCTCGTCCACCGACCAGCCCTTCAGACCGGCGGCGACCGAGCGGGCGGCGGAGATCACGGAGGGCACGTCCGTGACATCCGTGGCGGTGACGGGGCTCCAGTCCACACCGAGCCGCTCCAGCTTCACGGCGAGCGCCGGGTTGTGGATACGGTCCTGGTCGTCCGCCAGATGGAGGCGACAGCGCCGGTTGCTGTCCCTGCGCAGTTCGACCGGGACGAGGAGCAGCGGAGCGGCGCTGCTCTCGTGGGCGTCCGCCTCACGCCAGTCGAGCATGCCGACGCCGAGCCAGAGCACCCACAGGCCATAGTCGTTGTACATCTGGCCGGACTTCTGGCGCAGTTGGTACAGCGAGCTGTCGAGCGAGGCCTGGGTGGCCTTCTGCGTGACCAGCCCGGACCGCGACCGTCGGCCGGCTGCCCCGGCTCCTTCGCCGCCCGTCCGCCGGTCGCCCGCCCTCTCGCCGCCCGACCTCTCGTCGTCGGCCGTCTCGTCGTCCGCCGTCTCGTCGACGGAGGCGAAGTCCCAGCCCTTGGCGAGATCGGAGAGGAGAACGCCGGCGGAGGGCGTGGTGATCTCCAGGGTCGCCGTTCTGGTGTGCCGGAAGTTCAGCAGCCGGTTGCGCCCGCCCATGTCCAGCAGGGAGTTGCGCCAGCCGTCGAGAACGGCTTTCAGCCGGTCGAGACCGGGATCGCTGACAGAAGCGGACTCGGTCCGGGACTGATCGGGCATACGGTGAATACCTCCTGAGCACAGCACAGGGGTCGCGGCCTCACAGGCCCCCCTGGAGGTATCTCCCTATCAGCTCATATCTCCCGGCACACCGAAGATCACCAACACGGTATGTGTTTGTTGTGAAGAATTCGAACATGTGATGTGGGGGTGTATGGGATCGCCCCCGGTTCACTTGACAGAGCCCGCCATCACCCCCTGGACGAAGTGCCGCTGGAAGGCGAAGAAGACCGCCACCGGGACCACCAGGGACAGGAACGCCCCCGGGGCCAGCACATCGATGTTGCTTCCGAACTGCCGGATCTGCGACTGGAGTTCGACCGTCAGCGGCTGTGCGGAACTGTCGGCGAAGAGGAGGGCGACCAGCATGTCGTTCCAGACCCAGAGGAACTGGAAGATGGCGAGGCTTGCGATGGCCGGCCGTCCCACCGGGAGCACCAGCCTGGTGAAGATGCGCCACTCGCTCCCCCCGTCCATGCGCGCGGCCTCCAGCATCTCCTTCGGCATCTCCGCGAAGTAGTTGCGCAGCAGGAAGATCGCGAACGGCAGGCCGTACGAGACGTGGAAGAGGACGACGCCGGGGATCGTGCCGAACAGCCCGAGCTGCCCGAAGAGTTTGGCCACCGGCAGCAGGCCGATCTGCACCGGGACCACCAACAGCGCGACCACCAGCAGGAAGATCGCGTCGCGCCCCGGGAAGTCCAGCCAGGCGAAGGCGTATCCCGCGAGCGCGGCGATGACGACGACGAGGACGGTCGCCGGGACGGAGATCAGGACGGTGTTCCAGAACGCCTGTGTCATCCCCGCGTTGCCCAGCAGGGCGGAGTAGTTGTCGAAGGACAGCTGCCCGGGGCTCTTCAGCGCGGTCCACCAGCCGCCCTTCGCGGTGTCCTGGGCCGACCGCAGCGAGGACAGGAACAGACCCGCGAGCGGGGTGAGCCACACCAGGCCCACGACGACGAGAAACGCCTGCACCAGGCTGCTGCCGAGCCCTCGCCTGAGCACGTTCATCATCGACTCCCTCGGAAACGGCGGACGTTGAAGACCATGGCGGGGATCACCAGGAGCAGGAGAAGGACACCGAGCGCGCTGCCGAGGCCCTGGTTGTTGCCTCCGCCGAACGACACCAGCCACATCTGGGTGGCCAGTACGGTGGCGTCCTCCTGCACCGGGCCCGGCGCGATGATGTAGACGAGGTCGAAGACCTTCATCACGTTGATGACGAGGGTCACGAAGACGACGGTCAGGACCGGTGCGAGCAGCGGGACCGTGATCCGGCGGAAGATCTGCCACTCGTTCGCCCCGTCCATCCGGGCCGCCTCCAGCGCGTCACGCGGCAGCGCGGCGAGCCCCGCGCCGATGAGCACCATGGCGAAGCCGGTCCAGATCCACAGGTAGGCGCCGATGACGGCCGGCGTGACGAGCGCGGGTCCGAGCCAGGACACGCCGTCGTACGGCGGGGCGAAGTTCGACGCGGGCAGCCGCACGGTGTACGGGCCCGGGCCGAGGTCCCGGAAGCGGAAGGAGCCGTCGGCCGCGGTGGTGGTGCTCGCGACCGCGTGCCCGTCCCGCACCGCCTCGACCGTCATCTCGGGCAGTCCGCTCTCCTTCCGGTCGGCCTTGCCCTGCTCCCCTCCCCCGCCACGGGTGAAGTCCAGGTAGACGACACCGCGCAGTTCGTCGGACGCCGCCGGGCGCCGGGCGGCGGCGTACGCGGGCCGCGCGCCCTGCGGCAGGTCCTCGGGGAGTACGCCGACCAGGCCGAGGCCGACGGTGTGGCCCGGCGACGTGGGGGCGGTCGTCCCGTACGAGCCGTCGGCGCCCTTGGCGAGGCCCTGGCCGTCGCGGGCGCGGGCGGTCGGATAGGTCGAGGTTCCCGTGAAGGCGTCGTGCACGGAGACCGCGGCGGCGTTCAGCACGCCCTTGTCGGGGTCCTCGTCGTAGGCGAGCCGGAAGATGATGCCCGCGGCGAGGAAGGAGACCGCCATCGGCATGAACAGCAGCAGCTTGAACGCCGTCGCCCAGCGCACCTTTTCGACGAGGACGGCGAGGACGAGGCCGAGGCCGGTGAGCAGGGTCGGTGCGACGACCACCCAGATCGCCGTGTTGCGGACGGCCTTGATCGTGGCGGGGTCGCGGAACATCTCGGTGTAGTTGTCACCGCCCACGAACCGGGTGCCGGAGGCGTCGAAGAAGCTGCGGCCAACGGAGAACAGCACGGGGTAGACGACGAGCGCGCCGAGCAGGAGCAGGGCGGGGAGGACGAAGGCGAGGGCGACGACCCGGCCGCGGCGCCGGGCCCGCCGCCGGCGGTCGGCCAGGGTGACCGGCGGCGGGCTCGCCTCTTTCAGGAGCGTGGCGGTCATGCGCGATCAGCCCTTGTACGCCTTGGCCGCCGCGCTCTCCAGCTCGGCCGCGGTCCCCTTCGGGTCGGACGGGTCGCGCAGGAAGTCCTGGAGGATCTTCCACTCGCCGGCGCCCTTGGTGCCGCCGAACGCGGCCGGGGCCTGGTCGGACATGTCGAAGCGGACCGAATCCCCGGCCGCGACGAGGGACTTGGCGGTCTCGCGGGTGACGTCGTCACCGTAGGAGGCGAGGTCGAGCTTCTTGTTCGGGGACAGGAAGCCGCCCGCCCCGGCCCAGACCGCGGACGCCTCGGGGGTCGTCAGGTACTCCAGGAACCGCATGGCGGCCTTCCGGTTCTTGCCGTCTTTGAGGACGACGGCCGCGTCGCCGCCGCTGACCACGGGGGCCTTGCCGCCGGCGACCGCCGGGAAGGGGAAGAAGTTCGCGTCCTCGCCGATCTTCCTGCCGAACTGGTCCTTGGCGACGCCGGCGACGAAGTCGCCCTCGTAGACCATGCCGGCCTGGGGCTTGGGCCCGAAGACCTTCTCGACGGAGCCCGGGAAGTCGGTGTTCAGGGCCCCGTTCTGCCCCCCGGCCATCAGCTGCTTGTCCTTGAAGAGCTTGCCGAGGGTGGTGAGGGCCTCGACCACCGTCGGGTCGGTCCACTTGATCCTGTGGGTGGCCAGGGCGTCGTACTTCTCGGGCCCGGCCTGGGAGAGGTAGATGTTCTCGAACCAGTCGGTGAGCGTCCAGCCGTCCTGTCCGGCGACGGAGAAGGCGGCGAGACCCGAGTCGGAGACCGTGTGCCCGGCCTTCAGCATCGCGTCGTAGGTCGTCGGCGGTTCGACGCCCGCCTGGTCGAGGGCGTCGGGGCTGTACCAGACCGTGGACTTGTGAGCGGCCTTGAAGTAGAGCCCGTACAGCGTGCCGTCGACGCTGCCGTAGTCCTTCCACACGCTCGCGTAGTTGGCGTCGACCGCCGTTCCGGCCGTCTTGGACAGCGGCTCCAGCCAGCCCTGCTTCGCGAACTGCTGGAGCACGCCGACCTGCGGGACCATCACCACGTCTGGGGCCTTGCCGCCCTCGATCTTGCTGCCGATGACGGTGGAGACGTTGTCGCCGGTGGAGACGAACTGCGTCTTGGCGCCGGTCTTCTCGGTGAAGGCGTCCAGCACCTTCTGGAAGTTCTTCTGCTCGCTGCCGGACCAGACACCGGCCACGGTGATCGTCTGGCCGTCGAGCGACTTGTCGCCGCCGCCCGCGGAGACGGGGCCGCCTCCGCAGGCGGTCGCGCCGAGCGCCAGGGCGAGGGCGGTGCAGCCGGCGAGCAGGGTCGTACGTCGTCGCATCATCGTTGATGTCCCTTCGGAGAAATGGAAGTTGACGGATCGTCAAGGAGGGGGAGGAGCGGGGCTCGGAGGGAGGGTCGTGGACCCGAACTCGGTCGGAGGGCTCAGGGATGGGTGGAGTCGCTGATCCACCAGGCGGCCGTCGAGCCGGGCAGGACGCCGGGCGCGCAGGGGCCGCTGGAGAGCAGCGGGGTTCCGGAGACCGGCGCGGGCATAGGTGCCGAGCCGAAGTTGACGGCGCACACCAGGCCGTCGCCGCGGACGAAGCCGAGGACACCGGGCTGGGTGTCCAGCCACCGCAGCTCGCCCTCCCCCAACTGGGGTAGTCCGGAGCGCAGTTGGAGTCCGTCGCGGTAGAGGTGCCAGAAGGAGCGGGTGTCGGCGAGGGCGCGGTCGGTCGCGTACTCGGCGAAGTAGGCGGGCTGCGGCAGCCACGGCTTGGCGCTCTCCGCGCCCGAGGTGAAGCCGAACGGCGACGCGTGCCCCGACCACGGCAGCGGCACCCGGCAGCCGTCGCGGATACGTGCGCGGCTTCCGGTCCGGCGGAATATCGGATCGGTGAGCACGTCGTCGGGAAGGTCGACGACCTCGGGCAGTCCGAGCTCCTCGCCCTGGTAGATGTACGCGGCTCCGGGCAGCGCCAGCATCAGCAGCGCCGCGGCACGAGCGCGGGCGGCACCGAGACCGCTGCCCTCGGTGCCCAGTTCGCCGTAGCGGGTGACCGTGCGGACCTGGTCGTGGTTGTTGAGCACCCAGGTGACCGTCGAGCCGGTGCCCGCGATGTCCTGCATGGCCTCGGAGATGACCTTGCGGAAGGCGTCGGCGTTCCAGGGCGCGCTCAGCAGGTCGAAGAAGAAGGCCTGGTGCAGCTCGTCGTGGCGTACGTACCGGGCGTGTTCGCGGGCGGTCGGCACGGAGACCTCGCCGACGAGCAGCCGTTCCCGGCCGTCCTCGGCGGTGTACTCCTCGCACACCGACCGCCAGTGGCGCCAGACGTCGTGGACCTCCGGCTGGTTCCAGGCGAGCGGGTTGACCGAGTCGCGGGTGCGGGCGTCGGCCTCGGGGTCGGGCGAGTCCGGCAGGCCGGGGTGCTTGTAGAGCCCGGCGGCCACGTCGATACGGAAGCCGTCGACGCCCCGGTCGAGCCAGAAGCGCAGTACGTGGTCGAAGTGGCTGCCGACCTCGGGGTTGCGCCAGTTCAGGTCGGGCTGCTCCGGCGTGAACATGTGCAGGTACCACTGTCCGGGGGTGCCGTCCCGCTCGGTGACCCTGCTCCAGGCGGGGCCGCCGAACATGGCGTGCCAGTTGTTGGGCGGTTCGGCGCCGTCCGGTCCCCGGCCGTCGGCGAAGTGGAAGCGGGCGCGGGCGGTGCTGCCGGGCGCCGGGTCCAGCGCCTCACGGAACCACGGGTGCTCGCTGGAGCAGTGGTTGGGGACGATGTCCAGGAGCACCCGGATGCCGAGGCGCCGGGCGTCCGTCATCAGCAGGTCGAACTCGGCGAGGTCGCCGAAGAGCGGGTCCACATCGCAGTAGTCGGCCACGTCGTAGCCGTGGTCGTGCTGCGGCGAAGGGTAGAAGGGGCTGAGCCAGATGCCGTCGACCCCGAGCTTCTTCAGATACGGCAGTCCGGCCCGGACGCCGGCGAGATCGCCGATGCCGTCCCCGGTGCTGTCCAGAAAGCTCCGGACGTACACCTGGTAGATCACTGCGTCGCGCCACCAGCGGTGCGTGTTGAGCGTCACCCGTTGACCTGTCTGTGCGTGCCTTCGGTTATGCATACATGTTATGTAGGCATGTCGCAGAGATGTCAACGAGTAGACAGGATGGAGCGGAAGGGTGGCCCTTTAAATGCGCATTTATTGGCCTGTCCCGCCCGAGATGAGACGGCGGCGTTACCTAACATGTAACTAGGAAGGTCGCTGGATGCGACGCGGAAGGGGCTCAGCCCCGGCGCGAGATGTCGGCCAGCTCGCGCGCCAGCCGGCGCACGGCGGCCTCGGGCGTCTGCTGCCCGGTCATCGCGTCGTGCACCACGGCCTGCACGGCGAGGCTCACCTGGTCGTAGCGGGGGCTCTTGGGGCGCGGAGCCGCGGCGAGAACACCGGCGCGCAGCGTCGGCAGATACGGGAACTCCCGGACCAGCTCCGGATCCTCGTAGAGGTCGGCCCGTACGGGCGGCAGCGCGCCCTTGGTCAGGACCTGGCGCTGCACCCGTTCACTCGTGAGGTACGCGATCAGACGCGCGGCGGAATCGGGGTGCCCGGCCCGCGCGTTGACCGCGAGGTTCGAACCGCCGAGCACGCTGGTCCCCGGTCCGTCGGGGCCGGGCAGCGGAACCGCGCCGACCTTCCCCGCGACGGCCGATCCCGGGGCGGAGGCGCTGACGTAGGCGTAGGGCCAGTTGCGCAGGAAGAGGAGACGGCCGTCCTGGAAGGCCTGCTTGGACTCCTGCTCCTTGTACGTCAGCGCCTTTTTCGGTATCCAGCCGTCGCGGACGCCGTCCGCGAGGAAGCCGATGCCCTCGCGGGCGGCCGCGGAGTCCACCGTGACGCGCTCGCCCTCGTCACCGAGGATCGTGCCGCCCGCCGAGTAGACCGCCTCGGCGGCGTTCACCGTGAGGCCCTCGTAGGGCAGGAACTGGCCCGCGTATCCGTCGAGTCCGTACTTCGGCGCGATGGTCCTCGCCTGTTTCTCCAGCTCGGCCCAGGTGCGCGGCGGCGCGACGCCCTCCTTGGCCAGGATGTCCTTGCGGTAGAGGAGCAGTCCGGCGTTGGTGACGTACGGGACGGCGTACAGCCTCCCGTCGTACCTCGCCGTGTCGACCACCGGAGGCAGGAAACCGTCGAGCGGGAAGCGGTCGCGGGGCAGCGGGGAGATCCAGCCCGCGGCGGCGAACTCCGAGGTCCACGCGACATCGATGTTGAGGACGTCGAAGCGGCTCCGGTCACCGCCGCGAAGGTCGGTGGTCATCTGCGCGTGGGTCTCGTCCGCGGAATCGGGGAGTTCGACGAGGGTGACCTTCTCGCCGGGGTGCGCTCGGTTCCAGTCGTCGAGCAGCGGCCCGAGATAGTTGGTGAGGTCACCGGCGGTGGCCAGCGTCAGCGGACCGCGTCCGCCCCCGCGCGCCCCGTCGGCGGGCGAACCCGAGGCGACGTAACCGGACAGGACCACCGCGACGACCAGGAGGCCCCTACCGGCGGCGCGTATCCACCGCATAGGTTCCTCCCTGTACACCGGCACCGGGCACCTTCGCCCGGAGTCAGAGGCCATGTATACCTGTTAGGTATGGGCGATACTAGGGCCTGCGGCACATTGGCCCCCCATTCATGGGTGTTCGGCACATGGGCCCGCAACACATGACGAGCATGCCGTGAGCGGCCGGGACGCCCCGGGGGGCGAACCGAGAAAAAGAGAGAGAAGAGGGGGAGGAGAGCACGAGTGCGGCTGCCCCTCCTGGCCCTGCTGGCGCGCGGCCCGGCCCATGGCTACGAGCTCAAGCAGGACCTTGAGCAACTGCTGGGCTCCGCGTACCCTCAGCCGAACGTCGGCCAGATCTATGTGACACTCGGCCGCCTCGAGAAGTCGGGACTGATCGAGGGCGAGGAAGTCGAGCAGTCGAGCCGGCCCAACAAGAAGATCTACCACCTCACCGATGCCGGGCGGGAGGCGCTGCGCGCCTGGTACGAGGAGACGGCGGACGAACCGCGGGTACGGGACGAGTTCTTCATGAAGCTCGCGCTCGCGCCGCAGACCGGTCTCGCCGACCAGATCGCCCTGATCAACAAGCAGCGGCGCCGGTATCTGAACACCATGCGCGAACTGTCGAAGCTCGCCACGACCGAGAACCGGGACAACCGCATCTCCCAGCTGCTCATCGAGGGCGCCATGCTGCATCTGCAGGCCGATCTCGACTGGCTGGAACGCTGCCAGGAGGAGTTGGAGGAGCAGGAATGAGCCGCACCCCTCCCGCGCCGCGCGCCGAGAACCCGTCGGCGCAGCCCGAGAGCCCTTCGCCGCGTGCCGGCGAGCCCGCTGTGCTGCGCGCGGAGAACCTGGTCAAGACCCACTACGGCGAAGGGGCTCCAGCACACGCCGTGCGCGGCGTCGACCTCTCCGTACGGCGGGGCGAGTTCGTGGCCGTCACCGGCCCTTCCGGCGCCGGGAAGTCGACCCTGCTGCATCTGCTCGGCGGGCTCCAGCGGCCGGATTCCGGCAGCATCTGGCTGGACGGCGTCTGCACGGACGGATACGGCGAGGCCCGCTGGGCGGTCGAGCGCCGGCGCCGCATCGGCATCGTGTTCCAGTTCTTCAACCTGGTGTCGAACCTGTCGGTCGCCGACAACGTCGAGCTCCCGGCCCTGCTCGCCGGGGGCTCCCCCAGGCAGGCGCGCGCCGAGCGCGAGCAGTTGCTCGCCGAGCTGGGCCTTCAGGGCAAGGAGCGCAGCATGCCGGGCGAGCTGTCCGGCGGTGAGCAGCAGCGCGTCGCGCTGGCCAGGGCGCTGGTCAACCATCCGCCCCTGCTGCTCGCCGACGAGCCCGCGGGCAGCCTGGACAGCAAGGGCACCCGCGAGGTCACCCGGCTGCTGTCCCGTTTCCATCAGCGCGGCCAGACGATCGTGCTGGTCACCCACGACGCGCGGCTCGCGAGCGCCGCGGACCGGGTGATCAGCTTCTTCGACGGCCGGATCGCCGACGACGCGGAACTCGACGGCACACCGACGCCGGGCCTGGGGATATCCGGCGTACTGGAACTGAAGGACTGACATGCGTGCCACGTTGCGCTGGGCGCACGCCGATCTGCGCACCCACCGGGGTGAGGCGCTGTTCATCGTGCTCGCCACCGCCGGGATCGTCACCTCCCTGCTGCTGGCCGCCGCGCTCTTCGGCTACGCGACCAACCCCTGGCAGCGGGTCTTCACCCAGTCGCACGGCGCGCACGTGTGGATCCACACCGGACCGTCCGCGGACGCGCACAGACTCGCCGACGTGGACGGAGTGGAGTCCGTCGCGGGCCCCTACCCCACGGCCGCGACCGCCGTCGAGTCACGGGGAACCCGCGCCGTGGTCGAACTGCGCGGCGCCACCGAGCAGCCCGCCACGGGGCGCCCGCTGCTCGCCTCCGGACGCTGGCTCGACCCCGCCGAGGCGGACGGCGTGGTGCTGGAGAGCAGCCTCGCCCGGGCACTGTGGGCCGAACCGGGCGACACCCTCACCGTGCCCGGCACCTCCCGGAAGCTGACCGTGCTGGGCGTGGCCGACAGCGCCGAGGCCCGGTACAGCCCGGGCGAGCGGTCGGGCCTGGTGTGGGCGCTCCCGTCGGCGGTCCGGGGCAACGCCGGACGCGCCGGGCAAGTGATCGGGCTGCGGCTGACCGATCCCGGTGACACGGACTACGCGGTCCAGCGGGCCGTCACCCTCCTCGGCGCCGGGGCGGTCACCGAGGTCTCCCCCTGGCAGCAGGCGCGGGCCGAGGCGCAGGGCGACAACCGGCTGCTCGGGCAGGTTCTCGGCCTGTTCGGCCTCGGCGCGCTGGTCGCCGCCGGGCTCGCCGTGCACGGTGCGATCGGCACCCGTATCCGCGGGCATCTGCGGGACATCTCGGTACTGAAGGCGATCGGCTTCACGCCGGGCCAGGTGGTACGGATCTTCCTGCTGCAGCACGTGGCGTTCGCGCTGCTGGGCGCCGTGCTCGCGGGCACGCTCACGCAGGCGCTGGGCAGCCGGGTCCCGGGGCGTCTCGGGGACGCGGTCGGGGTGTGGCAGGGACTGCCGGAACACACCGCGGCGCTCTTCTCGGTGCCCGCGGCCGCGGTGCTGTTCATCGCCGCGACGACGGGGCTCGCCGCGTGGCGGGCCGGCCGGGTGTCACCGGTGCCGGGGCTGCGCGCCGCGGCACCGCTCGGTGGCGGGCTGCCGCGTCTGGCACGCGGGGCGCTCGGGCTGCGACTGCCGTCCGCGTTGGTCCTGGGCTGGCACAAGGCGTTCACCCGCCGGCCGCGGTCGGCGGCCACGGTCGCCCGCCTCGCGCTGCCCCTGCTGCTGATCGTGGTGGCCATGAGCGCCTGGACGACCATCGACCGTTTCCACAGCAGGCCCGAGCAGCTCGGTCTCGCGGCCGCGCTCACCGTCCGGCCGGACGGGAGTCTGAGCGATTCCGGCGTACGGGCCCTGCTCGACCGGAACCCGCAGGTCACCGGCGTCCATCCGGGCATCCAGGTGCCCGCCCTGGTCCCCGGCCAGACCGGCACGATCGCGCTGCGCGGCCTCGGCACACGCCAGGACCCCTACCCGTTCTCGCTGGCCGAGGGCCGCCCCGCGCGGGGACCCGACGAGGCGGTGGCCGGTCAGGGCCTGCTCGATCTGCTGGACGTGCGGGTCGGCGACTGGGTGCGCATGACCGTGGGCGCTCAGCCGCAGATCCTGCACATCGTGGGGCGGAGCATCGAGCCGGAGAACGGTGGCCGGGTCATCTCCACCTCGCTCGACACCCTCCGTGAGAACGACCCGGAACTTCGGCCGACCCTCTACCAGCTCCAGCTGCGCCCCGGCGCGGACCCGCACCGGGTGGCCACGGAGCTGGCCACGGCCGCGCACGGACGCTTCGACGTGCACGCCGTGACCAACCCGGCCGACGGGCTCTCGCCGCTGCGCGGAGTCGTCCTGGGACTGATCGCCGTACTGGCCCTGATCGGGCTCATCGAGCTGCTCACCGCGATCGGCGGCACGGTCCGCGAGGGCGAGCGGGATCTGCTGGCGCTGAAGGCGATCGGGCTGACGCCGAGGCAGATCACCGCGATCACCGTGACGGCCACGGGGTGCACGGCCTTCGCGGCGGTCCTCGTCGGTACGGCTCTGGGGCTGCCCCTCGCGCACTGGCTGATCGATGCCCAGGGCAGGTCGAGCGGCATCGGCGCGGGCGTCGCGCGGGGACCGTCCGCCGTGCTTCTGCTGCTGTTCGGCGGTGCCGCCGTGCTGGGCGCCGCCTCACTCGCCGCCCTGCCCGCCGCCCGAGCGGCCCGCCGCCGGCTGGCGGACACCCTGAGCGCGGCGGCCTGATCGTGATCGCCGGGATTTACGGGAAGCGGGCGGACTCCCGCCGCCCGCTTCCCCGCATTCTGGCCTAACGGCCGCGCAGCGTCCGGTACTTGGCCACGAGCGCCTTGGTCGACTCGTCCAGCCCGGGCACGTCCGCGCCCTCGGTCAGGGCGGGCTCGACCCGCTTGGCGAGCACCTTGCCGAGTTCGACGCCCCACTGGTCGAAGGAGTCGATGTTCCAGATCGCGCCCTGCACGAACACCTTGTGCTCGTAGAGCGCGATCAGCTGGCCGAGGACCGAGGGCGTCAGCTCCCTCGCCAGGATCGTGGTCGTGGGGTGGTTGCCCTGGAACGTCTTGTGCGGCACCAGTTCCTCGGGCACTCCCTCGCCGCGCACCTCGTCCGACGTCTTGCCGAAGGCCAGCGCCTGCGTCTGCGCGAAGAAGTTCGCCATCAACAGATCGTGCTGGGCGACCAGTCCGGGCAGCAGGTCCGCGACCGGCTCGGCGAAGCCGATGAAGTCGGCGGGGATCAGCTTGGTGCCCTGGTGGATCAACTGGTAGTAGGCGTGCTGGCCGTTGGTGCCGGGCGTGCCCCACACCACCGGTCCGGTCTGCCACTCGACCGGAAGCCCGTCACGGTCCACCGACTTGCCGTTGGACTCCATGTCCAGCTGCTGCAGATACGCGGTGAACTTGGACAGGTAGTGCGAGTACGGCAGCACGGCGTGCGACTGCGCGTCGTGGAAGTTGCCGTACCAGACACCCAGCAGACCCATCAGCAGCGGTGCGTTGGCCTCCGCGGGAGCCGTGCGGAAGTGCTCGTCGACCAGGTGGAACCCGTTGAGCATCTCCCGGAAACGGTCCGGGCCGATCGCGATCATCAGCGACAGACCGATCGCCGAGTCGTAGGAGTAACGGCCACCGACCCAGTCCCAGAACTCGAACATGTTGGCCGTGTCGATCCCGAAGTCCGAGACCTTCTCGGCGTTCGTCGACAGCGCCACGAAGTGCCGCGCCACCGCCTCCTGACCGGCCTTCAGCCCGGTCAGCAGCCAGGAGCGCGCGGAGGTGGCGTTGGTGATCGTCTCGATCGTCGTGAACGTCTTCGAGGCGATGACGAACAGCGTCTCCGCCGGGTCCAGGTCCCGCACGGCCTCGTGCAGGTCGGCGCCGTCCACGTTCGACACGAACCGGAGCGTGAGGCCGCGGTCGGTGAACGAGCGCAGCACCTCGTACGCCATCGCCGGACCGAGGTCCGAACCGCCGATGCCGATGTTGACGACGTTCTTGATCCGCTTGCCGGTGTGCCCGGTCCACTCGCCCGAGCGCACCCGCTCGGCGAAACCGGCCATCTTGTCCAGCACGGCGTGCACCGCCGGCACGACGTTCTCCCCGTCGACCTCCACCACCGCGTCCCGCGGCGCGCGCAGCGCGGTGTGCAGCACCGCCCGGTCCTCGGTCACGTTGATCTTCTCGCCCCGGAACATCGCGTCCCGCAGCCCGAAGACATCGGTCGCCGCGGCCAGCTCGCGCAGCAGCCGCAGCGTCTCGTCGGTGACCAGGTGCTTGGAGTAGTCGACGTGCAGATCGCCGACCTGGAGCGAGTAACCGGAGCCGCGCCCGGGATCGGCCGCGAACAGGTCGCGCAGATGGGTGTCCGCGAGCTCCTCGCGGTGCTTGGCCAGAGCTGTCCACTCGGGCGTCTGGTTCAGCCGGGTACGGCTTTCTGCGTTCATCTCGGACTTCCGCCTTCTTTCCTGCCTGTGCTGCTGCGTACCTTGCCCCGCTGCCGGTCCCAACCTAATTGATCAGGGCTGGACGTGAGCTGACGTGGCGCCGTCCTCCGGCTCAACAACAGATACGTCCCGCTTGCCCGCAGGTATCAGCGCGGTGACGGCGAGGGCGCGGTGTACGTCCGCGAACAGTGCCCGCCCGGTGCCCTGCCGGGCCCCGCGGGCCGCCACGCCCGCGGGGCCCGGCAACGCACCGGGCGGGCACCCGAGGTGAGGCGTGCGGAATGCCGAGCCGATACGCCCCACCGTGGATTCCGGGACGCGCTACTGCATCAGCGTGACCCGATGGACGTTCCGGACCATGTTCACCGGTATGCGGGCGCACACGAGAACCCGTCCGCGGCAGCGGCGCACGGGCGCGGCACAGGCATGCGGGCGTGGCAGCACCGGCGGCGGGGCGGGGCCCCGGCCGCGAAGCCGCCCGAAACGGTTCCGGCCAGACACCTGTGGGTGCCTGGCCGGATCTCAACTCCTAGATTTCGCCCCGCAGTTTGGCGAGCGCCTCGGCAAGGATTGCCTCGCCGTCCGCGTCGCTGCGCCGCTCCCGCACGTACGCGAGGTGCGTCTTGTAGGGCTCGGTGCGCGGCGGGTCCGGCGGGTTGTCCCGGTCCTGTCCGGCGGGGAAGCCGCAGCGCGGACAGTCCCAGGTGTCGGGGACCTGCGCGTCGCTGGCGAAGCTGGGCTGCGTCTCGTGCCCGTTGGAGCACCAGAAGGAGATGCGCAGCCGCGGCGCGGACTCGCCGCGCTCGGCCTCGCCCATCGGCCCCGCCCCGACCCGGCTTCCTCGGATCGCGTTGCCACTTGCCACGGTCGTAACTCCCTGCGTGATGGTGCCGCGAAGCGAGTCGGCGTGACGCTTCGCTGCGAGCGCCTCAGTCTACGTAAGGCCCAACGCGCGTCCAGTGATTGGAGTTACATCCCCACCCCTAGACGCAAGCCCCATGATAGGCCGCGCCTGGAGGCGCGTACCGGACATGGGGCCTTACGTGCGGAATGTGCTTGCGTAATGTGCAGTTGTGCTGCCGTACCGATGTCGGGCGGTGATCAGTTGTTGATCTTCATCAGGACGCCGAGCACGACAATGCACGCGAACCAGAGCAGACCGAGCACCACGGTGATGCGGTCGAGGTTGCGCTCGGCGACCGAGGACCCACCGACGGACGACTGCATGCCGCCACCGAACATGTCGGACAGGCCGCCGCCCTTTCCCTTGTGCATCAGCACCAGCAGCATCAGCAGCAGGCTGAAGACGATCAGGGCGATCGAGAACCCCAAAACCACGGCTGGACCAACTTCCTCGGAACTGGATGGACGACGGGGGCCCGGCGCAACAGCACCAGACCCCCGCAAGGGTACGACGAATCGCCGCTACCGCATACTTACTGGTCGCGGAACCGGACGATCTTGACGAACTCGTCGGCGTCGAGGGACGCGCCACCGACCAGAGCGCCGTCGATGTCGGGCTTCGCCATGATCTCGGCGACGTTTCCGGACTTCACCGAGCCGCCGTACTGGATGCGGACCTGGTCGGCCAGCTCCTGGGAGTACAGCTCGGCGAGCTTGGCGCGGATCGCCGCGCAGACCTCCTGCGCGTCGTCGGCGCCGCAGACCTTGCCGGTGCCGATGGCCCAGACGGGCTCGTACGCGATCACGACGGACTCGGCCTGCTCGGCCGGGAGGTCCTTGAGACCGCCCTCGACCTGGCCGAGCGTGTGCGCGACGTGGTTGCCCGCCTCGCGGACGGCCAGCTCCTCGCCCACGCACAGGATCGGGGTCAGACCGTGCTTGTAGACGGCCTTGACCTTGGCGTTGACGACGTCGTCGGTCTCGTCGTGGTACTGGCGGCGCTCGGAGTGGCCGACGGCCACGTACGTGCACTTCAGCTTGGCCAGCATCGAGCCGGAGATCTCACCGGTGTAGGCACCGGAGTCGTGCGCCGAGAGGTCCTGGGCACCGTACTTGATCTTGAGCTTGTCGCCGTCGACCAGGGTCTGCACGGAGCGCAGGTCGGTGAAGGGCGGCAGGACGGCGACCTCACAGGCCTCGTAGTCCTTGTCCGCCAGGGCGAAAGCGAGTTTCTGGACGTGCGCGATGGCCTCGAGGTGGTTGAGGTTCATCTTCCAGTTGCCCGCCATCAGCGGCATACGGGTCGTCATGCGGGGTCAGTCCTCCAGTGCGGCGAGGCCGGGGAGCGTCTTGCCCTCGAGGTATTCGAGGGAGGCGCCGCCACCGGTCGAGATGTGGCCGAATGCATTCTCGTCGAAACCGAGGGTGCGCACCGCGGCGGCGGAGTCACCACCGCCGACGACGGTGAAGCCCTTGGACTCGACCAGCGCCTGGGCGACCGCCTTGGTGCCCTCGGCGTAGTCGGGGTGCTCGAAGACGCCCATGGGACCGTTCCAGAACACGGTCTCGGCGTCGGCGAGCTTGGTCGCGTACAGGGCGCCGGTCTTCGGGCCGATGTCCAGGCCCAGCTGCCCCTCGGGCATCCGGTCGGCGTCGACGGCGGTGTGCTCGGTGGGCGCCTTGGCCTTCAGGTCCGGGAATCCGGGGGAGACCACGACGTCGACCGGGAGCACCAGCTCGACGCCCAGCTTCTCGGCGCGCTCCATGTACTCGGTGACGGCCGGGATCTGGTCCTCCTGCAGCAGGGAGGTGCCGACCTCGTAGCCCTTGGCCTTGAGGAAGGTGAAGGCCATGCCGCCGCCGATCAGGATGCGGTCGGCCTTGCCGAGCAGCTGGTCGATGACCGCGAGCTTGTCGGAGACCTTGGAGCCGCCGAGCGCGACGACGTAGGGCCGCCGGACGTCCTCGGTGAGCTTCTTCAGGACGCCGACCTCGGTGGCGATGAGGTAGCCGGCGTAGTGCGGCAGCCGGGCCGGAAGGTCGTACACGGAGGCGTGCCCCCGGTGCACGGCGCCGAAGCCGTCGCTCACGTAGACATCGGCCAGGGCGGCGAGCTGGTCGGCGAACTCGCCGCGCTCGGTGTCGTCCTTGGACGTCTCGCCGGCGTTGAAGCGGAGGTTCTCGATGACCGCGACCTGGCCGGGCTGCAGACCGTTCACCGCGCCGTGGGCGGCGGGGCCGACCGTGTCCTGCGCGAACGCGACCGGCGCGCCGAGCAGTTCACCGAGTCGCTCGGCGGGCTGGAGCAGGGAGAACGCCGGGTCCGGGGCACCCTTGGGGCGGCCCAGGTGCGAGGCGACGATCACCTTGGCGCCCGCCTCGGCCAGCGCCTTGACGGTGGGAAGGACGGCGCGGATGCGGCCGTCGTCGGTGATGAGGCCGTCGGCCAGCGGCACGTTGAGGTCGGCGCGGACGAAGACCCGCTTGCCGTCCACGCCTTCGGCGAGAAGTTCGTCGATCGTCTGCATAAAGGGACTCCTAGGGAAGGCTCTTGAGATCCGAGAGGGCTGATCGATCACTACGTAGCACAGGGCCCGGACAGCGCGGCGTCGCGCTGCCCGAGCCCTGGCTCACATCGAGGTGCCTGCTCTGGGACTTAGAGCTGGCCGCCGACGAAGACCGTGAGGTCGACGAGGCGGTTGGAGTAGCCCCACTCGTTGTCGTACCAGCCGAGGATCTTCACCGTGTTGCCCTCCTGGACCATGGTCAGGGAGGAGTCGAAGGTGCAGGACGCCGGGTCGCCGACGATGTCCGAGGAGACGATCTGGTCCTCGGTGTACGCAAGGTAGCCCTTGAGGTCGCCGTCATCGGCGGCCTTCTTGAACGCGGCGTTGACCTCGTCCTTGGTGACCTCGCGCTGCAGCGTCACGACCAGGTCGGTGGCCGAACCGGTCGGGACCGGGACGCGCATGGCGATGCCGTCCAGCTTGCCCTTGAGCTGCGGGAGGACCAGGGCGGTGGCCTTCGCGGCACCCGTCGTGGTCGGGATGATGTTCTCGGCGGCGGCGCGGGCACGACGCAGGTCCGAGTGCGGGAAGTCCAGGATGCGCTGGTCGTTCGTGTACGCGTGAACCGTCGTCATCAGGCCCTTGACGATGCCGAAGTTCTCGTCGAGAACCTTGGCCATCGGCGCCACACAGTTGGTGGTGCAGGACGCGTTGGAGATGATGTTGTGGTTCGCCGGGTCGTACTTGTCCTGGTTGACGCCCATCACGATGGTGATGTCCTCGTCCTTGGCCGGAGCCGAGATGAGGACCTTCTTGGCGCCGCCGGCGATGTGCTTCTCGGCGTCGGCCTTCTTCGTGAAGATGCCGGTCGACTCGATGACGATGTCGACGCCCAGCTCGCCCCACGGGATGTCGGAGGGGTTGCGCTCGGACAGGACCTTGATCGTGTGCCCGTCGACGGTGATCGTGTCGGCGGTGTGCGACACCTCGGCCTTGAGTCGGCCCAGGATGGTGTCGTACTTCAGAAGGTGGGCGGTGGTCGCGGTGTCACCCAGGTCGTTGACAGCCACGATCTCGATGTCAGCACCCTGCTCCAGCAGCGCGCGGAAGTAGTTACGACCGATGCGGCCAAAGCCGTTGATGCCTACGCGGATCGTCACGAACCGATCTCCTCGTTAGGTACGCCGACTTAGATGTCGGCGAGTTGTATGGGATGTCCCCGACCGCCTCCGACCCTACCTCCCTGAAGCCCCCGGAGTGACATCCAGTAGGGCCATACACGGCAGGGCGATCCGTACCCGTCAGTAGGGGTACGGATCGCCTTCGCTGTTCATGCGATTGTCACGCACAGTCAGCTATTCAGTGCCGAGAGCGCCTTTCCGATCAGAGCCGCACGGTCGGCCGCCGCGGTGACGTGCTCCAGGCCGAAGCCCAGCAGCACGGAGTCGTCCGTGGTGACCGCTCCGTATGTCTTGAAGAGTTCTCCCGTGCGCGCCCAGTCCCGCAGGACGGCCGGGCTGCCAGCGGGCGCTCCGGCGACGCTCCAGGCACCCAGGGAGGACTCGAAGCCCTCCGTCTCGGTGGCGGTGCCGCCGACGACGAGGGAGGCGTTGTCGACGAGGAGGCCGTGGCCGCCCGCGCTCGGGTCACTGATGTAACTGAACGAGACCTCGATCGACTTGCCGGCGTAGGCGCTCAGGTCGAAGTCGACCTGCTGCCAGCCACTGGAGGCGCCGGTGAAGCTGTTCCACGCACCGCTGGTGCCCGTGTTGGTGCAGCCGGCCGCGTTCAGGGTCAGGTAGTGCTTGATCCAGGGGTGTTCCCGGGCGAGGAAGCCGGCCTCGCACTCGGTGGGGACGGTGGCCGAGGTGGCACCGCCCGCCTCGGGGAGCGTGGTCCAGTCGTCGGCCCCGGTCGTGTGGACCTCGACGACCGCGTGGTCGTAGCCGGGCTCGGTGTCCCACAGGAGCTGAGAACGGAGCGTCGGCTTGGCGGCGGCGCCGACCCCGGTGAGGTCGATGGTGCGGGTGAGTCGCTTGTAGGCATCGTCGGTGTGGACCGCGGCGGCCATGTACGAGCCCGCGTACGGCCCGTAGGGGTTGACGGTCCCGGCGAACTGGCCCGCTCCCGCGCTGGAGGCGAACTGCGGGTACTGCGCGGCGGTGAGCGAGTCCGAGGTGACGCCGTAGGTGCCCGCCGCGTTCAGCGGGTTGCCGGGCGCGTCGCCGAGCGCTCCCGTGGCGCCGCCGAGCTTCCCCGAGCCGGTGAAGCCGCTCGCGCCGGGAGTCGACGTACGGGAGTAGGCGCCCAGGTAGTACTGGCTGAAGTCGTTCGAGAGGGTGCCGCCACCGAGATCGACGCTGCCGCCGGCCAGCTCGCCGGCCTCGACCAGCTTGCCGCCCTCGTTGAGGAAGGCCCGCAGCTGGAGCTGGGTGGCGTTGCCGGGCCGCAGGGCGCCGGTGTAGTGGACGACGGTCCCGAAGTGATCGAGGACGCCGAGCGCGTCCGGCGCACCCTGGGTGGCGACGTCCCAGACGAGGGCCTTCCTGCCGTTGGCCTTCAGCGCGTCGACGTACGTCTGCGCCTGTGTGGCGGTCGCACCTTCCTCGGCGACGACGAGCACGTCGGCCCGCGGCCGCTGGGCCACGGTGTACGTGAAGTGCGGGCTGGAGCTGGGCTTTCCGCTCCTGGTCTCGCCGGTGAACCAGACCTCGACCTTGTCGCCCGGGTCGCCGTCCTTGACCTTGGCGCGGTACTCGTCGAAGTAGAGGTTGTCCGTGCCGCCGTAGGTCTCGCCGCCCCGCCAGGGCCTGAGCGCCATGTCGTGCGTCCGGCCGCCGTCGACGCGGTACTTGAGCTCCTTGTCGCGCACGGACCTGCGGACGACGACGGAGACCTCCTGGTCGGCGCCGCGTGAGTACGACGTGGAGAAGGTGGCGGGGGTGAAGTCGGGGGCCGCGATGCCGACCGAGGAGGACGGCTGGTCGGGGTGGGCCGCCGTCTCGGCGACGGAGAGCGCGAACGGGACGTTCTTCTCGAACTCCTGCTCGATCAGTTTCTCGTCGTCCGGGAACGTGAAGACGGAGGCGCAGTCCGCCGCGTTCCAGGCGTCGTTCGGGTCGAGGTTCGACGCGGTCTGGCAGGTCGACATCTCAGGGGTGAACATCGCTGTGCCGTTGACGTTGCCCGCGTGGCCGTCCGCCTCGCCGTTGGTCGTGTACAGCTCCGAGGAGACCTGGGGGTGGTAGCCCGGGATCGCCGAGTTCTCGGGGGTTCCGGCGAGTGCCTTGTAGAGCACGTCGTCCGGGGTCGGCGTCGCCACCTGCCAGCCCACTCCGTAGAGCAGCAGTTCGGCGGCGGAGTGGTAGTTGATGCCGTACGTGAAGCCGATCCGCTTCTCGAAGGCGTCGAGCGCCTTGGTCTCGGGCTCGGAAGCGGGGCTCGCACCCCGGTAGGTCTCGCTGGTGGGGTTGGGGGACGAACCCTCGTCGTCGTAGCCCCACTTGTAGGCGAAGTTGCGGTTGAGGTCGACGCCGTCACCGGTGGTGATGGCCCCGTCGCCGTTCACGTCCCGCAGGTTCTTGCGCCACTGGCGCTCGTCCGTGCCCTTGAACGTGTAGTCGTAGCCGTCCGGATTGGCCGACAGGACGAACCACAGCTCGGAGGAGTCGACGATCTTCTTGATGCGCTTGTTCGTCGCGTAGTTGTCCAGGTAGTAGTGCATCAGACGCCGCGTCATCTCGGGCGTGATCCACTCGCGCGCGTGCTGGTTGGACATGTACAGCACCGACGGCTTGGCGCCGTCCTTGGTCTTCTTCGCGCCCTTGGTCAGCTTGAGGGCGAGGATGTCCTGGCCGTTCGTGGTCCTGCCGATGGAGACGACCTTGGTCAGGCCGGGGTTGGCCTGACCCGTCCTGATGATCTCCTCCTGGAGGTTGCCCTTCCCGCTGTACGGGCGGAACACCCCCTGGGCGGCGTCCTCGACCCGGTTCTCGGCCTTGGCGGAGAGCGTGTGCTCGGTGAGGTCGACGCCCTGCTTCTCCAGCTTCCGGGCCTGCTTGTCGGTGACGTAGACCTCGACCGTGCTCTTGCCGTTCTTCCAGGTCGCGTCGCCGAGTTCGTGACCGTCCTGGCCGGCCGCGAGCAGCAGGGGTACCTGCTGCTTCGTGACCTCGGCGCGGAACACCTTCACGGCGTTCGCGTCGGGCTCGGGCGAACTGTCGTTCTGCGCCTGGGCGATGGGCGCCATGGCCGCACCGCCCAGCAGGAGCGCGCCGGTAGCGAGGATCGCGCTCGCTCTTCGTCTCATGAGCCCCCCTTGCACTGGTCCGCCACAGCAGCGAACAGATGCCAGGCTCATGACACTTCATGGTCAAGTCAAGGGTGCCTCGCGGACGGACGGACGCCGGTACCGATCTCCCAAGTGGGCATCGGCACCGGCGTGGTGAGTTTCCGTCAGGTCGTCCCGTCCCCTTTTCACGTTCCACGTTCCACGTCGTCCCGCGGGATCCGGGTCAGCCCGCGAGGTTGTCCGCCATCTCCTCGGACAGGTTCGACTCCGTCCCGGGGATGCCGAGGTCCTGCGCCCGCTTGTCGGCCATCGCCAGCAGCCGGCGGATACGGCCCGCGACGGCGTCCTTGGTCAGCGGCGGGTCGGCGAGGGCGCCCAGCTCCTCCAGGGAGGCCTGCTTGTGCTCCATGCGCAGCCGTCCGGCGGCGGCGAGATGCTCCGGCACCTCGTCGGCGAGGATCTCCAGGGCGCGCTGGACGCGGGCACCCGCGGCGACGGCGGCGCGCGCCGAACGGCGCAGATTGGCGTCGTCGAAGTTGGCGAGCCGGTTCGCCGTGGCGCGGACCTCGCGGCGCATCCGCCGCTCCTCCCAGGCCAGCACCGACTCGTGCGCGCCGAGACGGGTCAGCAGCGCGCCGATCGCGTCCCCGTCGCGGACGACCACGCGGTCCACGCCGCGCACCTCACGGGCCTTCGCCGCGATCGACAGCCGGCGGGCGGCGCCGACCAGCGCGAGCGCGGCCTCGGGCCCCGGGCAGGTCACCTCGAGGGACGAGGAGCGGCCGGGCTCGGTGAGCGAGCCGTGCGCCAGGAACGCCCCGCGCCAGGCCGCCTCCGCGTCGCAGGTGGCCCCCGAGACCACCTGCGGCGGCAGACCCCGGATCGGGCGGCCTCGGCCGTCCACGAGCCCGGTCTGGCGGGCCAGCTGGTCGCCGCCCGCGACGACGCGCACGACGTAGCGCGAGCCGCGGCGCAGTCCGCCGGGCGCCATCACGATCAGTTCGGAGCTGTGGCCGAAGATCTCCAGAATGTCCCGCTTCAGGCGGCGCGCCGCCATCGCGGTGTCGAGCTCCGCCTCGATCACGATCCGGCCGCTCACCAGGTGAAGGCCGCCGGCGAACCGCAGAATGGCGGAAACCTCCGCCTTTCTGCAGCAGGTCCGGGTGACGGGGAGCCGGGAAATCTCATCCTTCACCGCTGCCGTCATCGCCATGGGCCGATCCTTCCATGCATCCGAAAAATACGGTCGTACGCGGCGGCCAACAGCTCCGGGTCGTGCCGCGGAGATCCGTCGGTCCGGGCCACCGGCGCCAGCTCGACCGCGGCGCCGAGCCGCTGGGCGGCGTCGACGAGAGAGTCGCGGTCGGGCACGGCGGCCTCGTCGGCCAGCACCACGTCCAGGGCGAGTTTAGGGGCGTGTCGTCCCAAAACCTCCAAATGACGCTGCGGGGAGAAGCCTTCGGTTTCTCCGGGCTGCGGCGCGAGGTTAAGGGAGAGTACCCGGCGCGCCTTCGTCTGGATGAGGGCGTCCAGGAGTTCGGGCACCAGAAGATGCGGGATCACGGACGAGAACCAGGAGCCGGGGCCGAGGACGACCCAGTCCGCGTCGAGGACCGCGGCCACGGCCTCGGGCACGGCCGGCGGATCGTGCGGCACGACGTGCACGGACTGGACCTCGCCGGGCGTGAGGGCCACGTTCGCCTGGCCCCGGACCGTGTCGACCTCGTCGGGCCGGTCCGGGTCGTGCCCCTTGACCAGGGCCTGGAGCTCCAGGGGCACGGCGGACATGGGCAGCACCCTGCCGTGCGCGCCCAGCAGCTTGCCGACCAGGTCGAGGGCCTGGACATGGTCGCCGAGCTGCTCCCACAGGGCCACGATCAGCAGATTGCCGACCGCGTGTTCGTGCAGGTCGCCCTGGGACTGGAAACGGTGCTGGATGACACGGGCCCAGGTCTGGCCCCAGTCGTCGTCGCCGCACAGCGCTGCCAGCGCCTTGCGCAGATCACCGGGCGGGAGGACGCCCAGCTCGTCGCGCAGACGGCCGCTGGAGCCGCCGTCGTCGGCCACGGTGACGACGGCGGTGAGGTCACCGGTGATCCGGCGCAGCGCGGCGAGCGAGGCGGACAGCCCCATGCCGCCGCCGAGGGCGACGACCTTGGGCTGGGCGCCGCGGCGGCGCGGCTTGGCGCCGCGCGCCGCGACCGGCTGGGTGGCGCGCACCCCGGGGATCTCCCGGCGCAGCCGGCCCAGCCGCAGGGTCGTACGTCCGGTCACTCGCGCCCCATGTCCCGGTGCACGAGCACGGTCTCCACGCCCTGGGAGGCGAGACGGGCGGCGAGCTTCTCGGCGGTCGCCACCGAGCGGTGCTTGCCGCCGGTGCAGCCGACCGCGATGGTCACATAGCGCTTGCCCTCGCGCCGGTATCCGGCGGCGATGAGCTGGAGCAGCTCGGCGTAGCGGTCCAGGAACTCCTTGGCCCCGGGCTGGTTGAAGACGTACGCCGAGACCTCCTCGTTCAGGCCGGTGAAGGGGCGCAGCTCGGGGACCCAGTGCGGGTTGGGCAGGAAGCGCATGTCCACGACCAGGTCGGCGTCGACCGGGAGGCCGTACTTGAACCCGAAGGACATGACGGTGGCCCGCAGCTCGGGCTCCTCCTCGCCCGCGAACTGGGCGTCCATCTTGGCGCGCAGTTCGTGGACGTTCAGGCTGGAGGTGTCGATGACCAGGTCGGCGTCCCCGCGCAGCTCGCGCAGCAGCTCACGCTCGGCGGCGATGCCGTCCACGATGCGGCCGTCGCCCTGGAGGGGGTGCGGCCGGCGCACGGACTCGAAGCGGCGGACCAGGGCCTCGTCGGAGGACTCCAGGAAGACGATCCGCCGGGTGACGTTCTTGGACTCCAGGTCGGCGAGGGATTCGCGGAGGTTGTCGAAGAACCGGCGGCCGCGTACGTCGACGACGACCGCGATCCGTGCCACATTGCCCTGGGAGCGGGCGCCGAGCTCCACCATGGTGGGGATCAGGGCGGGCGGCAGGTTGTCGACGACGAACCAGCCGAGGTCCTCAAGACACTTGGCGGCCGTGGACCGGCCGGCTCCGGACATGCCCGAGATGATCACCAGCTCGGGAATGGCCACGTCCGGGACTGCTGTTCCGGCCGTCTCCGTGCCCGTACCCACTTGTGCTCCGTCTTCCCGTGGTGCTTCGTCCTGCCGCGGTGCTTCGTGCTCCGCGTGATCTTCGCCTGTTTCCTTGTGTTCTTCCAGGCCCTGCGCTGGGCGTTCCGCTTCACGCGCGTCGTTCTCGGTCATGTCTCCTGCCCCCGTCGCTCGTCCGAGGCGCCCGCGGTCACGGGCTCCTCCGCGGTGCCCGCCGTCGTCTCGGGCGCCGCGTCTTCGTCGTCTTCCATGATCTCTCCAGTCGCCGTGTTCACGGCGGGTGCGGCCGGAGCCGCCTGGGCGAGGGCCACGGCGATGGTCTCCGCCGTCTTTCGGCCTATGCCGGGAACCTCGCAGATCTGGTCGATCGTCGCGGACCGCAGCTTCTTCACCGAACCGAAGTGTTTGATCAGTGCCTGCTTGCGCGACTCGCCCAGGCCCGGCACATCGTCCAGGGGGCCGGCCCTGAAGCGCTTGGCCCGCTTGGCGCGCTGGTAGGTGATCGCGAAGCGGTGGGCCTCGTCCCGGACCCGCTGGAGCAGGTACAGGCCCTCGCTGGTGCGCGGCAGGACCACCGGGTCGTCCTCGTCCGGCAGCCACACCTCCTCCAGCCGCTTGGCGAGTCCGCACACGGCGATGTCGTCGATGCCGAGCTCGTCGAGTGCCCTCTGGGCGGCGGCGACCTGTGGCCGGCCACCGTCGACGACGACGAGCTGCGGAGGGTAGGCGAAGCGCTTGGGCCGGCCGTCGTCCTCGGAGAAGGCGCTCACGGAGAAGGGGGTCTCGGGGAGGGACGTCCCGGAAAGCGGGGGCGTCCCGTCGAGCGGCACGCCGGGGAGCGGGGCCCCGGGGAGCGATGCCCCGACGGCGGGGGTCTTCGAAGAGGCGTCCTCGGCGTCCGTCCACTCCCCCGTCTTCTCCTTCTCGACGAGGTAGCGCTTGAAGCGGCGGGTGATCACCTCGTGCATGGAGCGGACGTCGTCCTGGCCGGCGAAGCCCTTAATCTGGAAGCGCCGGTACTCGCCCTTGCGCTGGAGCCCGTCCTCGAAGACGACCATCGAGGCCACCACGTCGTCGCCCTGGAGGTGCGAGATGTCGTAGCACTCGATCCGCAGCGGCGCGCTGTCCAGGTCGAGCGCCTCGGCGATCTCCTCCAGAGCGCGCGAGCGTGTGGTCAGGTCGGAGGCGCGTTTGGTCTTGTGCAGGCCGAGCGCCTGGAGCGCGTTGCGCTGCACGGTCTCCATGAGCGCCTTCTTGTCGCCGCGCTGCGGGATACGGAGTGACACGTTCGACCCGCGGCGCTCGGTGAGCCATTCCTGAACGGGCTCCACCGGCTCGGGCAGCGCCGGGACGAGCACTTCCTTGGGGACGGAGTCGCCCGTCTCCTCGCCGTAGAGCTGCTGGAGCGCGTGTTCCACGAGGTCACCCGTGGTGACCGCCTCCACCTTGTCCGTGACCCAGCCCCGCTGGCCGCGCACGCGTCCGCCGCGTACGTGGAAGATCTGCACCGCGGCTTCCAGCTCGTCCTCGGCGACGGCCATGAGGTCGGCGTCGGTCGCGTCGGCGAGCACGACCGCGCTCTTCTCCATGGCCTTCTTCAGGGCCTCGATGTCGTCGCGCAGCCGGGCAGCGCGCTCGTACTCCATCTCCTCCGCCGCGTCCGTCATCTGCTGTTCCTGACGGCGGATGTACGTCCCCGTACGGCCCGCCATGAAGTCGCAGAACTCCTCGGCCAGCTCACGGTGCTCCTCGGGCGATACCCGTCCCACGCAGGGGGCGGAGCACTTGCCGATGTAACCGAGGAGGCAGGGCCGGCCGGTGCGGGCGGCGTTCTTGAAGACGCCGGCGGAGCAGGTGCGGACCGGGAAGACGCGCAGCAGCAGGTCGACGGTGTCGCGGATGGCCCACGCGTGCCCGTAGGGACCGAAGTAGCGGACGCCCTTCTTCTTGTGGCCGCGCATCACCTGCACACGGGGGTACTCCTCGTTCATCGTCACCGCGAGGTAGGGATAGCTCTTGTCGTCGCGGTACTTGACGTTGAACCGGGGGTCGTACTCCTTGATCCAGGAGTACTCCAGCTGAAGGGCCTCGACCTCGGTGGACACGACCGTCCACTCCACCGACGCGGCCGTGGTGACCATGGTGCGGGTGCGCGGGTGGAGATTCGCCAGGTCCTGGAAGTAGCTCGCCAGGCGCTGGCGCAGGCTCTTCGCCTTTCCGACGTAGATCACCCGGCGGTGCTCGTCGCGGAATTTGTACACCCCGGGAGAGTCCGGGATCTGTCCCGGCTTGGGGCGGTAGCTGGAGGGGTCGGCCATGTCACACACCCTACTGGCGTGGGCCGACAGCGCGGTCGGCTCCCGGCCCGCCTGTGGACAAACTCCGGGGACGGTGCCCTTGCGACCAGCGGAACGCCGGCCCGCCGGAAAGCGGGGGCGACTGTCGCCGCCCTCCTGGGGGCGGAATCTGTCCGAAATGCTCCGGCCGAGATCTGTCCGGGATGCTCCGGCCGCGCTCCTTCTCGGGTCCCGTGATGTCAGCCGCGGCGTCGGCGCAGGGCCCGCGCAACACTGAGGACGAGCGCGACGAGGGCTCCCGCGCCGGCCGTCGCCGATGCCACCAGGACGAAGGGGTCGGTCCGGTCGGCACCGCCCTTACGACCCTTTCCGGGCCCTGGTCCCTTGTCCTCGCCCGGGCCCCGGCCGTCCGCGTAGTCTCCGCGCTCGACCCACGGTGTGCCGTCTCCGGCCGCCGCGGTGAGCCACGTGGACGCGGAGTCCTGACGTCTGTCCGCGTGCGCCGGCGTACCGGGACGGTGGTCCGCGCGCCCGGCCGCCGCGGTCGCGGGGGCGGCGCCCAGTGCGGCCAGAATCACGGTGAGGGCGACAAGTCGTCGTCTGTGGTGCATCGCGTTTGCTCCCGAGTGGGGGTCGAGGAGGGAAGGAGCACGTCCGGGCTGCTGCCGAGCATGTTGAGCATCAGGTGTTGTCGGGACTTGGTCAACACGCTTCAATGCGGGGGAACTCGGGGCGTGAACGGCGAAACCCGCGTGTGAACAGCCCCCGCGCGCTCACCCGGCGGCCCCGGCGACCCACACGAACGGCCTGACCAGCCGTAGTGAACCTCCACAGAAAGGCCCCCTGCATGCGGCACGGCACACAGCACGCGGACGTCGCCACGGCGGAACTGGAAACGGCCCTGCGGGGCGGCCCCTTCCATGTCGCGCTGCGCGCCGCGATCACCGCCCGCGGGCTGCCGCTGCAACGCGTCCAGCACCATCTGTCGCGGTACGGCGTCAAGGTCGGGGTGACGAGTCTGAGCTACTGGCAGCAGGGCGCCCGGCGCCCCCAGCGTCCCGAGTCGCTGCGGGCCGTCCGCGCCCTGGAGGAGATACTCCAGCTGCCCGACGAGTCCTTGATCAGACTGTTGGCCAAGGCCGACGAGCGCTCGGATCCGGAGCGTCCGACGGGCCGCTCGTACCGCTCCCTGGTGGAGGCCTCCGGAGTGCTGGAACGGCTGCTGGCCGAGCTGGAATCACCGGTCGACGGCGGTCTGCACACCATCGGCCATCACGAGCGGGTCCGCATCGGCGCCCATCGCGAACTGCTGGGCCGCGAGTCGCACCACATAGTGCGCGCCCACAAGGACGGTGTGGACCGCTATATGGCGATCCACCACGGCGACCCCGGCTGCGCACCGGAGCGGACAGCGGTCCGGGCTCTGGAGAACTGCCGGACGGGCCGGGTGCGCTGGCACCGCGACACGGGCGTACTCGTCGCCGAGCTGCTCTTCGACACCCGGCTGCGGGCAGGCGATACGTTCCTCTTCCGCTACGCCTTCGAGGACGGTACGGCCGGGATGTCCAGCGAGTACGTCCGCGGGTTCGGTTTCGCCGGCGGACAGTACGCGCTCCAGGTGCACTTCACCGAGGACGCGCTGCCCGTGCGCTGCCACCGCTTCACCCAGCACTCGGCGGCCGCGCCGCGCAGCGGCCGCCAGGAGCTGACGCTGAGCGGCAGCCACCGCTCGGTGCACCTGGTCGAGCAGCGCGTGCGGTCGGGAATCGTGGGGATCGGATGGGACTGGGAGTGACCGGCGGTTCGTGACCGCCCGTTCGTGACCGCCCGTTCGGGTACGGCCCCCGGTTCGCTCCGGCCGGTGCTTTCGGCCGGTGCTTCGGGTCAGGCGCCCGGTCCGGCGACGATCTTCCCGTCCTTCGCCTCGACGGACAGTTCGTGGAGCGGCACGGTGGCCGGCGCCCGCAGCACCTTGCCCGTCGCGGCGTCGAACTCACTGCCGTGGCACGGGCACACGAGCGCCATGCCCTCCAGCTTGTTGATGGCGCACCCGGCATGGGTGCAGATCGAGCTGAACGCCTTGAGCGAACCGTTCTCCGCGCGGCTGACCACGACGTTCTCGTCCTCGTACAGCTGCGCACCGCCCTTGGCGACCTCGCTCTCCGCTCCGAGGACGACGGGAGCGGTCGGCGTCGCGGGCGCTCCGCCGCCGCTGCCACCGGAGCACGCGGCGAGGCCGAGCCCGGCGAGCGGGGTGAGAGCCGCTCCCCGCAGGACGGTACGGCGGCTCGCGGACGGACGGCCGGACATGGCATCTCCACTGGTCGAGGGCGGCTTCGCGGACACTCCGCTGGGCGCGACGAGGGGGGTCGCGTATCGACGATACCGGTACAGATCGTCCCGTTCGATACGGGGTGGACCCCAGGGGACAGCCGACGTAAACGCTTACGCATCGCGTGCGTAAGCGTTTACGTCAGCCGGTGGGATGGGATACGTTCGCGGGCGGACGACCGGGTCGCGCTCACGGGTGAGCGCCCGAGATCCAGGGGAGGGAGCGCCATGGCGACGATGGTCGATGTGGCCCGGCGGGCGGGTGTGTCCATCGCGACCGTCTCGCACGTCCTCAACGCCACACGTCCGGTGGCGCCCCGGACACGCCAGGCCGTGCTCGACGCGATCGACGAGCTGGACTACACGCCCAACACCCTCGCCCGTTCGCTCGTCACCTCACGTACGCGGTCCATCGGGCTCGCGGTGTCGGCGATCAGCAACCCGTACTTCACGGAGATCCTCCAGGGCGTCGAGGCCAGAGCCCTGGAACACGGCTACGGCCTGCTGATCGCCGATCCGCACGACGACCCGGAACACGAGCGCACCGTCGTCCAGCTGCTGCACGAGCGACGCGTGGACGGAATGATCATCGCGCCGTCGGCGACCCCGGACGCGCTCCTGCACTACCTCGGACAGCACGACGTGCCCACCGTCTTCCTGGACCGGCTCGTGGACCCTCCCGCCGAGGGCGGCTTCCGCCACGACCAGGTCTGCGCCGAGAACACCGGCCCCATGGCGAGCCTGGTCGCTCACCTCGCCGAACGAGGACACCGGAGTATCGGACTGGTCGCGGGCCTGCCCGGACTCAGCACCACGACCGAGCGGACGACCGGCTACCGGCACGGCCTCGCGCGCGCCGGACTCCCCTACGAGGAACGGCTCGTGGCGCACGGCGACTCCCGGGCGGGGACGGCCGAGGGGGCCGCTCACCGGTTGCTGTCCCTCGGGGCGCCGCCCAGCGCACTCGTCACCGCCAACAACGCCATGACGATCGGCGTGCTCCGGGCCCTGCGTGAACGGGGCCTCTCCGTGCCGGACGACCTGGCGCTGTGCTGCTTCGACGACTTCTCCTGGGGGGATCTGTTCTCCCCGCGGCTCACCGTGATCGCCCAGCCCAGCAAGGAGATCGGCGCGAGGGCCGTCCGGATGCTCCTCGAACGGCTGGCGTCGCCGCATCTGGAGAGCCGCACCGTCCGGCTGCCCTCCGCCTTCGTCCACCGCACCTCGTGCGGCTGCCCCGAGAACCACGTACGCCCCGAAAGCCCCGAGGCACCGAGGAAAGGACCCGAGTCGTGATCGTCGTCGCCGGTGAGGCCCTGATCGATCTGGTGCCGCAGGGAGCGGGGGCCCTGGCGGGCCTGCTGCCTCGTCTCGGAGGCGGTCCCTACAACACGGCGGTGGCGCTCGGCCGCCTCGGCTCCCCCACCGCCTTCTGCTCCCGCGTCTCACACGACGCGTTCGGTGAGGCCCTCCTGGGCGGGCTGGGCGACGCGGGCGTCGATGTGTCGTCCGTGCAGCGCGGCGGCGAACCGACGACCCTGGCCGTCGCCACGATCGGCACCGACGGCTCGGCCGCGTACTCCTTCTACGTCGAGGGCACGGCGGACCGCCTCTTCTCGGCTCCGGACCGGCTCCCCGACGCGGCGCGGGCGGTGTCCTTCGGTACCTGTTCGCTCGTGCTGGAACCGGGCGCGAGCGCGTACGAGGAGCTGATGCGGACCGCGGCCGCGCAGGGCGTCTTCACAGCGCTCGACCCGAACGTCCGTGCCGGTCTGATCCCCGACCCGGACGCCTACCGCGCCCGGTTCAAGAGCTGGCTGCCGTCGGTGTCCCTGCTCAAGCTGTCCGAGGAGGACGCCCGGTGGCTCGGCGGCACCCCGCGCGAGTGGCTGGCCACCGGCCCCGAGGCCGTGGTGATCACCCAGGGCGGCGACGGTCTCACCGCGTTCACCCGGGACGGCTCGGTCCACTCCGTGCCCGGCGAACCGGTCGACGTCGTGGACACCATCGGCGCAGGCGACACCGTGAACGCGGCCCTGCTGCACGGCCTGGCGGCCCGGAACGCCCTGTCCCCGGCCGCACTGGCGGAACTGGGCCCCCGGGGCTGGACCGAGCTCCTGCGCTTCGCGGCCCGCGCGGCGGCGATCACCTGCTCCCGCGCCGGAGCCGAACCGCCGTACGCCTCCGAACTCGGCGAACTCGGCGAACTCGGCGAACTCGGCGAACTCGGCGAACTCGGCGAACTGTAGGAACGCCCGGCCGGCGTCCCCGGTTCCTTGAACCGCGCCGGCCGGGCTGCCGCCTTCGCACCGGACGGCGCCCCGCGGGGAGTTCCCGCGGGGCGCCGTCCGGTGGAGCGCCATGGGCGGCTTGTCGGCCCTGGCCGGTCGGGTCAGGCCTTGCGAGCCCGCGTGGTCTTCTTCGCGGGGGTCGCCTGGGCGGCCGTCGACTTCGTGGCGGTCTTCTTCGCCGCCGCCTTCTTCGTGGCCGTGCTGTTGACGGTCTTCGTGGCCGTCTTCTTCGCCGCCGTCCCGGCGGCCGCGACCGTCTTCTTGGCGGCCGTCCTGCGAGGCGCCTTCACGGGCGCGGCGTCGCTGATCCGGTCGGCGCCGAGGATGTCGCGCAGGAACTTGCCGGTGTGGCTGGCCGGAACACCGGCGACCTCCTCCGGCGTGCCCTCGGCGATCACGAGACCACCGCCGTTGCCGCCCTCGGGACCCATGTCGATCACCCAGTCCGCGGTCTTGATGACATCGAGGTTGTGCTCGATGACGATGACCGTGTTGCCCTTGTCGACCAGACCGGACAGCACCGTGATGAGCTTGCTGATGTCCTCGAAGTGCAGACCGGTGGTCGGCTCGTCGAGCACGTACACGGTGCGGCCGGTGGAGCGCTTCTGGAGCTCGCTCGCGAGCTTGACGCGCTGTGCCTCACCGCCGGACAGCGTCGGCGCGGACTGGCCGAGCCGGACGTAGCCGAGGCCGACGTCGTTGAGTGTCCTGAGGTGGCGGGCGATCGCCGGCACGGCCTCGAAGAAGCCGAGCGCCTCCTCGATCGGCATGTCCAGGACCTCGGAGATGGACTTGCCCTTGTAGTGGACCTCCAGGGTCTCCCGGTTGTAGCGCGCCCCGTGGCAGACCTCGCAGGGGACGTACACGTCCGGCAGGAAGTTCATCTCGATCTTGATGGTGCCGTCGCCGGAGCAGTTCTCGCAGCGGCCGCCCTTGACGTTGAAGGAGAAGCGGCCGGGCAGATAGCCCCGCACCTTCGCCTCGGTGGTCTCGGCGAACAGCTTGCGGACGTGGTCGAAGACTCCGGTGTACGTCGCCGGGTTCGACCGCGGCGTACGGCCGATGGGCGACTGGTCGACGTGGACGACCTTGTCGACGAGGTCGTCGCCCTCCACGCGCGTGTGGCGCCCCGGTACGTTCCTCGCGCCGTTCAGTTCGCGGGCCAGGTGGGTGTACAGGATGTCGTTGACCAGCGTCGACTTGCCGGAACCCGATACGCCGGTGACGGCGGTGAGGACGCCCAGCGGGAAGGACACGTCGATGTCCCGGAGGTTGTTCTCGCGGGCGCCGTGCACCGTGAGCCTGCGGCCCGGGTCGGCGGGGCGGCGGATGTCCGGGGTCGGGATCTGCCTCTTGCGCGACAGGTACTGGCCGGTGATCGACTCGGTGTTGGCGAGCAGCTCCTTCAAGGGGCCGCTGTGCACGACCTTGCCGCCGTGCTCGCCCGCGCCGGGGCCGATGTCGACGACCCAGTCGGCGACCTTGATGGTGTCCTCGTCGTGCTCGACGACGATGAGCGTGTTGCCCATGTCGCGCAGGCGGACGAGGGTCTCGATCAGCCGGTGGTTGTCACGCTGGTGCAGCCCGATGGAGGGCTCGTCGAGGACGTAGAGGACGCCGACGAGTCCGGAGCCGATCTGGGTGGCGAGGCGGATGCGCTGGGCCTCGCCGCCGGAGAGGGTGCCGGCCGCGCGGTTCAGCGACAGGTAGTCGAGGCCGACGTCGACCAGGAAGCGCAGCCGTTCGTTGACCTCCTTCAGGACGCGCTCGGCGATCTTCTTGTCGCGCGCGTTGAGCTTCAGCTTCCCCAGGAAGTCCGCGCAGTCGCTGATGGACATGGCGGCGACCTCGGCGATCGACTTCTCCATGACGGTGACCGCGAGGACGAGCGGCTTGAGGCGCGTGCCCTGACAGGTGGGGCAGGGCACCTCGCGCATGTAGCCCTCGAAGCGCTCACGGCTGGCGTCGCTCTCGGACTCGCTGTGCCTGCGCTTGACGAAGGGGACGGCCCCTTCGAAGGGCGTGGTGTACACCCGCTCCCGGCCGTACCGGTTGCGGTAGCGGACCTCGATCTGCGTCTTGTGGCCGTAGAGCAGGGCCTTCCTGGCGCGCTGCGGCAGGCCGGCGAAGGGGATGTCCGTCCGGAACCCCAACGCCTCCGCGAGGGCGCCGATCAGACGGCCGAAGTAGTCCTTGGTGTGGCCGTGCGACCAGGCGTGGATGGCGCCCTCGTCGAGGGACTTCTCCTCGTCCGGGACGATCAGCTCGGGGTCCACCTCCATGCGCGTACCGATACCGGTGCACTCGGGGCAGGCGCCGAAGGGCGAGTTGAACGAGAAGGAGCGGGGCTCCAGCTCCTCGAAGGACAGATCGTCGTACGGGCAGTACAGGTGCTCCGAGTACATGCGCTCGCGCTCGGGGTCGTCCTCGGGGAGGTCGACGAAGTCGAGCACGACCATGCCGCCGGAGAGACCGAGCGCGGTCTCCACGGAGTCGGTGAGGCGGCGCTTGGCGGAGTCCTTCACCGTGAGGCGGTCGATGACCACCTCGATGGTGTGCTTCTCCTGCTTCTTCAGCGTCGGCGGCTCGGTGAGCTGGATCGTCTCGCCGTCGACCCGGGCACGGCTGTACCCCTTGGTCTGGAGATCGGCGAAGAGGTCGACGAACTCACCCTTTCGCTCGCGCACCAGCGGCGACAGGACCTGGAAGCGGCTCCCCTCCGGCAGCTCCAGGACCTTGTCGACGATGGCCTGCGGCGACTGGCGGGAGATGGGCCGCCGGCACTCGGGACAGTGCGGCTTGCCGATCCGCGCGAAGAGCAGCCGCAGGTAGTCGTAGACCTCGGTGATGGTGCCGACCGTCGAGCGCGGGTTGCGCGAGGTCGACTTCTGGTCGATGGAGACGGCCGGGGAGAGACCTTCGATGAAGTCCACGTCCGGCTTGTCCATCTGGCCGAGGAACTGCCGGGCGTACGAGGACAGGGACTCCACGTAGCGCCGCTGGCCCTCGGCGAAGATCGTGTCGAAGGCGAGGGAGGACTTGCCCGACCCCGACAAGCCCGTGAAGACGATGAGCGAGTCGCGCGGGAGGTCGAGCGAGACATTCTTCAGGTTGTGCTCGCGCGCTCCACGGACGATGAGACGGTCGGCCACGCCGGTCCGCACCTTTCTTGAGAGAAGTGACAGGGGCCGCAGGCCCCCGTCTTTCTCAGACTAGGGGGAGCCACTGACAGCGCCGGGTGCTTTCCCTGGTTCACAACAATCCCGGACCATCCAGCATGCCCGACGCCACCAACGAGCGTATAGCACGTGCATTCGATTTGCGGGGGAGGTCGACCACCTTCACCCGATCGTGTGGCGGGGCTAGAGTCGGCCGCATGATTGATCATGTGCGCGACCTCGCGTCTGTACGTGACGCGACGGAACGACTGCTCACCGCAGTCGCCGAACTGGACAACGCCGCCGTGGCCGAGCCGTCACGGCTTCCCGGCTGGAGCCGTGGGCATGTGCTCGCCCACCTGGCCCGCAACGCGGACGCCCTCGTGAACGTCCTGGAGGGGCGTCCCATGTACGCCTCCGCGACCACCCGGGACGCCGACATCGAGCGGGACGCGCCACGCCCCCTGGACGCGCAGCTGGCGGACCTGCGCGAGAGCGCGGCCCGCTTCGGGGGGACGGGAGCCGCTCCCGCGGACTGGTCCCGCACGGTGGAGCTGCGCAACGGGGTCACGGACTCCGCGGCCCGTGTGCCGTTCCGGCGGTGGGTCGAGGTCGACCTGCACCACGTGGATCTGGGAATCGGATACGAGCTGGAGGATCTGCCGGAGGAGTTCGTGACGCGGGAGATCGACTTCCTCGCGGAGCGGTTCGGCGGCCACAAGGACGTGCCGTCCACAGGGCTGGACGCCGGTGACGGCCAGGTGTGGACGACGGGCGGGGGCGCCGAGGGCGGACCGATCGCGGTCCAGGGCTCGGCGGCCGATCTGCTCGGCTGGCTGTGCGGACGCCGCGACGGCACCGGCCTGAAGGTCGTCGGCGGAACGCTTCCGGCCCTCCCTCCGCTATAGGCTGCCGTCATGACGTACAGCGGAGCGGTGAAGGTCGGCGGCCCTGCCGATGTGCACGAGCTGCAGGACCTGATGATCTCCAAGGTCGCGGTCGGTCCGATGGACAACAACGCCTATCTGCTGCGCTGCCGGGCCACCGACGAGCAGTTGCTGATCGACGCGGCGAACGACGCCTCGACGCTGCTCACCCTGATCGGTGACGACGGCATCGCGTCCGTCGTGACCACCCATCAGCACGGGGACCACTGGCAGGCGCTCGCCGAGGTCGTGGCGGCCACGGGCGCGCGTACGTACGCGGGCCGGGAGGACGCCGACGGCATCCCGGTGCCGACCGCCGTTCTCCTCGAGGACGGCGACACGGTCAGGGTGGGAAACGTGGAACTCACCGCGCGCCACCTGGTCGGGCACACGCCGGGCTCGATCGCCCTCGTCTACGACGACCCGCACGGTCACCCTCACGTGTTCACGGGCGACTGCCTCTTCCCGGGGGGCCCTGGCCGGACAACACAGCCGGAGGAGTTCAACTCCCTGATGGACGGCCTGGAGGCCAAGGTATTCGACGTCCTGCCCGACGAGACGTGGGTCTACCCCGGCCACGGTAACGACACCACCCTCGGCACGGAGCGACCTCACCTCGCGGAGTGGCGCGCACGAGGCTGGTAACCGTCGAACGACTACCGCCCCCGTTTCGAAACCGAAGCGGGGCGGAAGCGTGTTCTCGCCCGCCACGCGCTCAGACCTGCGGTACTGCTGGCTTCACCGCTTGTCGTTGATGACTACTTGTTGTTATCCGAGGCCGAAAACAACCCCGTCCTGTACGTGCAGGCACGCCCGAATTAGGGTGACGAGCTGGAATGCGACGGCCTCGGGTCGCCGCCCCTTGACGAGCAAGGACATCCCCGACTGATGGCAGTTACCCAGCAGGAGATCGAGAACCGACTCTGGGACGCCGCCGACGAGCTGCGCGTGGCGATGCCCGAAGCGCAGTACTCCTCGGTCGTCTTCCCGCTGATGTTCTGGAAGTACCTGTCGGACACCTGGGAGCACCACCACCAGGAGTTCCTGGACGAGAACGACCTGGACGGCCTCTCTGCGGAGGAAGCCCGCGAGATCGAGTACCGCGACTACCAGTCGTTCGAAATCCCGTTCATCTACCCCGGCACCGTCGCCGAGCGTCGTGCCTCCTGGTCGTCCATCCTCGCGACGATCACCCAGCCCGGCCTCGGGCAGCGGGTCCGCGCCTCCCTGCAGGCCATCGAGACGGCCAATCCCGACAAGTTCTCCCGCCTGTTCGGGTCCATGACCTGGACCTCCGAAGAGGTGCTGTCGGGGGAGGTGTTGGCGGCGGTCATGCAGGCGATGGACCGCACTCCGAAGATGCACGAGGGCAACATGTCCCACGACGTGCTCGGCGGGGCGTACGAGTACCTGCTGAAGCGGTTCTCCGACGGGTCTGGCACCCGCGCCGGCCAGTTCTTCACCCCGCGCGAGGTCGTCGAGCTGCTCGTCGAGATCCTCGACCCCAAGGGGCACGAGTCGGTGTACGACCCGACCTGCGGGTCGGGCGGCATGCTCATCGCCTCCGCGAACCTCCTGAAGGCCCACGGCGGCCGCGGCTACACCCTCAGCCTGTACGGGCAGGAAGCCGTACCGGACACCGCCGGTGTGGCCCGCATGAACCTCTTCATGCACAACCTCACCCAGTTCCAGGTCGAGGTCGGCGACACCCTGAAGGACCCGCGCTTCAAGAGGCCGGACGGGTCCGTCGCGCAGTTCGATGTGATCGTCGCCAACCCCCCCTACAGCCTGAAGTGGAAGCCCTGGCCCAATGACCCGCGCGCCCTCGGCGGGGTCGCCCCGCAGTCGCAAGCGGACTGGGCGTTTGTGCAGCACATGATCGCCAGCATGGGCCCGAAGAAGGGCCGTGCCGGCGTCGTCCTACCCCACGGCGTCCTCTTCCGCGGCGGTCAGGAAGCAGCCATCCGCCAGCGCGTCCTGGACGACGACCTCCTGGAGGCCGTGATCGGGCTGCCGGCCAACCTCTTCTACAGCACCACAATCCCCACGGCGATCCTGGTGTTCCGTGTACCCGGCACCAAGGCCCCGGAGCGGCAGAGCGGCGTGCTATTCATCGACGCCTCCAAGCGGTTCACCAAGGCCAAGAATCGCAACATCCTCACCGACGCCGACATCGCCGACGTTGTGACCGCCTACCACTCGAAATTCGACGCCGACGGCAACCCGGTGGACCCCGACGGTGAGGGCAGCCTGTCCGCACGCTTCGTTCCCATCACGGAGATCGTGGAGGCCGGGTACGACCTCAACATTGGCCGGTACATCAAGCAGGCCGCCGCCGAGCAGGAAGACCTCGGCACCCTGATCGACGCCTACAACTTCGCCCGCGCCGAACGGCAGAAGACCGAGGCTCGCATGCTCGCTGTGCTCGCCGACGCCGGGATCGAGGGCTTCGATGAGTGACTGGCGCCAGGTGACGATCGGTGAACTGCTGACCCTCGAGTACGGCAAACCGCTTCCCGAGAGTGCTCGAAACGGCCAAGGATTCCCCGTCTACGGCAGCAACGGCATCGTCGGCTTTCACTCTCAGGCACTGGTGAAGGGGCCCGGTGTTGTCGTTGGGCGAAAGGGAACCGGCTCATCGGGGACCGTCACGTTCAGTGAGAGCGACTTCTCGCCCATCGATACCGCCTTCTACGTGTCGATCAAAGACCCCGCCGAGATGGGAATGGAGTTCGCCTACCACCTACTCGTCAATGCAAAGTTGACGGAGCTTGCCACCCAGACCGGAGTCCCCGGGCTGTCGCGCAGCAGGGCGTACGAAGCTCGGGTCACCGTGCCCCCGTTGCCAGTGCAGAAGCGGATCGTCGAGGTCATCGGTGCGGTTGACGACCAGATAACCGCACTCGACGCCGAGGCTGTGGCGCTGACGGCGGTTTTGCGTCGCAGACGAGCCGACCTCATCACCGACGGCTCGGTTCAAGCCGTGAAAGCCGAGTACGCCTTCGACTTCTCCACCGGCGTGCGCCGGACACCCGACCGGGCGACCGGCCCATACATGACGCCCTACCTCCGTTCCGCGAACGTCGGCTACGGAAGGCTCGACCTATCCGACGTGCTCGAGATGAACTACGACCCGGCGGAACGCAAGAAATTTGGCCTCCAGCACGGCGACGTCGTGGTGTCCGAGGGCAGCGCAAGCGCGAACGCGGTCGGGATGCCCGCCATGTGGCGCGACGAACTGCCAGGGCCTGTCTGCACCCAGATGACCCTGCTCCGTCTCCGGGCGCGGGAAGGGATCTGCATCCCTGAATTCGTCTTCCACTGGTGCATGTGGGCCTACGAGTCGAGGGCCTTTCTTGACGTCGCGGGTGGCACCAACATCAAGCACATCAGTGCCAAGCGGGCAAAGGGCATGGCCGTACGTCTACCGTCAGTCGCCCGCCAACGCGAGATGGCTGTGGAACTTGACGCAACGACGTCTGCACTGGAGGCGATCCGCGCGGAGGCCGCCCATCTCCGTGAAGTCCGAGCACGGCTGCTGTCGGGGCTGCTGGACCGCACCATCGAGATTTAGTCGACTGAGCTGGGGGGTCTGAGTCATGGCAAGGGGCATCCGGGAGCGTGAGTTCCAGAACTTGATGATCCGGTGGTCCCTCCCCATGGGCTGGGGCTACACCGCGGGGAGGGCGCTGCCGCGTGAGACGACGCAGACGGTGCTCGCCGGCCAGCTGCGAGACGCCCTCGTCCGGCTGAACCCGGAAGTGATCGGCGGGTTTGATGTGGACGCGGTGGCCGAGGAGATCGTCGCCACGGTCAACGCTGTCGAGGGCGGGCTGGTGCGGGCCAACGAGCAGGTGCTGCGCCTGCTGCGGGGGCGCAAGGAGTTCCGGGACGCCGACGGCGTGTGGCATTCCCTGAAGGTCATCGACTTCGAGCACCCGGCCGCCAACACGCTGGTGGTGTCGGACGAGGTGACCATCGCCGTTCCCGGCAAGACCTCCCGCCGGTTCGACTTGGTGTACTGGGTCAACGGCCTGCCGCTGGTCGTGGTGGAGGTGAAGTCGCCGACCGCGAAGTCCGGGTGGGCGGACGCCGCCCGCGAGATCAACGATGTGTACGTCACCGAGTACCCGTGGTTCTTCACCCCCAATGTCTTCGCCGTCGCCTCCGACGGGCTGAAGCTGCGGTTCGGTGCCGTCGGCGCGCCGACGAACCTGTGGCAGCCGTTCCGGTCCACCGCGGATGACGAGAACCTGTCCGGGCAGGCCGACGTGCAGCGCTCCGTCGAGCTACTGCTGAACCCGGCCACGGTCCTAGACATGCTCGCCAACTTCGCCCTGTTTGACACCTCCGGGGGCGGGGTGGGCAAGAAGTACCTGCCCCGCTACCCGCAGATGGAGGCCGCGCACCTGATCCACCAGCGGGTGCTGGGGGGCGGGTCAAAGGGCCTGATCTGGCACCACCAGGGGTCGGGGAAGACACTGCTGATGGTGTTCGCCGCCTCGCTGCTGCTGGCCGACACCCGCACCGAGTCGCCCACGATCATCCTGCTCTCCGACCGCACCCAGCTGGTCCGGCAGACCTCCGGGGTGTTCACCTCCGCGCTGGGGGACGCCTACTTCCACCAGCCCGCCACCAGCGCCGAGCTGCGGGCCCTGCTGGCCGACGACGTGCGCGGCGTCATCTCCACGACCGTCCACAAATTCGCCGACGCCGGCAAGAATGTATCGACCCGCGACAACATCATCGTGCTGGTCGACGAGGCGCACCGCACCCAGTCCGCCCGGTCGAAGTCCCTGGCCGGGCAGATGCGCGCGGCGTTGCCGCACGCGAAGTTCTTCGGCATGACCGGCACTCCCGTGCGCAACCTGGCCACCGACACCTTCGCCCTCTTCGGTGAGGAGAGTGACCCCGGCCGGGTGCTGCACCGGTACTCGGTGTCCCGATCCCTGCTGGACGAGGCGACCGTCCCGGTGATGCTGGACCCGCACCCGGTCTCCTTCGAGATGAACGACCGGGAACTGCAGGACGAGTTCGACCAGTTCGCCGACGCCTTCGACCTCGACGAGCCCGACCGTGAGGCCCTGTCCCGCAAGTTCGGGCGCCTGACCAGTGTGTTCTCCAATCCCGACCGCATACATGCGGTCTGCCAGGACATCGTGGCCCACTACCTGGCTGGCGCGTACCGCAACAGCCTCAAGGCCCAAGTCGTCGCCTTCAACCGTGAGCTGGCCGTGGCGTACACGGACAAGATCAACGAGCTGCTGGCCGGGTTCGAGGCCTCCCAGGTGCTCGCCGAGGTCGGCAGGCACGACCAGATCACCGCTGAGGTGAACATCTCCGTCTCGGACTCCAAGGACGAAGACCCCGCCCTGCGGAAGTTCCAGCTCTCGGAAGTCCAGGAGGAGGAGCAGAAGCGGCGGTTCCTCACCGTGGACGACCCGCTGTGCTTCCTGGTGGTGACCGCGAAGCTGATGACCGGGTTCGACGCCCCCAACGAGGGCGTCCTCTACCTGGACAAGCCGCTGAAGGCCCACACCCTGTTCCAGACGATCACCCGTCCGAACCGCACCTGGATCTCCCCGACCGGGTTCGTGAAGACGCAGGGCGTGGTCGTGGACTACATCGGCCTGGCCGAAGAGGTCCAGCGGGCCGTCACCGACCCCACCGCGGAGAAGGCTGGCGGCAAGGGTGGCGGGTTCGTCACCGACGTGTCCGAGCTGGTCGCCGAGTTCCGCACCGTCTTCGCCCGCATCGAAGACCTCCTCGTGGACGTGGACGGCCTGGACCTCACGGTCCACGGATATGAGTCCGTGCGCGCCATCAACACCTTCCTGGACGCCCACCCCGGCGCCGCCGAGGTGTTCACAAGGGACTACCGGCTCCTGGCCCGCCTGTATCCGCTCATCAGCACCGACAAGCGGGTCACCAAGTACCGCGACGGCTTCGCTCTGTTCGGGTCCGTGTACACGACCCTGTTCAAGAAGTCCTCCGACGAGGAGCGCAAGGAACGGCTCAACGAACTGGGGCCGATGGTCCTGGAGATCATCAACGCCCACGTCCACTCCTTCTCCGTGGTCGCCTCCCAGGAGGAAGCCCTCGTCCTCGACGCCCAGGGCATCTCCATCCTCAAGGAGCTGCTGACCCTCGTCCGCCCCAAGCCCGGCAAGGACGACGGCCAGGACAAGACGCCGCCGTCCGCGGCAGAGATCCTGGACCACATCAAGGCCGCCCTCGACAAGGACGTCGAACCGGGGTCCGCGAAGTACACCGCCCTCGCCGAGCGGATAAAGCAGCTGCGGGACCGGATCATCCAGAACGCCCAGGACGCCCTGGAGTTCCTGTCCGAAGCGCTCCGGGTCGCCCGCGCCGTCGTGGACGCCGGGAAACACCCCGAAGAAGCCGTCGTCGTGCTGGACGACGACCACGTGGGCGTCCTGTCACGGATCATCCACGACCACGCACCGTCCGGCCTCACCATCACGGAGAAGAACCTGGCCGAGGAGATCGACCAGGTGGTCACCCGCACCCTCGCAGGCTCCTGGGACAACGCGGACGCCCGCAACCGAGGCGTCCGCCGCGCCACCGCCGCGGTCTTCCGCCGGTACACCCTGAAGCCGGTGGGGGAACCGTACGACTCCACCGTCGCCTACATCGAAGCCCACTACCTTGTCGACTGACTGACACCACAGCAAGGCATGTCTACCGGACGGGGAGGCGGCGGCCATCGGCTATCCGCAGCAGGGTCCCGGGTTTCGGCCGGCACACTCACCTCCGTCCGGCCGGAGACACGAAGAAGGGCCCGCACCCGTGGTGCGGGCCCTTCCGTCTGCCGGCCAGAACGCTGGTGGCTCCAGGTGGACCTCCGACCACTCCCGGGGGATGAACGGCGATGTCTCACCGGGGCCGTCCTCGTAGCCCTTCTCGGTCGGCGAGGACCAGGCCATGAACGCTGTACTTGGCCCACGAGGGCCACTTCCCGGGGTTACGCTGGCCGGGCGGTGAGACCCTCACCGCAGGCTGCCTTCACGACCGGAGGCCCGTGTTTTTGCCCTGCAAAAGCGAGCACGGACCCCCGGATCGGGTAGCCAGGGGCCGGTCCCTCATCGAGGGCCGGCCCACAGACTGAGCAGGACCGGCGCGGCCAGCAGCACGGTGTCCAGCGCGTGCCACGCGAATCTGCCGCGTGCGGTCATCGACCAGCGCACGAACCGGCCGTACTTGGCCCTCGGCTGCTGCCGCTCGCGCCAGCGGGGTGTCTTCCTCATTACTCCTCATCCCTCCTTTCTCGATCGTCGTTGTGGTCGGGGCGGCGGACGTGTCCGGTGGTCCTCGGCTTCGCGGACGCAGGTGGTCGGCGGCGGTCATCCCGGCTGTCCGGCCTGGATGCCGGCGCCGTCCTGCGGCGCGAGCGGGCCGCGCTCCTCGGCCTCCAGTCGTTCGACCTCGGCCTTGCTCAGGTTGATGTTGAACGGCTCGGCCAGCTGATAGGTGTGCACCCACGCCCAGCCGCGCATGGCGCGCGCGTCCATCACCTCGTCGGGCCCCATCTTCACCAGCAGCTTGTGGTGCAGCAGTTCCTCGATGCCCCGCGCCATCGTGTGGCGGCCCAGGCCCAGGGCCCGGGCGCCGCGGCCGTCCTGCGGCAGGGTGAAGGTTTCCTTCCGTCTGCTCATCGCGGCCAGCAGGACGGCCTTGCCGGGCATGTTCAGCTTCACGTGCCAGTCCTCGCGCCAGTACGCGAAGGGGACTCGGAAGTAGACATCGCTCTTGGTGCCGGTGGGGACGGTGTAGTCCACCGTCATGCCCCCGACCCGTCCGATCTCGTGGCGCTTGACGATCCGCTTGAGGCGGCCGTGCTGTCTCCGCTCGATCAGGCCCAACTTCTCCAGGTGCTCCCACTGCCGGGAGACGGCCACGCTCGCCCCCTTGTCGGGACGCATGTAGATGCCGGCCGCCCGCGCCCAGAGCTGCGAGCGCTCGGTGACGCCGAAGTCGCGGCCGGTGGTGACGGCGTAGACCAGCAGCAGCAGCTCCAGGGCGTGCGGGGTCCGCAACAGCTTGGACAGGGGCCCAGGCCCGGTGCTCGGATCTCCGGGCAGACTCTTGATGTGGCTCTTCTGGACGAACTCTCGGCGTATCGGGAACACTTCGTCCTTGCGTCGGGAACGCCCCAACAGGTACTCGATCGACTCTTCCCGGGTCATCACACGCTGGACCATGGACTCGCTCCCCTCCACCGGCACCCCAGCGGTGCCCCCGAGAAGAGAATGCCTCCAGCCCTGCGCTCCGGACGAACTGCGAGCGCCGCTCCCGCACCCCCTCGTCACCGGTGCCGGAGGCACTGGTAGAACCAGACTCCCAAGACCACCATGCAGGACCCTGACCGGCGCAAACGGCAGGTCAACACGCAGTGACGCCGCCTCAATGTCGGTTCTCAGACCGGAAGGTTGCAGTCTGAGAACCCATCGTCGTCATAGATCTGCGGTAAAGGGTGCGCTGCGAGGCAGCGGCGAACCGGCCGCCTCCGTAACGCAACCCGCGACCTCGATCTTGGGGAGCGCCGGTACGGCGGCGGCGCTGAAAACGACCAGGGTCAGGGGTGCTCGGTCGAGGAAGCTACCCGCCAGGAACATGCGGAGGGCCCCGGGAAGTCGTCTCGCGCCACGTCTCCGTCGCGGTACGCTCTCGCCCGGTTAGATGCGTACGCCGCCCGCCGACACCCCGCGCCCACGCCGCAGGTGATCGACCGGCCAAGGTTCCTGCGGGAGCCCGCACCCCTCCGGCGTTCTTCGTCCGGCGGGAGCGTGGGGACCGCCAGGAGCGAGCGTCAGAGATGCCGAAAAAGAACCCGTCGACCGCCGCGCAGCGGGCCCGTCAGCGACAGGCCGCGACCGGCGAGAACTACACGACCGCCCTCCGTGCCGAGACCCGGCCTGTCCGCCGGCCGTTCGTCGTGCACAGCATGTTCAGCGCGGACGGCGCGGGCTGGGCACCGATCATCCTGCGGGCGGAGCGCGAGCTGCGCGAGGTCTGGCCCGGCCACCCCGCGCCGCACTGGGAGGAGAAGTTCGGCGACCTGTGCTGGAAGAGCTTCCCGTACAACCAGCACCCCGAGGCGTGGCCGGTGATCCGCCGGGCCATCCGGGAAGCATCGGTCACCTGCCAGACCTGCCCGTCCCCGGGCCGCAAGCGCGTCGTCTGGGTCGGCCTGGACTGGGGCGGGATGCCGTGGGTCAAGACCTGCTGTGACACCTGCTACTACATGCCGCCGGTCTATGAACGCCCCGGCTGGAAGTTCCAGCAGAACGAGTACCAGGATCTCGTCGACTCGTACGAGGACCGCGGCTGACCGTACGGCCGCATAGACCGGCGGGGCCCCGGCGGAATCGTCCGCAGGGCCCGCCTGTCGCGGTGTCGTCGGGGGTGGGAGGTCAGGTCAGACCGACCGTGGCGTTGTCCTCCCAGCCATCGACCCGCTGGAAGTAGCCGTTCATGGAGCGGGAGTGCCGGGCCCAACCGCCCTGGTCGGCGATTGCCACGGCGTCCTTGCCCTTCTTCCGGCCGGTCGTGGCGAGGCCGATGCGGAGGCTGTGGCCGGTCCAGGAGAGCGCGACCCCAGCACGGGCGCTGATCCGCTTCACCGCCCGCGTCACGGAGTCCGGGACCATGCCGCCGGTGACGTTGCCGTGCCGGTCGATGCCGACGAACGCGGGAGCGTCCGGCTGCGACCACCGTGGTTCGGCCTCGGCGGCGAGCCGGCTGCGGTACGCCTTCCAGGCCTCCACGGGGCAGATCTCCGGGTCGTCCTGATAGTTGATCTTGGCGTCCCTCACGGAGTGCTTGGTCTTGCCTGTGAGGACGGACACGACCAAGCCGCGGGAGACCAGGGCGACGTCGCCGGACAGAAGGCCGGCGGGGTCCTGGGAGCGCGAGGCGTAGTGGAAACCGGTCAGGATCAGCGCCTTGTCCCGGTCCCCGGCGAGGGTGCCGGGGCATGCGCGGACCACCCGGTAGAGGTCGGCGACCTCGGCGGCCGCCGCCTGGCCCCGGCCGCGCCGCTCGCCCTCCTGCAACAGCTTCACGGCGAGGCCGTCGAGCGCCTTCCGCGCGGCTGCCTGATCGTCCCGAGTCACCGCGCACCCGCGCTCCCGCAGGCCGACGACGACGCCCGCCAGGTGCGTGCCCGCCGACGACGGGGCGTAGCCCTTCCCGTTCGCCCGGCCCTCGCGCAGCATCCACGTCACGAACGCCACCAGCGAGCCCCGGGAACCCTCCAGCTCGGGCAACCGGGCGAAGACACAGAACCGGGTCCACACCCGCCAGCTCTTGGCGTACGTGTCGGCGGTGTTCTCCGGGGTGATCTCCTTCGCCACGGCGTCGGCCAGGTCCTCAGCCTCGGCCAGGCGGCGGGCGGCGTCCACTCCGTGCCGCTCGGCCCACCGCGTGATCAGATCCTGCCCTGCGGCGTCGTCCGCGGCACGGAGCGGCACAGCCGCCGGACGGGCGTCATCGGGAGCGAACGTCTCAGACACGCCCGTCACCGCGCTGTTCCTCCCAGCCCGCTTCGGGGCCGAGGGTGACGCTGAACCCCGGCAGGGTGCCGCCCCAGCGCATCGTGGTCTCCCATTCCTGAGCCTGGATGTCGATAACGCCGTCCGGCACGAGCTCCGCGCCGTTCCAGTACCAGCGGGCCAGGCCATTTGCGGGCCGAGCGAAACCGATGCTGTGCGAGTTCACGGTCACGCTCGACCACGACAGGTCGCTCCTCTCCTCCATCGCGCGCCGCACAGCCTGTATCGAGGTCACGAAGCTTGAGGTCATCTCCTCGGTGCCCCGGTCTCGGGGCGGCGGCGTCCAGCCCGGGGTGCCGACGATGACGCCGACGACGAGGGAAGGCGTGAAGGACACCGCTCCTCCGGCCTCGACGACGGGCTGCGGAGTGATGGGCAGCACGGGTTCGCTCCCGGCCTCGAAGCAGATCCGCCACTCCCGTTCGTGCAGCCAGTCCGAGCGCCCTCGCTCAGGATCCGGCTCGTAGGCGACACAGCGGTTGTACGTCTGCCGGGTCATGCCGGCCTGCATCTCGGCGCGCTCCTCACGGGAGACGTGGAGGACGGGCCGGGCGCCGGCCCCTATGAGCTGCTGGCGGTCGAGCACAAGGCCCCACGGGGCGTAGGGGCCCCGCGCCCCCGCGCCGTCGCGGAGCATGGTGCGGCGGGCGTCCTCGGTCGCCTCGCTGAAGCAGATCACCGGGGCGTCGGTCCCGAAGGTCGTGGCCCCGCGCAGGGTCCCGCTGTGCAGGATGCTCACCAGGCGCTGCTCCGGCGTGCCCTGCGCGAAGCCCGGCGGGAGATCTGTCTGCCCGCGGGGCCGACCGGTGAAGTGGACCAGAGTGTCGGGCAGGTCGGGGTGCGTGCTCACGTCTGGGGTTCCTCCCCCTTCACAGACGCTCATTTCGACGGGTCTTCATGTCCCGTTCTGTCGCGTCGGATAAGGAGAGGTTATCCGACGTGAGTAGGGAACATGAGGGAACGTGAGGGGGCGCAAAGGAGCACTCGGGAAGTGGTTCGATCTAACCACTTGCTGGACGCCGCCGGTGGGACGAGCGCACCGGAAACGGTTCGATCGAACCGTTTCCCGGGCTCGGGTAGGCCGGGGTCAGTCTTCGATGCCTGCGTCGCGCTGGTCCACGGACCCGAGCGCGGTGAGCCCTTCACTCGCACACAGGTGGTCGGACGCGCCGCCTACCTCGGTCTGGAGCAGCTGGTAGGCGGCGCCGTGCCGGTGGCCCCACTGCATCGCTGCGCGCCAGAGGGCCCGGCCGTGACCGAGGCTTCGATGCGCCGGCAGGACGGCGAGGTACTGCGGGAGGAGCCGGGCCCGCCCGGCGGCGTCGGGCATGGTCTCCATCGGGCCGATGGCGCCGGACACCTGGTCCCCGTGGAGGACGACCAGGACGGGGCCGACGGTCCCGGCCCGCATCCGGTCGTGGAGGAACACGAAGCCGTGGCCCGCCATCTCTTCGGCGAAGGCGGTGAACCGGGAGGGGTCGGGGAGCTGCGCGTACTCCAGGACGCGCGCGCCGGGGCCGGGGCCCGGTCCGTCGGTGAAGTCCCGGAGGTGGACGCGGACTCCCCGGACTCCCCGGGCGGGCTGGTCGGGGCCGAGGAACGAGACGACCCGGGCACGGTCGGCGCGGTGGACGGCGGCGAGCTTGCGGGCGAGGTCGGCACCGGCGGACAGACTGTCCCGGTCCGTCCCGTAGACGTGGACCCTGACCGTGCGGCCTGCCTGGTCCAGGAGCGTCGGCAGGAGCGTCCGGTGGGGGCCGTGCTCGATGGCGTCGGCGAGGACGTGCTCCGCCTTCCTGCCGGACCAGCGGCGGTCTTTGTCGTACGGCAGGAAGCGGCCGGACCCTGCGATCTCCACGGCGGCCGCGAACAGCTCGGGGAGAAGGTCGGCCGGATGGACGGGGCCGAGGGTCGGCACGTACGGCACGGGCATCAGGGGCTCGATCCACTCCCAGTGAAGGCGCATGGACGAGACGCTATGCAGTCCGGCCCGGAGGAAGTGTTTCGGTCGAAACACTTCCTGGACGCCTGTTCGGTAGCGCGGTGCCAGACCTTCGCCAGACTTCCGCAGGGTCGACCGGGTGTCGCTACGGTGGTCGTGGCCGCCACGTCGGGCGGACTCCGAGCCGTCACGCCCACGCCGTGGCGGCGACCGAGGACAAAGGGCCGCGAGCCTCACGTGACGTCAGCACCGCCCCGAACAGCTTCCGTTGGCCACCGACGCCACGGCGGGGACGCGTGGGGTCCGTCCGCCGGGAGAGCGACCGGTCATGACCGACGACAAGCACATGAAGAGGGCCGCCCGCGAGCTCGCGCCCGTGAGGGCATCTCGTACACCGCTGCGCGCCGCCGCCTCCTCGACGGCCGCCAGGAGCACGAGGACCAGGAGCCGCGGCCGCCGGTCCTCGTGCCGATCGCGGGCACGTCGTGCGCGGAGGGCTGCGACGGCTCGGTGCACCCGGGCGCGGTGTGCCGGCGGTGGCGACCGGAGGACGTGAAGGGGGGCCCGGTGGGAGGTCCGGCGGATGGCGACCCTCCCCGGCGGCCGGGCAGGCTCCTGGGAAGCCTCGCGGGGAGAAAGCGGCTGGCCCTCTCTTCCCCCAAGTTGGGGGAAGAGAGGGCCAGCCGTAAGGCGCGCGAGACCGCGAAGGTGGCGGCGACAGGTACGGGCTACAGCGGGAGCACGCTCGACAAGGTCGACCGGATCCGTGACGCGGCGGAGCGCGGTGTCGTACGGCAGGGCCGGGAGGAGGGCCCGCGCCGGAACCGGGGGTGCCGGTAAGAACCGTGTCACCGATCCTGCTGGCTTATTCAGTCATGCGGCGAGGCGCCGTCAGTCACGGCTTCGACCACATCGACATTCCCCACCCCACCCTCGACCGGAAATGCCAAGACGGCCGCTGCTGCCCCGGCCAACGAGCCGCTGGCCCCGCCGGGCACGGAATAAGCCAGCAGGATCGTCACCAACCGCAAACGGCGAGGGTCATGTGCGGCGACGTGCGGCGGGTCGCGTTCGGCGACGTGTCGGGCGACCGAGTTGACGCCGGGGCGGGCGTATCGCTCCAGAGAGCGGACGGAAGCGTGGCGGGAGCGGGCCAGCGGCATCGGGGTGGAGGTGCCGTCCTCGGCGTCGTGCATCAGGGCACTGTGGCGTAGCTCTGCGTACGGTGGTGCCCTACTGGTCCGCTTCGGCCGGCCCCGCGAATGCGGGTGACCGGCCGAAGGGCGGACTGGGTACCTACTGGCGGGGCCGCATCATCGCGGCCAAGCCCCAGGCCGCTGCGGCAGCCCCGAGTGCCGTACCACCGTCCAGGCCGTGGAGGTACAGCAGGACCCCAATCACGAAGGCCACCGTGCCGGCCAGGACCAACGCGATGCGGGTCACAATCCGTGCGATGCGTGGTACGTAGCGCCACACGGCACGGAACCGATCCCGGCGGTGACGACGCCGGAGTCGGCGTACCTCCGACTTCGAGACTTGGACTTCCCGGCGCCGCAAGGTCAGCTCATGCTCGGCGGCCACCAGGAGATCCTGAAGAGGGGTTGTGCACGAGGGAGGTATATCGGGCATGCTGGTCATTGGGTGTCCTTCCGTTAGAGGGATATCCAGCCCGCCCGCTGCTCGCGGTTCCTACGCCAAGTGAGCAGCGGGCCATTTCTTGCTCACCCAGTTACCTGGGCATGTAGTCGCCCCACCCGACGGCGAGCATCGCCGCGACGGAGCCGGTGAGCACCGCCGGGAGGACGAGCGGGCGGCCGATGAGGTCAGACAGCCACTGCTTCTCCTTCCCGTCGGAGGCCGGGATGGCTGCGGCCGGTCGGGTGCCGGATGTCTGGACCTCCGTGTGCACCGCCGGGAGGAGGAGCGGGCGGCCGATGAGGTCAGACAGCCACTGCTTCTCCTTCCAGTCGGAGGCCGGGATGGCTGCGGCCGGTCGGGTGCCGGTTGTCTCGACCTCCGTGTGCGCTGCGGTGGCGACGCCGGTGTGCACCGCCGGGATGCCGATGAAAGGGCGGCTGATGAGGGCACACAGCCGGTGCTTCTCCTTCCGAGTCCTCCGCCCGGCCGCAGTGCTGACGGGGTCCGTCGTGGCCTGGGCATCGGCATTTCGCTCCACGCGACGCCGGTCACCCTCCTCGAAGATCTCCGCGAGTTCCTGCTCCACCACCTCGGGGGGAGGTGCGGCGTGACGAGCCCTGACCCGGTGGTACAGAAGCTCGAAGTGCTGGGCGTACCACGGGGCACCCGTGTACGGGGCCCGGTACGCGCGGGTCTTTTTCTTCACTTGGTGTCTCCTTCTTCGGGTTCGACCGCCTTCGGCGGTGACCGGAAACGGTCGAACTGTTCCTTGGCGTTCTCAAGGTTCGTACGTGCGCGTTTCATGTGTTGGCGCACGGCACCGGCGGTCATCCCTAGCCGCTCGCCGATCTGCTTGGGGGTGAGCTTCTGCCCATAGGTCAGCTCCGTGACGGTCAACTGCCGTCCCTTGAGAACCTTCCGCACGGTCTCCCAGAGTTCGCAGATCTCCTCGTCCGTGAACTCACGAACTACCGGCGTGTTGAGGGCCTCGTCGTCTGAGGTATTCGCCGTGAACGCCTTGTAGGAAAGATGGTCGAACAGCTGGTCTGAGCTGGTGACGTACTCGTTCTTGTCCCGCTTCCATTTTCGATTCCTCCCGGCCCTGTCGTAGAGCTCCACCGCGAGGCGTTCGGTCGTCGTCTCGACGTCGGTCAGGCTCTTCCATTGGGCCCAGGCGTCGGCGAAGACGTCATGCAAGATCTTCTTCTTCGTCTCCTCGGACAGACCCTCGAAGTACGTCCCGGTAAACGTCTCCAAACGCAGCTTCTCGTAGGCCGCTGCCAGTACTTGCGCAGACCTCAGCCGCTCCTCTTCATGTCCATCTGCGGGTACATGGCTCTCGATCACCAAGGACCTCCGAGGGGAAGGCGGGACGTTCTCCTTCTTTCCACCCTCTAGCTCCACAGCGATACATAGGTTCCTAAGGCACCCATCCGAGTCAGCCGACAACTGAAAGCACCCGGATCCCGCGAAGCGCACCAGGCACTTTCATTTCCCGGGTGCCGCACATGACCCTCGCCGTTTGCGGTTGGTGACGATCCTGCTGGCTTATTCCGTGCCCGGCGGGGCCAGCGGCTCGTTGGCCGGGGCAGCAGCGGCCGTCTTGGCATTTCCGGTCGAGGGTGGGGTGGGGAATGTCGATGTGGTCGAAGCCGTGACTGACGGCGCCTCGCCGCATGACTGAATAAGCCAGCAGGATCGGTGACACGGTTCTTACCGGCACCCCAACCGGTGCGCGAGCCTCGGAAGTGTTTCGACCGAAACACTTTCTGGACGTCTGTTCGCGTGGCGGGTGTTGTGGCGCGGCGGGTCCTGGTGGTCGACGACCAGGACCCGCCAGGACCGGGGAGCGGTCACCGGGCCCTCTACAGGCGGTCGAACATGCCGAGGACGTCGTCCAGCGACGGGGCGGGGCGGTCGGCGTCCCGCTGCGCGCCTCGTGCCCGGCGGATCACCTCCGGGAGCTGACGGACGGCGGAGACATGACCGCGCTCCCGCCGGTCGGCGGTGAGGGCGAGGGACAGCGCCGCTTCCCGGTACAGGACCGCGTCCGGCGCGGTGACGTCGGCGAGGGTCACGCGCACAGCGGCGACGAGCGGGCCGTCCGCCTCCGTGAAGGGTGCCGGGGTGCCGGCCACCGCTGCGCCCAGGATGTCGGCGGCCTTCCCGGCGAGGGAGCGGCCGGACTCCTCGGCGAGCACCTGGAGGCGGGCGTACGTGTCCGGCGGGACCCGGGTGCTCAGAACCTTCGACGGCATGGGCGCTCCTTCCCGGGCGCCCTGGTCTACAGGCGCACCCGGTCTGATCAGTGGGGACGTGTAGCGCTACAGCGCGCCCGGCGGGGTCCGGGCTCGCCGATGGCGCAACGGCGTTCAACAGGCGCCCGCTGGAGCCTCATGGGCGATACAGGCACGGGTCCGTGACCTGGGGGGATGCGTAGCGCTACAACGCGCCCGATGGTGCGATGTGTCCTTGTTTCGCATTCAACGGTTAGCGAAAGGGCTACTTCTGGGGGCGCGGCTGCGGTGCTGGGCTGGTCGTGGAGGGCTACAGCGGGGAGGGGCTGGGGTGTAGCGCTTTCGTAGCTTTTCGTAGCGCTCATGGAGCGATGCAGGCGGTGAGGTCGGCGGAGGTCATGAGGAGGTCCGCGGGGTCGATGACGGTTACCGGGATGTCGGGGAGCTGGGGGCGACGTCGACGGGCGGGCGTGGTCGGGGAGGGCAGGGGCGGGAGGCTGCGGAGGGCGGCGCGTAGCTCTGGTGGCGCGGTGTCCGTGCGCTGGAGGACGTAGGCCCCCGCTCGTGCCTGGTCGCGGGCCCCCTGGGGAGTGGTGCGGAGAGCCGCGGCGAGGGTCCGGTAGCTGATCCCGGCGGCGGCGAGCTGGGCGGTGGTGGCGAGCCGGTCGGCGAGGGTGGCGGCGTAGGCGTGGCTGGGTCTCACGGGGTGTGGTCCTCCAGGGAGGCGGATAGGGCGGAAACCCTGACACTCCTGACAGCGGTGTCGGGAGTGTCAGGGTTTCCGCAGGTTCTGTCAGGGGGTGTCAGGTCCTCGGGGCGGGGGCGAGGCGGGAGTGGTGGAACTCCGTCTCCAGGGCCGCGAGGTCGTCGGCCGCCGTGGTGAGGACGTCGGCGGGGATCCAGTCGAAGGGCGCGGCGGGTGCCGGCGCATCCCGGGTGTCGTGCCAGGCGGTGATGCCGTGCCGCTGGGCGACCCGCTCCAGCCATGTGTCCCGCATCCCGTTGCCGTACCAGGCGGACCGGGTGCCGGGCTGGACGGCGACGTACAGGGCGGCGGCCGCGCGTACCCACTCGTTGCGGCCGCGCGGCTGGACGTCCCAGCAGCGGGCGCAGAGATGGCCGGACACGTGGACGTCGGCGCGGTGCTGCTCGCCGGGGACGCCGCAGAGCCAGCAGTGCCGGGGTCCGGGCGGACGGGTCGGGGCGATGCTGGCGGCGGGGGCGCGGCGGGGGGCGTTCATCGGTCGGGGTCCCTTCACGGGGTCGGTGTGGTCAGGTGGTCGACGGCCGCCGACCAGTCGGGACGGCGGCCGGGGCGAGGGCGTACAGGCCCGGGGCCCGTTCGGTGAGGACTCCGGAGGCGACAGCCGCGGCCAGGTAGTGGACGGCGGACGCGAGGGGCAGGCAGCAGGCACGCGCGAGCTCCTGGACGACGTCGCCGCCATCGAGGGCGCGCACGGTTCCGAGGGCGTCGGCCCGGTCGTGGGCGACGTGGAGGAGGACGTAGAACCGGGACTGCCGCAGGAGCGCCGGCATGTCCCTGGACCACCGGCGGGTGAGGAGTCCCAGGTATGCGGCGGGGACGGCTCCGGCGGACGGCTGGACGGTGTCGACGTGTGCGGACATGGGGGCGCTCCTGTCGTCCTGGGGGCTCCCGGCCCACAACCAGCGGAGCAGCGACGGCGTGAAGGGCCATCAGGGGGCGACGGGGGCCGCCTCGTCGGTGACGTCGTCCCCGGTGCGGTGCCGGTCGATCTCGGAGCGGTGGATACGGACGCGGCGTCCTGACGGTCCCAGCCGCTGGACACGCATGTCGGGGTCGCCGCTGATCCAGCGGGAGACCGTGTTCACGTGGACCTGGAGGGCGGCGGCGAGCTGCGCGCGGGTCAGCCACTCCGGGGCGTCGGGGGCGGTCGTCATCGGGGTCTCTCCTCGGTCGGTCGGGCGGGGGCGCGGCTCACGCATCAGGACGTACCGGGACGTAACGCGTTGCAGCGGGCGGGCACCTTAGCTGATCCGGCCTGTCCGGTGCTTGGGCATGAAAAAGGCCCCCGGCTGCTCCCCCTCGCTGTGGGCGAAGGGGGCGGCCGGGGGCCTGTTCTCTGCGGGGTCAGTCGACCAGCTCGATACCGATGGCCAGGCATCCGAGCCGCTCTTTGTCGGGCGGGTAGATGCGCCGGATGTTGGCGAGCTGCTCCTCGCGGGGCGAGTCGGGGTTCACCTGGGAGGGGCCTTCGGTGTCGAGGAGCTCCTCGAACGACGCGTACTCGGCGACCCGGGTGACCCGGGTCAGGCATGACCGGTCGGTGTCCTTCACGGAGAACCGGATCAGGTCACCGGCCGTCAGGCCGTCGAACTTGGGGTACTTCACGCGGACCTCCCGGGACTTGCGTCCAGCGGCCACGAGGTCGAAGTACCGGGCGTACAGGTTCAGCTCGATGACGCGGGCCGAGGTGGTGCTCATGCAGTGGGGCTCCCTGTCGGTACGGACATCAGCCGCGCGAGCTCCGCGGCCGAGTATGAGCGGAAGAAGTGCCGGGGGTGGGACAGGAACAGGTCCGCCAGGTCGAGGAGGCGGTCTGCGAACTCCCCCACCGTGCCGGGCCACTTCCGGGTGTCGAGCATCCACGGCTCGGCACCTGCGGGCAACGCCCCGTCACCGGAGCGGATGAGGCTCTTGGACAGCTTCGCGCCGGTCTCGGCGACGATCATCGGGCAGAACAGGCGCGCCGGCAGTTGGCCCCGGGTCAGGCCCACGGCCTGGTGCGCGCCGTCGACCAGGAGACTCCCGGGCATCCAGTCGGTTCCCTTGACCATCACCTGGAGGACGTCGCGCTCCCCGAGGGCGGCGAGCTCCTTGACCATGTTCCGGTAGAGGGTGGCGAGGTCGAGGAACCCGCCGCCGGTGGGTGTGACCGTGGTCGTGTAGGGGCCGTGGTGCAGGCAGACCGCCGACACGCGGGCGAGGCCGCGGCCGACCGGTTCCACGCTGGTGCGCTCCGCGTACTTCTCCGCCCACCCGCAGGACGGGCAGGGCACCCGCAGGTGCGGGACCCCGGTGGAGGGAGCCAGCCACAGGCGGGCGGCCTCCAGGCGTGGCAGGACCCGCAGCCACGTCTCCCGGAACAGGGTCGTCTCCTGCTGCTCCGAGTAGGTCTCGACGTCGTACGGCACGCCCAGCCGCTCCGACAGCGCGTCGAACAAGGGGCGGTAGAGGGTGCCGACCAGGACGTTGATGCCGTCCGTGCCGAGGGTCTGGGCGTAGGCCCGCTGGTAGCGGGTCCCCGATGCCGGGTCGGTGACCAGGTCGTGGGGTGCGTTGTCCAGTGCCGAGAACCGGACCTCTACCGGGAGGCCGTGCCGGTCGCGGAGCCGGGCGGCCGTGGCGAACGCCATCGACTGCACCAGTGAAGTGCCGGCGTGCGGGGCCCCGTTGATCTGGGTCCCCACGACCAGCGCGATCCGCTGCGCCTTGCTGGAGTGGATGCGAGGGGTGAGGACGTCCTCCACGGCGGTGAGTGCGTTCGCGAGGACGGTGTTCGGGCTGATGAGCGTCATGGCTGCCTTGTCTCGTGTCGGTGGGCTGCTGGCTGCGTGGGCCGGGCCGGTGGACGTGGGACGGGCATGGGGAGGCAGGTCACTCGATCCGTACGCCGGGCCCGTCGACGTCGGGGCGGGGGCGTACGGACAGGCGGAGCGTGTCGTCCGCGATGGGCTCCAGCGCGACGGCGTGCCAGGAGCCGTCACCCGCTCCGAGGGCGTCCGCCTCGAACGCGGACACCGGGAGCTCCAGCGATCCGCCGTGGTGCATCAGGAGGGCGAGCAGCATGGCGTGCGACATGTCCGCCGGGTTGATGTGGGCGAGGTCGAACGGGTCGGTCATGGCCGGGAGCTCCCCTCGGGGTGGACGACGGCGAGCAGCTCGGCGTGGTCCAGGCCGTGGTCGTGCTGCTCCTGGTCCTCGTCGTCGAGGCCGATGTCGTCGACGACCGGCGTCAGGTGTCCGCAGTACTGGCACACCTCGCCGCGCCCGTTGTGGTGGGTGCGGCCGGTGCACGTCGGGCAGTCGCCCCGCTCCAGGACGGGCGTGCCGCCGGTCGAGCAGGCCGGGCCCGTCCTGCTCGGCGGGACGGGTCTGGTGCTGACGTACTCGGCGTACGTCGCCGAAGTCGTCCGCGCCGGCATCGAGTCCGTGCATCCCTCGCAGCGGGCAGCGGCCCGTTCACTGGGCCTCACCACTCGGCAGACCCTGCGCCATGTGGTGCTGCCGCAGGCCGTACGCCGTCAGGTCCCGCCGCTCCTCAACGACATGGTGTCCCTGCAGAAGGACACCAGCCTCGTCTCGATCGGCGGCGCGGTGGAGGCGATGCGCTCCGCGGACATCATCGTGGGCCGCAGCCTCAACTACACGGCGTACATCGTCGCGGCGCTGCTCTTCGTGGCCCTGACCATCCCCATGACGCGCTTCACCGACTGGGTCACCGCCCGTATGGACCGGCGCCGCAGCCAGGGAGGCACCGTATGAGCAAGGCCCCCGTCCCCGACGGTCCGATGCTGCGGATGGAGTCCGTCCGCAAGACCTTCGGCGATTCACTCGTGCTGCGGGACGTCGATCTGGAGGTCGCCCCGCACACGGTCACCACGCTGATCGGCGCCTCCGGCTCCGGCAAGTCCACCCTGCTGCGCTGCGCCAACCTCCTGGAGGAGATCGACGACGGAGCGATCTGGCTGGACGGCGAGGAGATCACCGACCCGCGGGCCGACCAGGACGCGGTACGCCGGCGGATCGGCGTCGTGTTCCAGGCGTACAACCTCTTCCCGCACATGACCGTCCTGGAGAACATCACCCTCGCCCCGCGCCGGGTGCACGGCGTGAGCCGCGCGGACGCCGAGACACACGCGCGTGAGCTGCTGGAACGGCTCGGGCTCGGTGCCAAGGCGGACGAGTACCCGGACCGGTTGAGCGGTGGCCAGCAGCAACGGGCGGCGATCGTCCGCGCCTTGGCCGTACGCCCCAAGCTGCTTCTCCTGGACGAGATCACCGCCGCCCTGGACCCCGAACTCGTGGGCGAGGTCCTCAATGTCGTCCGCGATGTGAAGGCGGACGGCATGACCATGGTCCTGGCCACGCACGAGATGGGCTTCGCGCGCGAGGTCGCGGACCAGGTCTGCTTCCTGGACGGCGGCGTGATCCTGGAACGCGGCACGGCCGAGCAGGTCTTCGGGGACCCGCAGCAGGAGCGCACCCGACGCTTCCTCAAGCGCATCGTGGAGGCAGGACGTCTGTGACCCGCAGGCGTCCGTGACCTCAGGCGGACGCCCGAGGTCACGGACGCCCCAGGTCACGGACGCCCCAGGTCGCGGACGCCCGAGGTCGCGGCGGTCAGCGCGACCTCCTGCGGACGCCTCCCCCGCTGCGGTCGGTCAGGCGTCCGTCCGCCCCGTGCCCGCGAGCGCCGCCACCCGCTCCACCGCGAACGCGTATCCCTGCACGCCGCAGCCGGCGATGACCCCGTCGGCACGCAGCGAGACATACGAGTGGTGCCGGAACTCCTCGCGCTGGTGGATGTTGGAGATGTGGACCTCCACCACAGGAAGTCCGTCACAGGTGTTGAGAGCATCAAGGATGGCGACGGAAGTGTGCGAGTAGGCGGCCGGGTTGATGACGATCCCGGCGTGGTTCAGGCGGGCCTCGTGGATCCAGTCCACCAACTCGCCCTCATGGTTGGACTGCCGGAAGTCCACCGTGCCCCCGTGCGCGGCCGCCGCCTTGGCGCACAGCGCCTCCACGTCCGCGAGCGTGTCGGAGCCGTAGATCTCCGGCTGGCGCTGCCCGAGGAGGTTCAGGTTGGGCCCGTTGAGAATCATGATCGGGGCGTTGGCGAGGGTGCGGGGCACGTTTCCTCCGGTCCTTCAGGTCTGCCGGCCCGTCGAGGACCGCTGCTCCGACCCGGTTTATCACGATGCACCGAACGGGTGACGGCTCATACGCTCCCTCCATGACGACGCCCGCGTACCCTCCCAAGCCCGTACCCGGCGACCGGACAGCCGTGATCTCGCCGTCCAGTGGGCTGCCCGGCCTCTTGCCGCTCCCGTACGAGCTGGGCCTTGAGCGGCTGCGCAAGGAGTTCGGCCTGGAACCGGTCGAGTACCCGACGACCCGGAAAATGGGTTCGACCCCGCGGGAGCGGGCCGCCGACCTCCACGCCGCGTTCGCCGATCCGACGATCAAGGCGGTCATCGCGTCCATCGGGGGCGACGATCAGATCACCGTACTGCCGCTGCTGGACCGTGAGTTGATCCGGGCGAACCCGAAGCCGTTCTTCGGATACAGCGACAACACCAACTTCCTCGTCCACCTGTGGAACGTCGGAATCGTCGGCTATCACGGCGGAACGGTGATGTGCGAGTTCGGCCGCCCGGGCGCGATGGACCCGCTGACCGCGGAGTCGCTGCGCGCCGCCCTGTTCACCTCCGGGCCGTACGAACTGCGCCCCGCCGACCGCTTCCGCGAGGTCGACGCGCCCTGGGAGGAGCCGGAGAGCTTCGTCTCCGAGCCGCGGACCGAGCCGGGCGCCGGCTGGACCTGGCTCCGCCCGGACCGGGTGGTCGAGGGCCGCTCCTGGGGCGGCAACATCGAGATCCTGTCGTGGCTGCTGATGGCCGACCGCGAGATCGCCCGCGATCCTTCCGTGTACGAGGGTCACGTGCTGTTCCTGGAGACGTCGGAGGACATGCCCACGGCGGACGACGTCTTCTGGATCCTGCGCAGCATGGGCGAACGCGGCCTGCTGCGACGCTTTCCGGCACTCCTCATGGGCCGCCCGAAGGCGTGGTCGTTCGAGCAGCCCCTTGAACCGGAGGCCAGGGCCCGTTACGGGCGCGACCAGCGCGAAGCAGTGCTCCGGGCCATCGACATATATGCCCCGGACATGATGGTCGTGTTCGATGTGGACCTCGGTCACACCGATCCGCAGATCGTCATCCCCTATGGAGGGCTCATCCGCGTCGACGGCCCCGCCCGGCGCATCACCGTCACCTACTGACGCACGCCGCACTCCCGTGCGCCCCCGTAACTGCCGGTCACTGTGGGTAGTTGACCGGGCATGCACGACGTACGCACCGTAAGGGCACCCTCCATGCTGCGGCTCGCGGCCGCCTCGCTCGCCGGGACGGCCATCGAGTTCTACGACTTCTTCGTCTACGGGACCGCGGCCGCGCTGGTTCTCGGACCACTGTTCTTCCCGACGTTCTCGCCGCTGGCGGGGACACTGGCGGCCTTCGGGACGTTCGGCGTCGGCTTCGTCGCCCGTCCACTGGGCTCGGTACTGTTCGGGCACATCGGGGACCGGCGCGGGCGACGGCCGGTTCTGATCGCCTCGCTGCTGCTGACCGGCGCGGCGACCGTCGCCGTCGGCTGTGTTCCGACGTACGACCGCATCGGCGCGGCCGCTCCTGTGCTTCTTCTGATGCTGCGTTTTCTGCAGGGGCTGGGACTCGGCGGCGAGTGGGGAGGGGCCGTGCTGCTGACGGTCGAGCACGCGCCCGCCGAGCGGCGCGGGCTGTGGTCGAGCTTTCCCCAGATCGGTCCGTCCCTCGGGTTCGTGCTGGCCAACGGCGTGATGCTGGCGCTGTCGGCGACGCTGTCCGACGCGCAGTTCGCGGCGTGGGGGTGGCGGGTGCCGTTCTGGGCGGCGGGGGTGCTGGCGGCGGCGGGGCTGTGGCTGCGTGGTTCTCTCGCGGAGAGCCCTCGGTTCCTGGAATTGGGGGACCGCGCGCGCGTGCCGCTCGCCGAGGTGGTGCGTGACCACTGGCGGCTCGTCCTGCTGACGGCCGGCGGACTCGCCGTCGGTTACGCCGTGTTCTACGCGGTGACGACCTGGGCGCTCGCGTACGGCGTCGAACGGCTCGGCGTGAGCCGCACGGTCATGCTGACCTGCATCATGGCCGCCGTGGTGGTGAAGGGGTGCCTGACGCCCCTGGTCGCGCTGCTGGGTGATCGCTACGGACGGCGGCCGCTGTGCATGGCGGGCTGCGCGGGTGCCGCGCTGTGGATGTTCCCGATGATCGGGCTGCTCTCGACGGGTGAACCCCTGCTGATGTTCCTCGGCTTCCTGGTGGCACTCATCGCGTTCATCACCATGTTCGCGGTGATCGCCGCGTATCTGCCGGAGTTGTACGAGCCGCGGGTGCGCTGCACGGGCGCGGCCGTGGGATACAACCTGGGCGGGGTTCTCGGGGGCGCGCTCACCCCGATCGTGGCGACGGCGGTGGCGAGCGGGGAGCGCGTGCCGTGGGGCGTGGCCGCCTATCTGACCGTGATCGCGCTGCTGAGCCTCGGGTGCTTCGCGCTGCTGCCGGAGACCAGGCCGGTGCCGCGCCTGGCGGTCGTACGAGCCACTGAGTGACGGTCGGTCAGGGGTTGATGGCCAGTTCCAGATAGGCGGCGAACACGACCAGATGGACGCCTCCCTGGAGCGGGGTGGCCCGCCCGGGAACGACCGTCAGGGAGCTCACCACCACGGTCAGCGCGAGGAGGACCATCTCGGTGGCGCCGAGGCCGAGAACGAGGGGGCCGGAGAGCCAGAGTGATGCCAGGGCGACGGCGGGGATGGTCAGTCCGATGCTGGCCATCGCGGAGCCGAGTGCCAGGTTCAGGCTGGTCTGCACCCGGTCGCGGCGGGCGGACCGCAGGGCGGCGATGGTCTCGGGGAGCAGCACGAGCAGCGCGATGATCACACCGACCACGGAGTGCGGCATGCCGGCCGCCTCGACCCCGGACTCGATGGTGGGCGACACCCCCTTGGCGAGGCCGACCACGCCGACCAGGGCCAGGCCGAGCAGACCGAGGCTGATGCGGGTGTCACGGGCGGTCGGGGCGTCGGCGTGGTCGTCCACGTCGATGACCTGGCCCTGCCGGGTGATCGGCAGGAAGTAGTCGCGGTGCCGGACGGTCTGGGTCGTCACGAACAGGGCGTAGAGGACCAGGGAGGCGAGCGCGGCGAAGGTGAGCTGCGCGGTGGAGAACTCAGGGCCCGGCTTGCTGGTGGTGAAGGTCGGGAAGACGAGGCTGAGTGTGGCCAGAGTGGCGACGGTCGCCAGGGCGGCTCCGGTGCCTTCCGCGTTGAAGACGGCGAGCCCGTGGCGCAGTGAGGCGACGAGCAGACACAGGCCGACGATGCCGTTGCACGTGATCATCACGGCCGCGAACACCGTGTCACGGGCCAGCGTCGAGCTCTTGGCGCCGCCGTCCGCCATCAGGGTGACGATGAGGGCGACTTCGATGATCGTGACCGCGACAGCGAGGACGAGGGAACCGAACGGTTCACCCACCCGGTGTGCGACCACCTCGGCGTGATGCACCGCGGCGAGCACGGAGCCCGCGAGGACCAGCGTCACCAGGGCGACGACCGCGGCGGGCAGGTCGCGCCCCCAGGTGAAGGCCAGCAACACCACCGCGATCACGGGCACCACGACGGTCCACTGCCTCGCGAGCGACCGGAGCCGAACGATCATGACGCGATCGTCCCAGTCCCCAGCGTGCCCCGCACTCCGGTGGCGCGGGGCTCGCTCCGGGACCGCGGCGAACGAGTCCGCCCCCGGGAGTGGACCGCTACTTCAGCTCGGTCATCTCCTGCACGTCGCAGTCCGTGAAGGACGGCGGCCTGGTACACAACGCGGCCAGTTGCTCCGCCATCTTGCCCGTCTCCGGGTCGTTGCTGTTGCGCATGGCGTCCTCGTACGACTCGAACTCGATCAGTACGAGATAGCGGTTGGGCGTGTTGCGGTCCTTCAGCACGAGCCGGTGGGTGGGTCCGCCCTCGCGGCCGGTATTGCGCTGTTCCGCCTGCTGGACGAGCTGCCGCATCTCGTCCATCCGCTCGGACTCGATGTCGATGATCTGCATGAACTTCATGGGTTCCTCCACCCGGCCCGGGCGCTCCCGGGCGGGAGACGCTCGGGATCCAAGCAAGCACCGGGAACGGTGGTCGGCAATTCGCCACGCACCGCTCCCGGGGGTGGTTGTTCCTACGTTCGACGTGGTCAGACGTCGATGCTTTCCTTCGGAGCGCTCTCGGCCCGCTCGCGCGCCGCCTGCTTCCTGGTGGCGGTCAGGCTGGTGATCGTGGTGACCACGAGGACCGCGCAGATCACGCCGAGCGAGACCGGGATGGATATCTCGGGAACATGGACGCCGGACTCGTGGAGAGCGTGCAGAACGAGCTTGATGCCGATGAAGCCGAGGATGACCGAGAGGCCGTAGCTGAGGTGGACCAGCTTCTTGAGCAGGCCGCCGATGAGGAAGTACAGCTGTCGCAGGCCCATCAGCGCGAACGCGTTGGCCGTGAAGACGATGTACGGGTCCTGGGTCAGGCCGAAGATCGCGGGGATCGAGTCGAGCGCGAAGAGCACGTCGGTGGTGCCGATCGCCAGCATCACGACCAGCATCGGCGTCATGACGCGCTTGCCGTTCTCGCGGATCCACAGCTTGGTGCCGTGGTAGCGGTCGGCCACGCCGAACCGCTGCTCGGCGGCCTTGAGCAGCCTGTTCTCCTCGAACTCCTCGTCGTCCTCGTCGGCCCGGGCCTCCTGGATCAGCTTCCAGGCGGTGTAGATGAGGAACGCGCCGAAGATGTAGAAGACCCACGCGAAGTTCGCGATGATCGCGGCGCCCGCGGCGATGAATATCGTGCGGAGGACGAGGGCGATGAGGACGCCCACGAGGAGCACCCGCTGCTGGTACTTCGAGGGCACCGCGAACTTCGCCATGATCAGGACGAAGACGAAGAGGTTGTCGACGCTCAAAGACTTCTCGGTGATGAAGCCGGCGAAGAATTCTCCGGCCGGCTCGCCGCCGGAGAAGAGGAGCAGTCCGAGTCCGAAGAGCCCGGCTAGGGCGATCCAGACGACGGTCCAGATTCCGGCTTCCTTGATCGATACGTCGTGCGGCTTGCGGCCGATGAGGAAGTCGACCGCGATCAGTGCGGCCAGCCCCACGATGGTCAGGACCCACAGGGTCAGGGAAACATTCACTGCGCCTCCGGCAGTACGTAACGGCAGATTTCAGCGTCGTTCGCCACCGGAGGTCTCTTCCACCCGAGGCTGCCGGGGCGCTGGGTGCGCCCGGGAGTCTGCGGGCCGACGTCCCGGGATCTGGCTCGATCCGTATTGACGGGCACGCCGCAGCAGGTAGGGAGTACTCCCCTCCGTATGGAAAAAGAGTACCCGAACCACCAAGGAAAGGTAAAGAGATAGGTAAAAGAAGGACCAAGTTCGCTGGTCAGAGGCACTTTACGGATGCTTGGTAAAGCGGCTTGCCCGCACCGCCCGCCGGGGCACGAAGGTGACCGGTGTCAGCGGTTCCAGGACCGGCGGGCCGCCGCCACCTGCGCGAGGACCTGCTGAAGCACCTGGCTGTTCGCGGGGGCGAGCGAAGGTTCGTACGTCCACGCGTGTCCGACCCATGGGTCCGCGAGATGGTCGTCGGGCACCGGCGTGATCCTCAGCAGCGACCGCCAGAGAGGGTCGAGCAGCGGTCCGTACGCGGCCGCGTCCTCCCGGTCCGCCACCATCATCAGATGGACGCCGACGGCCGGTCCCTCGTCCGCCAGGTAGCGAAGCTGGGTCACGGCGCGGTCGTCGAAGCCGTGCGGGAAGTCGTTCACGATCAGCAACTGCTCGGCGGTGTCGAGGTTCGGCGGCAGCGAGTCGGCCGCTCCCCCGCGCAACGCCATCTGCACCAGGTCGACGCGCTGGGTGAGGCGGGCCAGCACGTCCGCCACTCCCGCGGCACCCACGGCAGGCGGGCTGTCCAGCACCCCGGACTGCGCCAGGGGCGCCAGGGCCGAGGCGCCGGCGCCGGCGGGGTCGATGACGTGCACGGTGAACTCACCCACGGGATACACCGCGAGCAGCCGGGCGGCGTGCGCCACAGCGGTGTCCATCGCGAGGCGGCGCACTTGGTCGGAGTCGGCGAGCGTGCCTTCCAGGGAGGCGCGTCCGCTGTCGATCCACAGGCCGCGCTCCAGCGGCAGGCGCACCAGCATCGGGATGCTCAGGTTCTCGCTCTCGGGCAGCCGGAGGTCGCCGAGCCGCAGTGCCATGGGTATTTCCATGGGCGCGCGGTAGCCGTGCCAGACCGGGTTGTCCCAGCGCGCGTAGGCCATCGGCAGCGCGGGCTCCACGACCTCGGTCTCGGCGGCCAGCTGGGCGAGGTCCCGGTCGAGGGCGGCCCGGGCCTGGTCGACCAGGTCCGCGTGCTTGGCGCGGGCGGCGTCGCGCGCGGCGTCGCCCTGCCCGCCGATCCGGCTGCGCGGGTCGGAAAGGACGTGGTCGAGCTCCTTCTCCATACGCGAGTCGGCGAAGTCGACGGCGCTGCGGTACGCGGCGACGGTCCTGGCCAGGTCCTCGAACATCCCCCATACCTGGTTGTACAGCCGCTCCTCCATGGACCAGCCGGTCGCGTCTCCCGCGACGGGCTGGGCAGGCTGCCCGGGCTGGGCCGGTGGCGCGGTCGGCGGGGGCGGCGGCGGGGCAGCGGTCTGCCGGCCGGGGTGGCTGTAGTTGACCGGGCCACCGGCGGTGGGTGACGACGGCTGGGTGACGGCGGACGGTTCGGGCTGCGCGGAGCCCCCCGGATAGCCGGTCTGGGGTGCCGTGGCTCCCTGCCCGGGCGGGTCGTACGGGGACTGCTGCGGCGGCACGGTCCCGGGAGTGCTCTGCGGTCCGGCGTACGGCTGGTCCGGTCCCGGCGCCGACGCGGCCGCCTGTCGTGACCGGTCCGCCTCCGGTGTGCGCGGCGGGGGCGCCGCCACCGACCGGGCCACACCCTGGGCCACCGCCTCGTTGATGCTTCCCGCGAGCTGCCGGGCCTCGGGGAGCCCCTGGTCGGTGAGGAGTTCGGCGAGGCCGCCCGCGTAGCCCTGGCCGACCGCGCGGACCTTCCAGGCGCCCTGCCTGCGGTAGAGCTCCAGGGCCACGACGGCGGACTCGGCGTCCAGACCGGTGAGCGTGTAGCTGGCGACCTCGGAACCGTCGAGGCCGGTGACGGCGACGAAGGGGGCGGCGACGGCTCCGAACCGGACCGGGCCGCCGACCCCGGTGGGCAGCGCGAGCAGCACGCTGACCCGGTGCACGGTCGGCGGCAGGGCGTCCAGGTCGAAGGCCAGGCGATGATCGGCCGCCGCCTGCTTGGAGACCTCGAGCCCGGGCAGCGTGGGTGCGCCCGGGTGGGCCACCCACTCGACGCCCCGGACCCGGCCCTGCTCGTCGCTGAGCGTGGCCCCTGCCACGATCGGCTTCCCGGCCGAGACACGGACCTCGAGACGGACCTGGGAGAGCGGGTGGTTCTGCCCCCTGACCAGCTCGGCCGTCATCGTCTTGTCCCCCTATGTCGCTTCGTGCGTGTGCGCCGGCTGCCTACAGGTGCGGCAGTATCGCGGGCATCAGGTCCTGGAACGTACGGCCGTTGGCCGGCGTGCCGAGGGCCGTCATCTGCCAGCCGGTTCCGGCGCGGTGCACCTTCGCCATGATCTGCGCCGTGTACTGGCCGCCGCCCGCCAGCGTGTAGCGGGCGAGTTCCTGGCCGTTGGTCTCGTCGACCAGACGGCAGAACGCGTTCTGCACTTCCTGGAAGGTCTGGCCCGTGAAGGAGTTCACGGTGAAGACGATCTGGTCGATGTGGACCGGGATGCGCTGCAGGTCGACGAGAATGGCCTCGTCGTCGCCGCCCTGGCCCACGCCGCCGACCAGGTTGTCACCGGTGTGCCGCACGGAGCCGTCGTCGCTGACGAGGTGGCGGAAGAACACCACGTCGACGGGCTGCTTGTCCGCGAACAGCACGGCGGAGGCGTCGAGGTCGATCTCCCGGGTGCGCGAGCCGAACAGGCCGCGCCGGGGGGCCGCCTGCCAGCCGAGTCCCATACGGACCGCGGTCAGCGTGCCCCCGTCGTTCTTCTGCAGACTGATGGCCTGACCCTTGGTCATGTTGACCGTCACGCGCTGTTCCCCTCTCGAACTGTCCCCTGTTGCCGCGGAATCCGCGGATGAACAGAACCCTACGCAGCGGCACTGACAGCGCCGAACCCTGGGGCGCACTTTGTGTCGGTCTTGCAACACAGCGCGCATCGACCGAGGTCCGGCGCCACCGCGGTGACCGTCAGGCGATGCCCGCCTCCTTCATCTGCCGCAGCTCCTTCTTCATCTCGGACACCTCGTCGCGCAGACGGGCCGCGATCTCGAACTGGAGATCGGCAGCGGCGGCGCGCATCCGCGCCGTCATCTCCTCGATCTGACCGGCGAGTTCGGCCGCGGGCCGGTCGGTCGGCACGGTCTCCTTGCCCTTGGCGGACTTGGCGGCCCGGTTCGCCTTGCCGCCCAGCGCGGGCACGGGGGCCTTGGCGCCCTTGCCGTCCTTCGTCTTGCGGTAGCCGGAGCCGAGCAGCTGCTCGGTGTCGACGTCCTCGCGGGCGATCTGCGCCACGATGTCGTTGATCTTCTTGCGGAGGGGCTGCGGGTCGATGCCCCTCTCCTTGTTGTAGGCGATCTGCTTCTCCCGGCGGCGGTTGGTCTCCTCGATGGCCTTCTCCATCGCCGGGGTGATCTTGTCCGCGTACATATGGACCTGGCCGGAGACATTGCGCGCCGCGCGGCCGATGGTCTGGATCAGGGACGTACCGGAGCGCAGGAAGCCCTCCTTGTCGGCGTCGAGGATCGCCACCAGGGAGACCTCGGGAAGGTCGAGGCCTTCGCGCAGCAGGTTGATGCCGACCAGGACGTCGAACTCGCCGGCACGCAGCTCGCGCAGCAGCTCGACACGGCGCAGGGTGTCGACGTCACTGTGCAGATAGCGCACCTGGATGCCCAGTTCCAGGAAGTAGTCGGTGAGGTCCTCGGCCATCTTCTTGGTGAGCGTGGTGACCAGGACGCGCTCGTCCTTCTCGGTGCGCTGCCGGATCTCGTGCACCAGGTCGTCGATCTGGCCCTCGGTGGACTTGACGACGACCTGGGGGTCGATGAGGCCGGTGGGGCGGATGATCTGCTCGACGAAGCCGTCCGAGCGGGAGAGCTCGTACTTCCCCGGGGTCGCCGAGAGATAGACGGTTTGCCCGATGCGCTTCTGGAACTCCTCCCACTTCAGGGGGCGGTTGTCCAGGGCGGAGGGCAGCCGGAAGCCGTGGTCGACAAGGGTCCGCTTGCGGGAGGCGTCGCCCTCGTACATCGCGCCGATCTGCGGGACGGTGACGTGCGACTCGTCGATGACGAGCAGGAAGTCGTCCGGGAAGTAGTCGATCAGCGTGTTCGGCGGGGAGCCGGGATCACGGCCGTCGAAGTGCATCGAGTAGTTCTCGACACCGGAGCAGGAGCCGATCTGGCGGAGCATCTCGATGTCGTACGTCGTGCGCATGCGCAGGCGCTGGGCCTCCAGGAGCTTGCTCTGCTTCTCCAGCTCGGCGAGGCGCTCCCCCAGCTCCTTCTCGATGTCGTTGACGGCGCGCTCCATGCGTTCGGGACCCGCCACGTAGTGGGACGCCGGGAAGACGTAGATCTGGTTGTCGTCGGTGATGACCTCACCGGTGAGCGGGTGCAGCGTGGACAGGGCCTCGATCTCGTCGCCGAACATCTCGATGCGGACGGCGAGCTCCTCGTAGACCGGGAAGATCTCGATGGTGTCGCCGCGGACCCGGAAGGTGCCGCGCGCGAAGGCCACGTCGTTGCGCGTGTACTGGATGTCGACGAAGCGGCGCAGCAGGTCGTCGCGGTCGATCTCGTCGCCGACCTTCAGGCTGACCATCCGGTCCACGTACTCCTGTGGAGTACCGAGGCCGTAGATGCAGGACACCGAGGCGACCACGATGACGTCGCGGCGGGTGAGCAGCGAGTTGGTCGCGGAGTGGCGCAGGCGCTCCACCTCCTCGTTGATCGAGGAGTCCTTCTCGATGTAGGTGTCCGACTGCGGGACGTAGGCCTCGGGCTGGTAGTAGTCGTAGTACGAGACGAAGTACTCGACGGCGTTGTTCGGCAGCAGCTCGCGGAACTCGTTGGCCAGCTGTGCGGCCAGTGTCTTGTTCGGTGCCATGACGAGCGTTGGGCGCTGGAGCTTCTCGATCATCCACGCGGTGGTGGCGGACTTGCCGGTGCCGGTCGCGCCGAGCAGCACGACGTCCTTCTCACCCGCGCGGATGCGCTTCTCCAGGTCGGCGATGGCCGTGGGCTGGTCGCCGCCCGGCTGGAAGGGGCTGACGACCTCGAAGGGCGCCACCGAACGTTCGATCTTGGATACGGGCCGCATGGATCCACCGTACGACCCCGCACTGACAACCGGGCCGGATCAGCGGCTCTGCGGCGTCCGGGAGCGGCGGTGCCCACGCTCCGGCAGGGGGCGGACGGCGGTACGACGTCCGACGTGGGCGTGGACGGGATGCGCCGGGACGCCCGGTCGCCTGTTCTCCATCGGGTTCCGGTCGGGCTTGCCCATGACCATCAGCGGGTCGAACAGCACGACGACGCCGGCCAGGCAGAGGAAGACCAGGGGTCCGATCATCATGGGCGCGAGCAGTGAGGCCGCCGAGTCCCCGGCAGGGGCGCCGCCGGCCGGGCCGTGCAGATGGACGCTGAGGGCGACCATGCCCATGTAGTGCATGCCGCTGACGGCCAGCCCCATCACGAGGCTCGCGCCCACGCTCCAGAGGAATCCACGCACTTGCCCGGCCGCCCAGAGGGCGGCGGTGGCGGCCACGACGGCTATGACGACCGAGGCGGAGACGGTGAGGGTGTTGTAGTCGAGCCGCCCGTTGAGCCGCATCCCGGCCATGCCCAGGTAGTGCATCGAGGCGACACCCAGGCCGGTGATGGTCCCTCCGGTGAAGAGCGCCGTCCCGGTGGCGCCCCGGTAGCCGACGATGAAGATCCCGGCGCCGACCATCAGGACGGCGACGCCCAGACTCGCGAAGGTGGTCGGCTTGTCGTAGTGGACGGGGGTCTCCTCGACCGTGAACCCCATCATCGCGATGAAGTGCATCGTCCAAATGCCGGAGGCGATCGCGAGCGAGCCGAACGCGAGCCAGCCGGCGCGCCAGGAGCCGACGGCGAGCATCGATCTGGTGGTGCAGCGAAGTCCGAGCGCTCCGCCCAGGCAGGCCATGAAGTACGCCACCAGCGGTGTGACGAGTCCGTAAGTGAAGCCGTCGACCGTGCCCTGCATGCGCGGCTGCCCTTCCCGCCCTGTTGTTCCTGGAACTGTCCGAAATACCCCCGCCCTCGGGACCGCCGGAGCGGACCGGGTCGAGGCAGAGAGTATGACCCGCACCGGAATGGTCGAACGATTTTCCGGCAAAGAAACACGACCTCTCCCCACCTGTGCGGTGCCGGCGAGCGGACTTGGACAACTCCTTTCAATCCATGGCCGTCCCTGCCCCTGTTCGCTGACTCTCTGCTGTCACTCTTGTACCGTCCGTGATTGCTCGACGCGAGGAGACCGCATGCACGCGCGCGTTGCCGCCGCCACGACCGCCGCGCTTCTTGGGGGAGCTGTTTCGATACTGCCCGGCCCGCACGCCAAGGCCGTCGACCGGAGCACGGCTCCGCTGATCGTCTCCCACCGCGGTGCCTCGGCCTACGCGCCCGAGAACACCCTGGCCGCCATCGACCACGCGGCCGAGCTGGGGTTCGACTGGGTCGAGAACGACGTCCAGCGCACCCGCGACGGTCGGCTCGTCGTCCTCCACGACGCCTCGCTGGCGCGCACGACCGATGTCGAGGAGGTCTACCCCGACCGAAGTCCCTGGAAGGTCAAGGACTTCACCGCGGCCGAGATCGCCCGCCTGGATGCCGGGAGCTGGTTCGACCCGCGGTTCGCGGGCGCGGGGGTGCCGACGCTGCGGGAGTACATGGAACGCGTCTCGCACAACCACCAGAAGCTCGTTCTGGAGATCAAGAACCCCGAGCTCTATCCGGGCATCGAGCGACAGACCGTCAAGCTCCTGAGCAACGAGGGCTGGCTCGACCCGGTGCACCTCAGGGACCGGCTGATCATCCAGAGCTTCAGCGCGGACAGCGTCCGGACGGTGCACAATCTGCGGCCCGGCATCACGACGGCCGTCCTCGGGACACCTCCGGTCGCGCGGCTGCCCCGGTACGCGAAGTTCGCCGACCAGATCAATCCGGATCACACGTCGCTGTCGTCCGGCTACATCTCGGCCGTCCACGCCCTGCATGGTCCGCACGGCCCGATGAAGGTCTTCGCCTGGACCGTGGACGACGTGGCCACAGCACGGCGCATGGCGGGCTTCGGTGCGGACGGCGTCATCACGAACACGCCCGACGTGGTCCGCGGGGCCCTGCGCTGACGCTCTCGCCGGTGGCGCGGACCGGTGCCGGTGTCCGCGCCACGGGCGTTGTCGGTGCGGGGCCGTACGGTGGATCGCATGAACAGCCACGGGCAGGACGAGCAGCAGGTCGTGTGGACCGTCGTCGGCACGGACATCGGTCCGCTGCTGCTCGCTGCCACACCCCACGGTCTGGTCAATGTCGTCTTCCACGCGTCGGACCCTGTGCGCGACAAGGCACTGGACCGGCTCGCGTCCCGTCTGGGCGGCGAGCCCGTCGAGGCACCCGAGTCCCCCCTGCTGGCCGAGGCGATACGCCAGGTCGAGGCGTACTTCGCGGGCGAGCGGCGCGACTTCGACCTGCCGCTCGACTGGTCGCTGATCTCGGGGTTCAACCGCCAGGTGCTGCGCGAACTGAACTCGGGCGTTCCGTTCGGTTCCGTCGTGGGCTACGGCGACCTCGCCGGGCGGGTCGGCCAGCCCGGGGCGGCGCAGGCCGTGGGGGTGGCCATGGGCTCGAATCCACTGCCGGTCGTGGTGCCCTGCCACCGGGTGGTCGAGAGGGACGGCGGCATCGGCGGTTTCGGGGGCGGTCTGGAGACCAAACGGAAGCTGCTGGCACTCGAAGGAGTGCTCCCGGAGCCGCTGTTCTGAGCTCGCGGCGAAGGCTGCTGGGGCGTCACGCGCATCGCACGCTCCTGGACGCGTACCCACGTGGAAAAGCGAATCACGCGGGTACGCGACAACGGGTTGTCACGGCGTCCTCTCCGGAGCGAGCGGAGAGGTGCGCCGTGCGCGCGGCGGAGCGTCCGCCCGTCAGAGGCTGATGTGGTACGCCTTGCGAAGCGTCTCGTGGACGGTCCACGTCGTACGGTCGCCCTCGCGCAGGAACGCCGCGTCGCCGGGGCCCACCTCGATGACGTCGCCGCCCTCCACCTCGATGGTGGCGCGGCCGCTGACGACGACGAAGAGCTCGTCGGCCTCGGTGTCGGTCACCACGCCGGGTGTGATCTGCCAGATGCCGCGCAGCTGCTTGCCGTCGGCGGACTCCCACAGCACCTTGCCCGTCACAACGGGGTCGCCGGAGACGATCTGCGCCGGATCCAACGGCTCGGGTTCGAGTTCGGCGTCGGGGATGTGCACGGCGAAGGACGGCGTGGCCTGGGAGTTCATGGTCATGAGCGGACACCCTAAGGGCTCGCCCTCCGACGGGGGCGACGAGGGTGTCCCTGCCGGACGGGGCGCCGCGCCGCGGGCTACGCGTAGTGCCGGGCCTCGAGGACATTGCCGTCCGGGTCGCGGAAGTAGAAGACGCGCCTGGCCATTCCACGGGCTCCGAAGGAGTCGTACGAGAAGTCCGAGACGGGGACCGAGCGTTGCTCCAGGCGGGCCCGTAGCGCGTCGAACGCTTCTTCCGGGAGGGCCACGCACACGTGATTGACCGGGTGGCCGGCACTCTCGACGGCCCCGGGAAGCATGTTCATGCCCGGCGCCAGGGAAAGGGGAGCGAGGTCGAGGACGGTCTCCTCATTGAGACGTACGGAGGGGAAGGAGACCGCTCCGGCGGCGAATTCGGCGACTCTCAGGGGCTCCAGGCCGACCGCCTTCTCGTAGAAGTCGGCCGAGGCGGCCGGATCGCGCACCCAGAGAACGACATGGTCGAGACGTGGCGAGTTGTCCGTCATGCCCCCAGGCTGGTGTCGCACGCCGCAGGTCGCAAGGGTTTGGCCGGGCGCGCCGCTCGCCAGAGATCCAGGGACGGGGAACGTCGACCGACGACAGGAGGCAGGCGCGTGATCGTGGTGTCCGAAGAGGTGCGGGAGGCGCTCGACGCGCGCCGGCCGGTGGTGGCCCTGGAATCGACGATCATCGCGCACGGGCTGCCCCGCCCGCGCAATCTGCAGGTCGCGCTCGAACTGGAGGATGTCGTCCGGGAGGAGGGCGCCGTACCCGCGACGATCGCCGTGCTCGACGGCCGCCCTCATGTCGGTCTCGACAAGGAACAGCTGGAGCGGGTCGCGAACGAGGACGGGATCCGCAAACTGGGCCACCGCGACCTGCCGCTCGCGGTGGCCGCGGGGGCGAGCGGGGCGACGACCGTGTCCGCGACAGCACTGCTCGCGGCCCGCGCGGGGGTACGGGTGTTCGCTACGGGAGGGCTCGGCGGTGTGCACCGCGAATGGACGGTGACGCAGGACGAGTCCGCCGATCTGGGTCTGTTGGCGCGCACCCGGATCACGGTGGTGTGCGCGGGCGTCAAGTCGATCCTGGACGTGCCGGCGACTCTGCAGCGCCTGGAGACGCTGGGCGTGGCGGTGGCCGGGTACGGCACGGACCGGTTCCCCGGCTTCTATCTGTCCGACTCGGGACATCCCGTGGACTGGACCCTGGAGTCCCCGGAGCAGGTGGCGGAGGTGATGCGCGCCCAGGACGCGCTGCACGCCCCCGAGTCCTCGCTCATCGTCGCGAACCCCGTCCCCGAGGAGGAGCAGCTCGATCCCGAGCTCCACGCGCGCGTGCTCGCCGACGCGCTGCACGCGTGCGAGGCGGAGGGCGTGACCGGACAGGCGGTGACGCCGTTCCTGCTCGGCTATCTGGTCCGGCACACGGACGGTGCCTCACTCGGCGCCAACCTGGCGGCGGTACGCGGCAACGTACGCCTCGCGGGACGGATCGCGTCGGCCTGGGCGGGGGCGTGAGCGACACGGATCGGGACGACCTGGGCGGCGGGGGAACTGCTGCCGGCGGCACCCTGGGCAGAGGCGCGCGCGAGGCCGATCGAGGTGCCCCGGGCGAGGCCGCCGGTGACACCGGTCGAGGCGACCCGGGGCGCGGCGAGCGTGGGGCGGATCGCCAGCGGGCCGGGCGGGACGCGCGGGACGCCGAAGGCGCCCTGCTCGTCGTCGGGGACGTGGTCACCGACGTCGTCGCCCGGCATCGCGGGCCGCTGGCGGCAGGCACCGACACGGTCGCCGCCATCCGGACCGTACCGGGTGGCGCGGGCGCCAATGTCGCGTGCTGGGCCGCGTACGAGGGCTGTGCCGACGTGCGGCTGCTCGGCCGGGTGGGCGGCGACGCCGCGGCGTGGCACGAGCGCGAACTCGCGGCGAGCGGCGTACGGCCCCTCCTGGTGACCGATCCGGAGGCGCCGACCGGGACGGTGATCTGCCTGGTGGACACCGGCGCGTCGGCGGAGCGTACGTTCCTCACGGACAGCGGGGCGTCCCTGCGGCTCGCACCGGACGACTGGTCGGCGGCGCTGCTCGACGGGGTCGCGCGGCTGCATCTGTCGGGCTATCTGTTCTTCTCCGAGCCGAGCCGGGCGCTGGTGTCGGTGGCACTGGAGTCGGCACGCGCGCGTGGCGTGCCCGTGAGCCTCGATCCCGCGTCGACCGGGTTCCTCACCGAGCTGGGCGTGGACCGCTTCCTCGAACTCTCCGAGGGTGTGGACGTCCTGCTGCCCAGCCGTGACGAGGCGTGCCTGCTGACCGGGCTGCCCGATCAGGCCGACGCGGTGGCCAAGCTGAGCCGCCACTACCCCTTGGTCGTCGCCAAGCAGGGCTGCGACGGGGCCCTGGTGGCCCGTTCCGGAGCTGTCCGGGCCCATGTTCCGGCGCTGCCCGCAACGCCGCGTGACACGACGGGCGCCGGTGACGCGTTCACCGGCGCGTTCCTCGCCGCACTGCTGGCGGGCGCCGGGCCCGAGGAGGCGGCGACGGCGGGGTGCGCGGCGGGAGCGCGGGCGGTGGAGCGGGTCGGCGGAAGACCGCCTTCGGGAGGCCGACGGCGACGCGCAGGAGAGACGCGGGCCCGCTGAACGCCTGCACCGCACGAGGGCGTCCCCGTGGCGCCCTTTCCCGGCTCCCCCGCCCCGCTCAGTTCTTGCGCCCCCAGGCCGAGATCATCGGCGCTGTCGCCAGGTCCATGGACCCGGCGGCGACGTTCGCCAGGTGCCGGTCGATCTCCTCCTGGGTGGCCAGGCCCGCGGTGACGAGCTGGTCGCGGATCTGACGGATCGTCGCGGACTCCAGAGTGGCGCAGGCCGGTGAGGTGACGGGGAAGTACGCGTCGGCCTCCACGCCCCGCAGCCCCGCCTCCCGAAGCAGCCGCGGGAGTTTGCGGCCGTAGGCGAGGTCGGCACCGCGCTCGGCGAGCAGGGTGCGGAAGCCCTGGCGCAGCCGGTTCGCGAGCTGCTGCTCGGGACCGTGCTCGTCGGGGCAGAGAAGAGGCTGCAGGGCGGGGTCGGCGTCCTCGACAAGGAGCCGGCCGCCGGGCCGCAGGGCCTTGACCATCGACCGCAACGCCCTCTCCCGGTCCGGCACATGGACCAGTACGAGCCGGGCGTGCACGAGGTCGAAGCCCTCCCCCGGCGGTTCCTCGGCGCCCACGTCGTGCACACGGACCTCGATCGGCGGGCGGGCGACGGAGGCCGCCAACGAGGTGTCGATGTCCGTCGCGACCACCTTCCCCGTCGGACCGACCTTCTTGGCGAGCCAGGACACGACGGACGTGCCGCCCGCCCCGACCTCCCAGCAGCGCCAGCCGGACCCGATACCGAAGCGCTCCATGTGCCGGAACGTCGTGGGGTCGAAGAGAGTGGCGAAGGCGTCGAAACGCTGTCCCGCCTCGGTCTGCTGGTTGTCGAGGAGATACCCGTCGGCTCGCGTCATACGGAGATCATCCCAGTTGACCCGCTTGTCTGGAATCGTCGACGCTCCCGTTGTCGGCACCCTCCTCACCTGGCGCGCAGCGCCCGGGCCGTGCCCGACGCCGGCCCGTACCGGCGAGCCGTCCGGACAGTCCACATCACGGAACGGAACGTTCCGTTCCCCCAGGCTTTTCCGGTGTCCGATCAGGCCTGGCAGACTGGCGTGCCAGGCGCAGAGTGCGGCCCGAGGAGATCCACGCGAGGAGATCCAGATGTCCATGGCAGGGAATTTGCGGAGGGTGACGGCTCTCGGTGCGGTCGACGGCCTCCGCAAGGTGGCACGGCTGACGCGGCGACGCCCCCGTGTCGACCTGAGTCACCCCGCCCGGTCGCCGTTGGGCTCCTCGGTGGTGAACTGTGTGGCGTACCAGGACGGCGCCCGCATCCCCGAGGGCCGCGATCTGGTGGACACCGTGGAGCGGATCCGCAAGCGCGACGAGGGATTCGTCTGGCTCGGACTGCACGAACCGACCGACGTGGAGTTCGCGGGCATCGCCGAGCTCTTCGACCTGCATCCCCTGGCCGTCGAGGACGCCGTGGAGGCGCATCAGCGTCCGAAGCTGGAGCGGTACGGCGACACGCTGTTCGCGGTTTTCAAAACGGTCTGCTACGTGGATCACACGGAGTTGACCTCGACCAGTGAAGTGGTGAACACCGGAGAGATCATGGTGTTCGTCGGGCCGGACTTCGTCATCACCGTGCGGCACGGGCGGCACGGTTCGCTGGGCCCGCTGCGCGAAGAGCTGGAGTCCGATCCGCAGCAGCTGTCGAAGGGACCGGCCGCGGTCCTGCACGCGATCGCGGACCACGTGGTCGACGACTATGTGAACGTCACGGACTCGGTCCAGGCGGACATCGATCAGGTCGAGGCCGATGTGTTCGCCGACAACGGCGCACGTACGGACGCCGGCCGCATCTACCAGCTCAAGCGGGAACTTCTCGAACTGAAGCGGGCCGTGGTCCCGCTCGCCCGGCCGGTGCAGGAGCTGGCGGCCCGGCCGATCCGCGTGGTCGACCCGGAGATACAGGCGTACTTCCGGGACGTCTCCGACCATCTGCTGAGGGTCACGGAGCAGATAGCCGCTTTCGACGAACTGCTCAACTCGATCCTGCAGGCGCATCTCGCGCAGGTGACGGTGGCGCAGAACGAGGACATGCGGAAGATCACGGCGTGGGCGGCGGTCATCGCCGTACCGACCATGATCTGCGGCGTGTACGGCATGAACTTCGACAACATGCCCGAACTGCACTGGCGGTTCGGCTACCCCATCGTCATCGGCTTCATATCCATCGGCTGCCTCGTCCTCTACCGAGGGTTCAGGCGCAACGGCTGGCTCTGACACGTCTCTCGCCCGGCACGGCCGGCCGGACGAGAGCGCGCCATGTGTACTCGGCATGGACCGCAGATGGGGAGGATCCAGGGGGTTCAGCCCGTCATGCTCTGCGCGCCCCTCGCGTAGACGCTCTCGACCCAGGCGGCGAGTTGTTCGTCGGTGACGTGCTGGGCGAGGTCGGCCTCGCTGATCATGCCGACCAGTCGCTTGTTCTCGATCACCGGAAGCCGGCGGATCTGGTGCCCCTTCATCTCCTGGAGCACTTCGCCGACATCGGCGCCGGCATCGATCCAACGCGGTGTGCCTTGGGCCATCTCGCCCGCGGTGATCCGTGAGGGGTCGTGGCCCATGGCCACACAGCCCACGACGATGTCGCGGTCCGTGAGGATGCCGCAGAGGCGTTCGTTCTCGTCGCTGATGGGCAGGGCGCCCACGTTGAGTTCGCGCATCAGCTGGGCGGCGCGGTCCAGGGTCTCGTGGGCGGGGATCCACTGGGCACCACGATGCATGATGTCTCCGGCGGTGGTCATGTAGTACCTCCCGGTGCCGGACGGCCGGCGCGGCGCGGAGCACACCGCTAGTCCCGGCGCCCTACATTCTCGCCGCGCCCCGGAGGCTGCGCACCTGGAAGTACGTGTCCCGCGGGGATGGGGCGAACACCGCGGGACCGGGGCGAAGGCCGCGGGGCGGTGGCGGAGGGGCCGGTGGCGGCCTTCGTGATCAGCCGTTCCACGCCGGGTGGCGGGGGTCGTCGGCACGCACCAGGACGTCGGCCGAGGTGGCCGGGTCCGCTTCGCTCTCGTAGCGGGCGAACGCTGGGAGGGTCCAGTGCTCCGCCTCGGGGGTGCGGCGGCGGAGGGCGCCCGGGGAGAGGAGCACATGGACGCTGAGGTCGAACGGGAACCAGTGGCGCAGGAGGAGGGGGCCGTGGAGCAACAGGATTCCGCCGGGCGGGAGTCGGACGTAGGGACTGCGGGTGGCCCGGTCGGTGGCAGGGTCCCAGAGGTCGGGCAGGACCCTGCCGTCGCCGTCGGGTTCGAGCGGACCGAAGACCTCACGCCACAGGGCGCCGGTGTCGAACCAGCCGTCGTAGTAGGCCTCGACGTCCTGGTGGCCGTATTCGAGCCGAAGCGAGGCGGGACGCAGGAAGCCCTCCGCGCCGACGACCAGCGAGGCACGGCCGCGTATGCGCAGCGCCTCGCAGACGCGGTGCGCGAGTTCGCCGGGGCGGGCGGCCGGGGCTCCGTCGAAGGCGATGCGTGGCCAGGGGCTGCCGTCGTCCGGTTTCAGGTCGAGCAGACGATCGGCGAGGAGGTCGCCGAGCCGTTCCCAGGTGATCGCTTCGAGTCGCACAGGGCCCATGATGCCGCGATCGCGAAGGGGCCCGGTGGGCGTGGCCGGCCGCGAGCGGACGTGAGACACCACGAGGCCGGGGCGCGGGCCGCGAGGGGCGATGTCCGACCACGTAGATGTCGGGCCGGTCCGGGGAAGGAACCGCGTATGGCACCCATCACCACTCCCCCGCACCGGAACGGACTTCTCGTCGTCCAGCCGCTCAAGAAGCGGCACTGCGCCGAGTGCCGGACCGGTCCGCTCACGCTGCTGGTGCTGGAGGAGGGGGCACCTCGGTGTCTGGACTGCGCGGATCTCGGGCACCTGGTGTTCCTGCCGCGCGGCGACACCGCGCTGACGCGCCGATCGCGGGAGGGCAGCGCGCTGTCGGCCGTGGTGGTGCGGTTCAACCGGCGGCGGGGCCGTTACGAGCGGCAGGGCGTCCTGGTCGAGGAGGGGGCGCTCGCCCGGGCCGAGGAGCGGTGTCTGGCGGACGCGGAGGCACGGCGGCGGCGCCGGACGCGGGACGCGCGGCGCCGGGAGGCGGAGGATGTCCGCTTCACGGACGCGTTCGCCCGGGAGATACGCCGGCTGTTTCCGCACTGTCCGGCCGACCGGGCGCGAGCGATCGCCGCGCACGCCTCGGTGCGCGGCAGCGGACGGGTCGGGCGCAGCTCGGCGGGCCGCGCGCTGTCCGAGGCGGCGGTGACCGCGGCGGTCCGCGCGTCCGTGCGGCACACGGAGACCCCGTACGACCAGTTGCTGATGAGCGGCGTTCCGCGGTACGAGGCCCGCCGCCGGATCGCGGCCGCGGTGGACACGAGGCTCTGGGAATGGCGCGACGACGTGTCCGCGCGGGCGTGAGCGGACGACGAGGCCGGGTATCCGCTGGGGCGGCGGGGGCCGAGGGACCGGGCTGGGTCCTCGGCCGCGGGGACGGGGAGGTGTCAGCGCGGTGGGTGGTGGACGTTCGCGCATGGGACCGCGGTGCTCGGCCATGGCCGCTGTCGTCGCAGCGGATTTCACTTGTGGTGACGGTTGGTGCTGTGCAGGATCTTGGGCTTGGCCGGTTCGACGCGGGAGTGGACATGATCGATGGACCGTATTTCGTGCTGACACTGCTGGGGGTGCTCGGCTGCGGGCTGGTGGCGGGGGTGTTCTTCGGGTTCTCGACCTTCGTGATGAGGGCGCTCGCCAAGCTGCCGCCCGCGCAGGGGGTCGCCGCGATGAACGCGATCAACGTCGCCGCGGTCCGCCCTCCGTTCATGCTGGTGTTCCTCGGGTCGGCGGTGCTGTGCGCGGTGCTGGCGGTGGTGACGTTCGTGCTGTTGCCGGACGAGGGGACGGTGGAGTTGCTGCTCGGCAGCGGGCTGTATCTGTTCGGGGCGTTCGGAGTGACGATCGCCGCGAACGTCCCTCGCAATGACGCGCTGATGAAGCTGGACCCCGGAACCGCGGAGGCCGCCGGCTACTGGCCCACGTATGTGCGCGAGTGGACGATGTGGAATCACGTCCGCACGATCGCCTCGGCCGCCGCGGCGGTGTCGTACACACTCGCCCTCACCTGAGCGGCCCGTCCGGCCTCGCCCAGGCCCTCGTCCAGACCTTCGCCCAGGGCCTGGCCCAGCCCTCTCCACGCCGTAGGTCGGCCGTCATCCCGGGGCGGCGGCATATGCGCGGGCGACGTATCGTGGCGGGAAAGGAGTGCGCCCGGATTCCGTGGCCGAGGACGGCCTGCGGCCGTGCGGACCCGCACCGGTACGCGTACATGAGGGAGACGGCCATGGCCGATCCCAAGGGTTTCATGACCACCCCGCGCCAGGAGTATCCGCGTCGGCCCGTCCAGGAGCGGGTGCGGGACTGGAATGAGGTGTACGTTCCCGGAGCCCTGCTGCCGATCATCAACAAACAGGCCGACCGCTGCATGGACTGCGGCATCCCCTTCTGTCATGACGCCTGCCCCCTGGGCAATCTGATCCCCGACTGGAACGACCTCGTCTCACGCGACGACTGGCGGGCGGCGAGCGACCGGCTGCACGCCACGAACAACTTCCCTGAGTTCACCGGGCGGTTGTGCCCGGCGCCGTGCGAGGCGGGCTGCGTACTGGCGATCAATCAGCCTGCGGTGACCATCAAGAACGTCGAGGTCGCCATCGCCGACCGTGCCTGGGAGGACGGGTTCACGCCGCCGCGTCCGCCGGACCGGCTCTCCGGGCGGACGGTCGCCATCGTCGGATCGGGGCCCGCCGGGCTCGCCGCGGCACAGCAGTTGACGCGGGCCGGGCACACGGTGGCCGTGTACGAACGGGCCGACCGCGTCGGCGGCCTGCTGCGGTACGGCATCCCGGCGTTCAAGATGGAGAAGCGGCAGCTGGACCGGCGGCTCGCCCAGATGCGCGCGGAGGGAACCAAGTTCCGTACGTCGACGGTGATCGGCGGCGACATCACGGCGACCGACCTCAAGGCCCGCTACGACGCCGTGATTCTCGCGTTGGGGGCCACGGCCTGGCGCGAACTGGACGTACCTGGGCGGCAGTTGTCCGGCATCCATCAGGCGATGGAGTACCTTCCGCTGGCCGACCGGGTGTGCGAGGGAGATCTGGAGGTCTCCCCGCTGTCCGCGGCGGGCAAGCACGTGGTCATCGTCGGCGGCGGTGACACCGGAGCCGACTGTCTGGGGACGGCCGTACGCGAGGGCGCCGCGTCCGTGACCCAGCTCGACATCTATCCGCAGCCGGAGGCCGAGCGCGACGAGGACGTCGAGCCGTGGCCCGTCTATCCGAAGATCTACCGTCTCTCCGCCGCGCACGAGGAGGCCGGCGTGCTGGGAACGGCACCCGCCGCGGACGCGGACGCGCGACTCTTCGCCGCGTCCACGCTCCACTTCGACGGAGGCGCGGACGGGCGGGTGCGCTCGCTGCATCTCGTCGAGGTCGACGAACGGCGCCGCCCGGTCCTGGGTTCTGGACGGACCCTGCCCGCCGACCTCGTGCTGCTCGCCCTGGGCTTCTCCGGTCCGGACCCGCACGACGGCCTGATCGACCAGCTGGGGCTGGCACTTGAGCCGCGCGGCACGATCGCCCGGGACGCGGACTTCGCGACGAACGTTTCCGGGGTGTACGCCGCCGGGGACGCGGCACGCGGCCAGTCGCTCATCGTGTGGGCGATCGCCGAGGGCCGGGCGGCCGCCGCGTCCGTGGACCGGGCTCTGAGCGGAGCGGCACGCCTGCGCCTGCCGGCCCCGATCGGACCGTACGACCGCCCCATGACGGCGTAGCGCCACGCAGCGCGGCAGGGCCGGGAGGACCGCCGGACACCGCGGATCGCCTCCACGGGCCGGCCGGTCGGCTCGTCAGCGGCGTTCGTCCGTGCCGGCCACCTTCGCCGTCGACAGGGCGATCCGGTTCCAGGTGTTGATCGCGAAGATCAGGGCGAGGACGTGGCCGAGCTCCTGGTCGTCGAACTGGGCGGCCGCCTCGGCGTAGACGTCGTCGGGCACGCCCGCGTCGGCGACGAGGGTCACCGCCTCGGTCAGGGCGAGGGCGGCCCGCTCCTTCGGCGTGAAGAAGTGACGGGCCTCGCGCCAGAGAGCGACCATGTGCAGCCGGTCCTCGCTCTCGCCGGCCTTGCGGGCGTCGTTGGTGTGCATGTGGAGGCAGTACGCGCAGTGGTTGAGGTGCGAGGCGCGGATCTGGATCAGTTCGACGAGGGCCGGGTCCAGTCCCTCCCGGGCCGCCGCGTCGAAGCCGATCAGGGAGCGGAAGACCTTCGGCGCGGACTTCGCGAAGTCGAGCCGGGCGGTCCTGGAGCTCCCGTCCGTGGTGATGTGCGCGTCCGTGGCGGTGCTCGGGTTCGTCGTGGTGTTCGCGGCGGCCGTGGTGTTCGTGTTCGTCGTCATGACCATGAATCTACGGGCTTGATAGACCGGCTGTAGGGTGCATTTCCATGGCGGAATCATGGGTCAATTCTGCGGAGCGGATCGGTGCTGATCTGCACCTGGAGCTGTCGGGTCCCGGCGGGCGGCGCGCCGCGCTGACCCGTGCGCTGCGCGAGGCGGTACGCAGCGGGAGGCTCGTGCCGGGCACCCGGCTGCCGCCGTACCGCTCGCTCGCCGCGGACCTCGGCGTCGCGCGCAACACGGTCGCCGACGCGTACGCCGAACTCGTCGCCGAGGGCTGGCTGACCGCCCGGCAGGGCTCGGGCACCCGGGTCGCCCCGGGGGTGACCACGCCACAGGGGAGGCAGCGGAGGGACGCCGCAGCGCCGGGCGCTCCCGCGCGCGTACCCAAGAAGGTGCCTCCCCGCGCGCGTGGCCCTCGGCACGATCTGCGGCAGGGCACTCCGGACGCGTCGTCGTTCCCGCGCACCGCCTGGCTGGCGTCCTGCCGCCGGGCTCTCCAGCAGGCGCCCAACGAGGCCTTCGGGCCCGGTGATCCGGCCGGGCGGCCAGAGCTGCGGCAGGCGCTCGCCGCGTACCTGGCACGGGCCCGTGGGGTGCGCACGGAGCCCGGACGGATCGTGATCTGTTCGGGCTTCGCCCATGCCCTGCGCCTGCTCTTTCCGCGGGTCCTGCGGGGCCCGCTGGCCGTCGAGTCGTACGGTCTCGGCTTCCACCGCGACCTGCTGGCCGACGCCTCCGTCCGGACCGTCCCCCTGCCGCTGGACGAAGACGGCGCTCTGGTGGACGAGTTGGGTCGGGAGCGGGCCGTACTGCTCACGCCCGCGCACCAGTTCCCGACCGGCGGCCCGCTGCACGCCGAGCGGCGTGCGGCGGTGATCGACTGGGCACGCGCGCGGGGCGGGGTGATCCTGGAGGACGACTACGACGGGGAGTTCCGCTACGACCGCAAGCCCGTGGGCGCGTTGCAGGGGCTGGACCCGGAGCGGGTCATCCACATCGGCTCGGTCAGCAAGAGCCTTTCACCGGCGCTGCGGCTCGGCTGGATGGTCCTACCGGAACGGTTCGTCGACCGCGTGCTGGAGGTCAAGGGCGAACGGGAGGCGTGGGCCAGCGCGTTGGACCAGTTGTCGCTCGCGGACTTCATCGAATCCGGTTCGTACGACCGTCATGTGCGGCGCATGCGGCAGCGGTACCGGGGGCGTCGCGACCGGCTCGTCGCCACGCTCGCCGCGCGGGCGCCGCACGTCGAGGTCACCGGGATCGCGGCCGGGCTGCACGCGGTACTGCGACTGCCGCCCGGGACCGAGCAGTCGGCGGTCAAGGCCGCTGTCTGGCAGGGCGTCGCACTCGACGGGCTCGCCGAATTCCGGCACCCGGAGGCGGTGACGTCCGCGCCGGACGGACTGGTGGTGGGGTATGCGACGCCCGCGGAGCACGCCTACGGGGCGGCGCTGGACGCGCTGTGCGACGTGCTGCCACCGTGCTGAGCACCCCTGGAGGCCTCGCACCCCGCCGCCGAGTCCCGGTGTTCGGGAACCGCCGCGGCCGGGCGCGCAACCGCCCCTGAAGAGCTACGGTTTGCGTCCCACCGCCCCGTATCCGGGGATGACCCCGTCGTCCTGCCCCGGCACCGGTTCGCCCAGTTCCGGGTGCCATTGATGGACCACCGCGATGCCCGGTTCGACCAGGTCGAGGCCGTCGAAGAAGCGGCTGAACTCGTTGCGGGAGCGCAGCGCCAGGGTGACGCCCGCCGCCTTGAGCTTCTCGATCGCGGCGGCCGACTCCTCGGGAGTGAAGTCGGCGGTGGCATGGGTGACCATCAGGTGGCTGCCGGAGGGCAGTTCGGAGAGCAGACGGCGGACCAGGGCGTGCGCGCCGTCCGCGTCGGAGACGAAGTGCAGCAGGGCCACGAGGGAGAGCGCCACGGGCCGGTCGAAGTCCAGGATCTTCCTGGCCCCGTCGAGAATGGCGTCCGGGTCCCGCGCATCGGCCTGCAGATACTCGGTCACTCCCGTGTCCGAGCTGCGCAGCAGGGCTGCCGCGTGGGCCAGCACGATCGGGTCGTTGTCGCAGTACACGACCCGTGCGTCGGGTGCGACGGCCTGGGCGATCTGGTGAAGGTTCGGCTCGGTCGGGATGCCGGTGCCGATGTCGAGGAACTGCCGCACACCGTTCTGGGCCAGCCAGCGCGTGGCCCGGTGCATGAAGGCGCGGTTGACCCGGGCCATCACCGGCACCCTCGGGTCGAGGGCGAGCATCTGCCGGCCCATTTCCTCGTCGACGGGATAGTTGTCCTTGCCGCCGAGATACCAGTCGTACATCCGCGCGGGATGCGGCTTGCTCGTGTCGATCTCGATGGGGGTCTGCCCGGTCATGACGGTCTCCGTAAGTCCGCGCCGTAGTAAGTGATCAACTCAGAACCAAATTCAGGAAAGTCGGGGAAAAGAGAACTCAAGTCGTTCAGGAGAGAAGGAAGTCCGCCTCTCCCGCTTTCGCGCCCTGGATGAACGCGGTCATCTCGCCGGGCGTATAGATGAGGGCGGGGCCGTCCGGGTCCGCCGACTGGCGCACGGCGATACGGCCGTCGGCGAGCTTCATCGCCTCCAGGCAGTTGCCCCCGTTGCCGCCGCTCCACGGCTTGTGCCAGCCCTCGCTGCCCAGTTCACGGGCGGGCATTCCGTTGTAGATGCGCACGTTGCCTATCCGCGGGTTGATGCGTTCCGGCTTGATGCGTTCCATTCACAGCTCCTTGCGGAGATCCCGGAGGATCTCCTTCGTGCGATGTGCCGTAGCGGCTTGAGCCGCCATGCGGTCCATGACCTCCAGGTGGGTCGCCACCTCGGAACGCGCGTCCAGGTAGACGGCGCCGGTCAGGTACTCGCTGTAGACCATGTCCGGGAGTTCCGGCATGGCAAATCGGAACAGCACGAAGGGCCCGTACGTGCCGGGATGCGGACCCGAGGAGAACGGGATCACCTGCAACGTCACGTTGGGCAGCTTCGTGGCTTGGAGCAACTTGTCGATCTGCGCGCGCATCACCTCGGGACCGCCGATGGCGCGGCGCAGCGCCGTCTCGTCCATGACGGCCCAGATCCGGGGCGCGTCGTCACGTGTCAGCAGATCCTGTCGTTGCATGCGCAGCGCGACGTGGCGCTCGATGTCCTCGGGCCTGGTCTGTCCGATGGCGCCCGCCTTCAGGACGCCGCGGGCGTAGTCCTCGGTCTGCAACAGGCCCGGAACGAAGTGGGGTTCGTAGGAGCGCAGGAGGGCGGCCGCGCCTTCCAGGCTGACGTGCATGGAGAACCAGTCGGGCAGGATGTCGTGGAACCGCTGCCACCAGCCGGGCTTGTTGGCGTCCTCGGCCAGTTGGACGAAGGCCTCGGCCTCGTCGTCGCCGACGCCGTACGACTTCAGCAGTAGCTGGAGGTACGGGATTTTGAGGGAGACCTCGGCCATCTCCATGCGGCGGACCGTGGCGGGGGCGACGCGCAGGATCCGCGCGGCCTCTTCACGCTTGAGACCCGCACGTTCCCGCAGGTCCAACAGCCGTCGGCCGAGGACGACCTGGCCGACCGTCGGCGCGGAGCGCGGTTCGCTCACGTCCCACCTCCACTGAGTCCGGACAGCCCGGCGGCGCCGTCCGGGTTCTTCCTCGTCTTCCTCGACGATCCCAACTGGCGCCGCTCGGCTTGCTGTTGCGAGCAGTGTGCCACGCGCTCCCACGGCGTCACACGGCACTCTGCATTTTTCAGAGTGACACTTGCCAAGTGTTCACGGCGGGGCGATAGTGGCAAGCGTGATTCCGTCCGCGCCGTTAGGAACAGACGCCGCCGAAGACCGGTTCGCTCCCCGTGCCGCCACGGGGCACCACCCGGGCACGGCCGCCGAGCGCCGCTTCCGCTTCGAGCTGGCCGCACACCCGGGCTCCGTGGCTCAGGCGAGACGCCTGACCCGGTCCCGCCTGTCCGGCTGGGCGGTGTGCGAGGACACCTGCGACACGGCAACCCTCGTGGTCTCGGAGCTGGTCACCAACGCGATCGTGCACGCCGCCGGGCAACGTGTCGTCTGCGAACTGCAGGACACGGACGACCTGGTGCGCATAGCCGTGTGTGACGAGGGATGCGCTCCGGGCGAGCCGCACCCCTCCCCGCAACGGCCCGACGAGGAGCACGGGAGGGGATTGCTTCTCGTCGCGGCAGTGTCCAGGGCCTGGGGGGCCCAGGACACCGGGCCCGGCCTGCTGGTGTGGGCGGAGCTCACGCGCTCGGCAGGTCGGGCCGATGACACCACCGACACGACCCGGGAGACGTGGCCGGACCCGGGAGACATGGACGACCTGCAGGACATGGACGAACGGGCCGACCCGGACGACCTGGACCGGCTCGACATCGAGTTCGAGGCAGGGTCGAACGCCGGGCTGCCCGGCCGCCCCCGTGAAGCCCGGTCGAACCCGGGCCGGACCGACGTGGACACCGGCCCGCGGGCGGACCTGGGCTGGAGCGCGAAGAAGCCCCCGAACGACGGCCGGGGCACGGGGGCGGAGGGGTGTTGGGGGGCGGGAACCGTGGGGGTCCGCCAGGACTCCTCCGCCCGGAGCGTGGACCGGGACCGGGATCGAGACCGGGATCGAGGGAGCCTGTGAGGCGTACGTCGGCGGCGGGGCCTGCGGCGCAGGTCCTGAGCCTGGACACGCTGGTCCGCATCAGCCGCGGACGGAGCGCGCCCGGGCCGCTGAGGCGTCTCCCCGTTCCCGAGGGCATGAAGGTGCCGCTGGGCTGCGACGCGGTGTCGGTGCCCGCCCGGTTCGGACCGCTGCTGCTGTCGCGGCTGCCGCGCGTGGGCTGCGTCTACGCGGACCCGGCGCACTGGTGGTGGATCGTTCCTTCCGACTCCGACGTCGCCCTGGAGTGGCCGGCGCCCGCCCACTACGTCACGGGTGCGGTCGTACCGGACTCACCACGGATTCCCGGGCTCATCCACAAACCGGATGGCACGCTTCCGTATACCCCGCCGATACCCCTGTATCTGGCCCTGTGCCGGGTCACGGGGACGACACCTGTCTGGTCGCGTCCGATCAGCGCGTGAGCGTGCCCGCGTGGAGCTCCGCTCCCCGCGGGCGGAGCGGTTCACCCTGAAGGTGAACCGCGCCCGAGGGCGACTGGTCCCGCACGGCCCTCACTCGACGGCGTCGGCACCGCCCACGACGACCAGGAAAGCGTCGGAGGCGAGATCCATGACGACCTCCGCGGCCTGGCCCTCCTGGCGGCGCGCCTGTGCGAACTCCTCCGCGGGCCACGACCCGCGCGGTCCGCCGGCGGGAAAGCGCTCCAGCACCATTCGCCCGTTCACCCTGTACCTCCATGTCGCGCTGCTCTTCCAGAGTTAAACGCCTGCCATGGAGTGAACGACTCTGGGAGTGACGGTACTGAGACGAAGTCGACACTCGGCCGCAAACCCGCTGTGACGGACGTCGCAGGTCCGGCATGACGGAAGCGGAATCCCCGGTACCCACCACGGCCACCCGCGCCCGCCGCGTCCGGCCCTCGCCCCGGTCCCACCCGTCCTGACCTCCGTCCTGACCTCCGTCCTGGTCCCCGTCCTGCCCGTCCTGCCCGTCCTGGTCCCCGTCCCGCCCGGCCTGGCCCGTCCCGTCAGCCCTCGTACTCGTCGTGGTATCGGATGTGTTCGCTGCCCGCGGGTGCCCCCAGCGCCGACGCACGTCCCTTGGGCTCTTCCCATTCCTCCTGGCGCCCCAGCGCGGTGAGATCCAGGAGGGAGGTCGTGGAGCCGAGCCCGTCGAGGCCACGCTCGTACATGGAGTACGTGTGGAAGAGGCGTTCACGGTCGCGCAGGAAGCAGCTCAACCCGGGCCGTTCGCAGGGCTCGTCCCCGCCGAACGACACCTGGAAGTCGTAGTTGAAGTCACTCTCGTACGACGAGTACCAGGGCACCGTCCAGCCCATCCGGGCCTTGAACGGCAGGATCCTCGTGTACGGCGCCCGGGACACGGCGGCGAACTCGGTGCCGCGGGCCCGGAGATGGGCGAGGTGCCCGATCTGGTCGAGGAACGCCGAGCAACTGCGGCAGCCCGCGTCCCAGTCGGGAGCGAACATGAAGTGGTAGACGACGAGTTGGTCCCGTCCCCGGAAGAGGTCGAGCAGCGTCAACTTCCCCTCGCCGCTCTCGAAGACGTACTCCGTGTCGATCTCGACCATCGGCAGTCCGCGGCGCGCCGCGTTGAGCGCGTCACGCGCGCGGGTGGCGGCCTTCTCCCTGACCAGCAGTTCCTCGCGCGCCGCGCGCCACTCCTCGCGCGAGACGATCTGCGGAAGCGTCATGTGCTCCTCCTACGGAACGGTGCCTACGCTGTGGTGGACGTGCCGGAGAAGCAGAACTCATCGGAGTATCTCCAAGATTTTTCGGACCGGTCAGGTCAGGGCAGGGCGGGTCAGGTCAGGTCAGGTCAGGTCAGGTCAGGTCGGACGTCGTACCGCGGTACGAGGGTGTGGCGGCGGCGATCAGGGCGGCGCGCGAACCCCCGTGAGCGTCACACCGCGACGGATCGCGCGGGCGCCGCCCGTAGTCCCGTCCGTTCGCGCCGCTCGGCCAGTTCACCGAGGAGTTCGGTGATCCGATCGGTGTGCCGGGGCGTGAGCCGACCGGTGTCGTCGAGCTGCACGGCGCATGCCGTGGTCGTGTCGACGAGCCGTTCCAGGGTGGCCGCGACCTCGCCCGTGCCCTCGGAGTGCCGTGCCAGGGCCGGGAGTTCGGCGGCGGCCAGATCGATCGCGGAACGGGCCTCGGCGAGCGCGCGATAGGCCTCCCGGCGCAGCACCCAGCGGCCCGTCCGGTCACCGGCCGTGCCGTCGCTCAGCACATGGGCGAGATACACGTCCGCCGCCTCGGTGGCCCGGGTGAGCCTCGCCCGTACGGTCCCGCCGCGCTGACCGAGCGTCGGCAGATGCCCGACGAGCAGCACGATCGCACAGGCCAGCAGCGTCTCCACGATCCGGTTCCAGGAGGCCTGCGGCTCGCCGCCGACCATCACGAGGGCCAGGACGAGGACGGTGACGACGGCGGTCTGCGCGGCGAAGTGCCGGGTGGCGACGGGGATGAGGGCGCTGCTGACGGCGACCAGGGCGACGAGTCCCTCAGGCCGCGGCAGCAAGAGGGCGAGCCCCGCGAAGGCGACCGCGCCGAGGACGGTTCCCGCCGCCCGGCACAGGACCCGCGAGGCGAGCGGCCCGAGATCGGGCTTGACGAGGAAGACGGCGGTCGCGGGGAGCCAGTACCAGTACGGGTGGTTGCCGTACCAGCGCGCGTGGTGCAACGCCTGCGCCACTGCGGCGCTCGTGCCGAAGCCGAGGGCGACCCGGATGCCGTACTCGCGCCCCGCGGAACCGAGTGCGGTGCGCACGACGGAGACGGCGGTACGCCGCCGGGTGTGCAGGGCGGTCCCGGAGCCCCGGTCGAAGGCGTCGGCGGCGTGCAGCAGGGCGTCGTGGAGGGCGCGCAGCGCGGGCACGACGGATGTGCTCCCGGGCGTGCCGAACCGGGCACCGGGGACGGCGGGAGCGGGCAGCGGCCCGGTGGGGGCGCCGGTGCGGACGGCGACGGCGAGCCGCCAGGGGCCCTCCGCGGCGCGTACGGGCACGGCCTCGCCCACCCAGGCGAGCGCGGTCGCGGCCTCGGCGAGCGGCAACGCGGCGGCGTACTGCGCGTGCAGTCGCCGTTCGGCCCCGGAACTGGCGTAGCGGCGCAGCCGGGGCCCGGCGAGAGCGTCCTGCGCGTGGTCGAGGGCGGCGGTCAGCGCGACGCGCCGCCGGGCCGCGTCGGGTCCGCCCGCGGCAAGCAGCAGCCGGGCGATGGCGTCGTACACGCCGCCGACGGCGTCCCGCTCCCCGTCGAACCGGTAGTCCCCGGCGTTCACCGCGGTCGTCGGCAGGGCGAGGCGCAGCGCGAGCAGCCAGCCGGCCCCGCCGAGGAAGAAGAGCGCACGCTCCCACCCTGGTTCGGGCAACGGCATCCCGGCGCCGATCGCCGAGCCGACCAGCAGCTGGGTCGCTGCCCCGGAGGCGACGGGGCCGACCGCGCTGACGGCTCCGGCGAGCAGTCCGAGCAGGGTGAGGACGAGGGTGAGCGTCACGGCGCCGGTGTGCTGTCCGGCGTACGACCCGATGAGCAGACCGCCGGCCCCGGCGAGGGCGGGCACCCCGAGCCGTTCGACGGCGACCCGTCGGCTCCCCGGTCTGTCGTTGATCCCCGTCAGCATGGCGCCGAGGGCGGCGACGACTCCGAGTGAGGTACGACCGCTCAGTACGGCCACGAGCAGCAGCGGCCCGGCGGCGAGCGCGCCCCGCACGACCGCGTTCCAGGGGACCGGTCCGCGCTGCGCGCGCAGGGCATGGGCGAGCCAGGGGGGTACGGCGAGGCGGGTGAGGCGCACGGGGCTCCTGTCGGGCGAGGGCGGTGGGGTGCCTTCGGGCGACATCGGCCGGGCTCGTGATCGTTACCAGGGTAGTGCGCGTTACCCGCGGAAGGAGAACGTGGACGTTTCCACGATGTGAAACTCCGCAGGAGGGCCGTGTTCGGGAAGGCCAACTGAACCGGAGGTCCGCGGATTCGGTGCTCGACGCTCGGAGGGCTCGGAGGGCTCGACGGGCTCGACGGGCTCGACGGGGCGGGCGGAGCCGATGTGTGCGGGCACGATGCCCGTCACCTCGCGCCGTGTGCGGGGCGAGGGAGCGGGTCCGAGGGCGTAGCCGGCCCCCGGACCCTGAGATGCCACCATGTCGCACGCCGGCACACTTGAGGACCCAGGTCAGTCGTTATGTCGCCGCGTCCTGCCTTTGGACCACCACGCATCGAGCTGCGCGGGCTGGACTTGAACCAGCATCTCGACGTACTGGGGCCTGGGCCCGGTCGATCCGGCGATCGGTGGCGAATGCTGAGTCTGGAGCAAGAGTCTGAGATTGATCACGGTCTGCCTCTGCCGAGTTGGGCTACCGCGGCGCGTGGACACTCCGTGGAATCGGAGTGCCGTGTGGTGCCGCGGGGAGGACTCGAACCTCCACTGGAACCGTGCATTCACGACAAGCTTCAGGTTCAGCTTGCGCTCCTCGCGCACCCCGGCCGTGGTGCGTTGTGGCCGGGGAGTTTCAGAGGCTACCCCTGGGCGAACAGGTAGCCGAAAACCGCGTCCCCGACGCGCTGGTCCACGACGTCCACGCCGTTGGCCTCCTCGCGGGCGAACTTGACCGCCTGCTGCAACTTCTCCACGCGGTCGAGGAGTTCGTTCACGCGCCGGGCGGGCAGGGCGCCGGAGAACTTGACGGTCGTCCAGTATCCGACGGGGATGTCCTCGTAATACACCTCGACCTGGGCCGGGTGCTTCTCGGTGGCCTCGGCCTTGACGTGGTTCCGCGGGACCTTCTTCGTACGAAGGGTCCGCACCGGCTCGGTCTTCCAGGCATCGGTGGACGGATCACGCACCCAGGACTCGGAGGCGTCGAGAACGGGCAACTTCCTGACGAAGGTGTTGAGATCCGTGAGCTGCTTCTCGAGAAACAGCAGATACGACACCGGCACCTCGGCGACGAGCACCCGGCCGTCCACCTTCACATCAGCCCTCGCCGTGCAGTTGGCCCAGTCCTTGGTGGCGGTCACATCGAACAGCCGCGTCAGGGTGGCCGCGGTGTCCCGCAGCACGTCCTCGGCCTGCACCTGGACCCGGGTCGACTCGGGCGGCAGTTGCTCGCCCTCCTCGTCCTTCGGCTGATACGTCCGCGAGATACCGGCGAGCAGCGCCGGCTTCTGCAGGCCATGATGAGCAGCCGTCAGGTCCTGATGGGACTTGGACTTGATGCCCTTCTCCACTGCGATGATCTGATTGAGTTTCGCCACGTCGCTGACCGTAGCAGCGTCAACGGGCATTGCTCGAAGCATTATTGGCCGGCCGGGCTCGGGCCCCGCTCCCGCCTCCACGCGGCCCTCGCGGGACCCGGCCTGTCTCGCTGCCGCCGTTGGTCCCTTTCGGGGACATCGGCGTTAATTCGGATGCGGGAGCCCGCGCCGGACCCGCATCATCGGCAGGTTGTCCCTCACCCCCCCCCTCGCCAGGGAGCCCCCATGGTCCAGCGCGTCACCGTCCCCAGCCTCTTCACGCCGCCCGTCTACGCGCACGCGTCCGTCGTCGAGGCAGGGACGAAGCTGGCCTTCCTCGCCGGTTCGGTGCCGCTCGACGCCGACGGAAAGCTGGTCGGCGCGGGCGATCCCGTACGGCAGGCCGAGCAGGTACTGGCCAACCTCGACGAGCAACTGCGCGCCGTGGGGAGCGACATGGCCCACGTCGTGTCGACCGATGTGTACGTCGTGAGCGGTGAACCTGCCGTGCTGTCCGCGGTCTGGGATGTCGTCGAGGCCTCGGGGCTGAGCATCGGCCCGCACTCCTCGACCCTCCTCGGGGTGGCCTGCCTCGGGTACACCGGGCAGCTCGTGGAAATCACGGCGACCGCCGTCGTCCCCGAGGCCGAGCCGGTGGCCGAGAGCGAACCCGACCGCGCCTGACGCCCGCGTCGAGGGACGTCGAGGGACCAGGAGCGGGCCCGCGCCCACGCGCTCGTCTCCGTCGACCACCGGCCGCCGTGCCTGACCGGCGCGAGCGGAACTCCCTAATACGACGCGTACGACGCGTACTTGTCGGTCGCCGCCACCAACGCGTCCACCACGCCCGTCGCTGCCGTGGTGTGCCCCACGTCGTCCACGACGATCAACTCGCTGTCGGGCCAGCGATGGTGGAGCCGCCACACCGTGCCCAGCAGATTCCCGAGGTCGAGGCTGCCCTGGACGATGGTGCCGGGGATGCCCTTCAGCAGGGGCGCGTCGCGGATCACGACTCCCTCGTCGTTGCCCTCCCCCAGGAAGTGGTCGCTGCCGAAGTAGTGCGTGACGGTCCGCGCGAAGCCCATGCGGAACTCCGGGTCCTCATAGCGCTCCTCCGACCTCGGCGGCGCCGGAACGATCGCCGTCTCCCAGTCGGTCCAGGCCCGCGCCGCCCGCACCCGCACCTCGGGATCGGGCGACTCCAGCAGCCGGTTGTACGCGGCCGCGAGGTTCCCGTCCCGCTCCCCTTCGGGCAGTCCGGCGAGGAACCGCTCGTGCGCCTCGGGGAAGAGCCGCCCAAGTCCCCTGGTAAGCAAGGCGACTTCGGCGTTCGAGCCGGTGGCCACCGCGGTCAGCACCAGTGCGGAGACGACGTCCGGATGAGTCTGCGCGTACCGCAGTCCCAGCACCGACCCCCACGACACACCCCACACCAGCCACCGCCGGACACCCAGGTGCTGTCGCAGCAGTTCCAGGTCTCCGTTCACATGTGCCGTGGTATTGACGGCCATGTCCGTCCCGTACTCGGCGGCGTTCGGCGTGGAGCGGCCGCTGCCGCGCTGGTCGAGCAGCACGATCCGGTACTTGGCGGGGTCGCAGTAGCGCCGGTACCGAGGACCGCAGCCGGAGCCCGGACCGCCGTGCAGCATGACCGCGGGCTTGCCGTCGGGGTTTCCGCAGACCTCCCAGTACATACGGTTGCCGTCACCGACGTCGAGCATTCCGTGGTCGTACGGTTCGATCTCCGGATACAGGCTCATCACGCGAGGCTAACCCGGCGTCGGACGCGTCGTCAGCCCCGCCGACCCCGCCGCCGCGCTCAGCACCTCCCGCAGCATCGCGGGCGTGAGCCGGCCGGTGAAGGTGTTCCGCTGACTGACGTGGAAGCACCCGAAGAGCTCGACGGAAGCGGGGCCCGGGTCGGGAACGGAAGCCGAGCCCGAGACGGGAACGGAAACTGGGCCCGGAACTGGCACGGAAGCCGGACCCGAGACAGGAACGGAGGCCGAGCCCGAGACAGGAACCGACACGGAATCGGTGCGGTCCGGCTCCGTCCCCCGTACGAGCGCCACCCGTGCCCCGTGCGTGAACACCGGCCGGGGCCGGGGCACCGTCCACCCCGCCGCGGCGAAGGCGGGCAGGGCGGCCTGCCAGCCGAAGGCCCCGAGGACGACCACCGCCCGCAGCGTGGGCCGCAACAGCCCCAACTCCCTGACGAGCCAGGGCCGGCAGGTGTCCCGCTCTTCGGGCGTCGGCTTGTTGGCGGGCGGCGCGCAGTGCACGGGAGAGGTGACGCGTACGCCGTACAGTTCCAGTCCGTCGTCCGCGCTCACCGAGGTCCCCCGCGATGCGAGGCCGACCTCGTGCAGCGCCGCGTAGAGCACGTCGCCCGAACGGTCACCCGTGAACATCCGCCCGGTGCGGTTCCCGCCGTGCGCGGCGGGCGCGAGGCCGACGACGAGGAGGGAGGCATCGGCCGGCCCGAACCCGGGCACCGGACGCCCCCAGTACGTCTGGTCGGCGAAGGCGGCGCGCTTGGTCCCCGCCACCTCTTCGCGCCAGGCGACGAGACGCGGACAGGCCCGGCAGTCGGCGATCCGCGCGTCCAGCCCGGCGAGATCCGTGGAGCCGACAAGATCCGTGGGGCCGACCAGTCCCTCCGCCGGAGCGGAGGAAGCTGCCAGACCGGCGGAAGCTGTCGGACCGCCGTCGATCCGACCACTACTCCGACCACTGCTCCGACCACTGCTGTCCACGCCACCACCGTACGACCGGCCCGCCCCGCCCGGGGCCCCACCGCCCACTCCCCCTCCCGCTCCCCACCGGCCGCTAGTCAATGCCGCGCGGGCGGCCAGGAAGTTCCCAGGACCACCTCAGTCGGCAGCCTCGGCGCACCCGGGGGAGGCCGCATCCGGGGTGGTCCGTGCCATGGAAAAGGCATGGGGTGCTGCGGACCACGGGCACTAGAGTCGAGACATGGCTTCTCAGGGTGCTGACGGGGAGATGAAGGACGCGGGTGCCGGCGGTGCGCGCGGCTCGGGCGACGAGGAGGCCGCCACGGCCACGTCCGGGGCGTCGTCCGAGAGCGCTGCCGCCGCCAAGGCCGCCGCCGTGATCGCCGCCGCCGGGGCCGGTCCGGCCGGTGGCGAGAGCGTGCGGGTCGACGCCTGGATCTGGTCCGTCCGTCTCGTCAAGACCCGCTCGATGGGTGCCACGGCCTGCCGGGGCGGTCATGTTCGGGTCAATGGCGAGCGGGTGAAGCCCGCGCATGCGGTGCACGTGGGTGATGAGGTGCGTCTGCGACACGAGGGCCGGGAACGGGTCGTCGTCGTGAAGCGCGTGATCCGCAAGCGGGTCGGTGCGCCCGTCGCCGTCGAGTGCTACATCGACAACAGCCCGCCGCCTCCGCCGCGCGAGGCCGTGGCTCCGGCGGGCATCCGGGACAGGGGCGCCGGGCGCCCGACCAAGCGGGACCGTCGCGAGACGGAACGCCTGCGGGGGATGCAGACGGGCTCGTCCGGCCCCGTCAGGTCCTCCGGCCCCTCCACGGGCACGACCGGCTCGACCGGGTCCGCGAGCGGTTCCCGCCGCTCGGCCGGAACCCGCTGGACCGGTCCCCCCTGGGCCGGTCCCCGCTCGTCCGGTTCACCGGGTTCACCGAGTTCGCCGGGTGCCTCCGGCTCCTCGGGCTCTTCCGACTCCTCCGACTCCTCGGGCTCCTGAAGGGTCGGAAATCCGACGTGACGTCGTACGACGTCGAGGGCTCCCCCGGTCTCGGGGGAGCCCTTCGTCCTTGTTCCGTGGTCACACCCGGCGTCCCGCCCGCCGGCGGACCAGGCGGAGCAGCTCCGTCGTGTGGCCGCGCCTGGCCCAGGCGATCAGGGCGAGCGGCAGGATCAGAATGAGCGGGGTCGCCACGTACGGGCCGTGGACGACAGTGACGTTGATGATGAACGCGCCGACCATCAGCGCGCTGAGCGCAACCGCGGCCACCGAGTCCAGCAGCGGGATCAACAGGGCGATGCCTCCGGCGAGTTCGAGCCCGCCGATGATGTACATGCCCGTGTGACCCCAGCCCAGCTTGTCGAACGACTCCGTCGCCGAGGGGTGCGCGATCAGCTTGGGAAGAGCGCTCGCGATCGCGTAGAAGAGGCCGAGGACGATCTGCAGAGCGGTCAGGGACACGCGGGCGCGGCGGAAGCGAGGGGTGGCGGCGGCCTGGGCGGTGGTGGCGAGGGGAAGGGTCGTCTCGGACACGGTGGTCTCCTGTGTGAAGCGGTGGTTGCTGCTTTCACGGAGATAGACCTGGGGCGGGCCAGGAACTCATCGGTGCGGAGCGGGACTTGTTCCACCCCGGGGTCCTTCCCCCTCCCCTCCCCTCCCCTCCCCCCACCCCCTCCCCCGTCCCTCCCGGCCCCCGTCCTGCCCGAGCGTCTCCCCCGGCGCCGGGTCGCTCAGCCCTTCACTGCCCTCACCCACACCCCGTCGTCCGTCAGGTACCGGTCCACCTTCAGCCCCGCCTCGCTCAGGGCCTCCTCGAAATCGGCCTTCGTCAAGGGGCGGGAGAGAAACGTCTGGGTCCAGGTGGCGTCCGGAAGCGTGTACTCCGCGCGCACCGAGTTGACCCCGTCGCCGACGGGCTCGGCGGACACGATGCGTATGCCGATTCCGGACGGGTCGGTGCGCTCGCGGGGCACGTCGGTGTGCCAGTCCTCGCCCTCGCGCTGGATCAGCACACAGCCGTCTTCGGCGACGTGGCGGACGCAGGTGTCCAGGAGCGCCCGCCGCACCCGGAGGTCCCCGGCGTGTATGAGGAACGACGCGAGCAGGACCACGTCGAACGTCTCGCCGAGGTCGAGGTCCTCGATGGTGCTGCGTATCGTGCGCGCCCCACGGACGTGCTCCAGCATGTCGGCGGACTCGTCAACCGCCGTGACCGCGAACCCGAGCTCCAGGAGCGGGTGGGTCATCCGCCCGACCCCGCTGCCCAGCTCCAGGATGTGTGCGGCGGCGGGCACCGCGGCGGTGATGATGTCCGGTTCGGTTCCGACGGGGAGGCGGGTGTAGAGCTCGACCGCGCAGCCGTCCGGCGTGATGGCACCGGGTCCCGTTCCCTCGTATCCCTGACGCTTCTCGATCCTCATACACATCCAACGGGCGGCTTCCGGTGGCCTGTTCCCTCGCCTCATCACTCGTTCGAGTGATTTGTTCGAGGGACAGCAGTCCGAGCCGGATCCCGGCCCGGCCGGGGCTACGGAGGGAGGGACTACAGCGCGAACCAGCCCCGCCCGCCGTACCAGTGCCCGCCCGCGCGCAGGTGGTCCCCCACCGCGCGCTCGACGCTGTTGCGCCGTGGCAGTTCGTCGAGCGGAATCTCGGGATCGCCGAAGACGAAGCCGATGGGCACCGAGTCGTCCGGGTTCGTCTCCTCGCACTCGACGTCGAAGCGGTCCTGGAAGCGAATGATGTTGGAGTCGGCCGGCAGATACCGCTTGAGCTGCGGGTCGAGCAGCCAGGAGTCGCAGACGGCGACCGCTTGGCGCTCGTCGGGGTAGTGGCGGGCGAAGAACTCCCGGGCCAGGGCGAGCGAACGGTCGCACGCGGCCGGGGTGAGGGGGCCGCGGAAGTCGGTTATGTGCAGGCTCAGGCAGGGGTCGCCGGGGCCCAGGTCCAGGCCCGCCGCCGCGACGGCACGGCCTGTGTGCCGCCCCAGCAGCGCCCGCTGGAACTGGAGCCTGCCCAGTTGGAACAGCTCACCGTGGAAGTGCAGGGCGATCCACCAGGGGAACAGCAGTCCGGGGCCGCCGACCCTTCTGTGGTGCACGGACACATGACGGCCGAGGTCGGCGAGCGTGCGCCGGGAGACGTCCTCCGGGACACCGCGCTCCTGGTGATGGGCGCGGATGTACGGAAGCGCCGCGATGAAGACGTACAGATGGAAACAGCGCCCGAGTGCTCCCGTCGTCGCGGGGAACGCGGGCGGCTCCCAGCCCTTGCCGATCTCTCCCATGTCGCGGACGAATCGGGTGACGCAGCGCGCGAGGAGGGTCATGGCCTCCGGGTCGGCGGCCAACCGGGCGCGCAGCGCCACGAGTTCGTTGATGTGCTCGTGGGGCACGGACAGATCGAGCAGGACGTCGGGCAGGGTGTCGGCGTCCGGGAGCGGCGCTTCCCGCAGGGCGGAGCCCTCGCCCTCCAGGTCTCTCAGCCACTCGGCGAGCCTCGCGTCCCCCCGCAGCGCCTTCAGCAGCACCGTCGCCTCCCCCGTCGTCCTCGTCCGGACCGCTCTCCCTTGGTGAACGTGCACCACGAAGAGTACGTTTCCTCGTAGGAGTGGTGGTCCTGATGCGTACGGGCAGTGAACCGATGACAGCGCGCAGTGCGCTGCGGATGCGTCTGTGGCTGAGTGTCTGGGGTCTGATCTGGGCCATTGTCGGGGCGGTCGCGTTCACCCTGGCGGGGCGGCCGGGGTGGGCGGCCGCCTGCGGTGTGCTGTGGGTGATCGTCACCGTCGACATGACCATGATCCTTCGGCACATCAGGCAGGGCCCGCACTATCAGCCGGGCCGTGACGTCCCGCCGTACGAGCCCGTGGACGACCGGCCCGCGCACCGGCGGCCGGGGAGCCGCCGCCCGTCGAGGCCGTCGCACCCCTGAAGCGGCCGAGCCTCCGCCCCGTTCCGCGAAGTGGCGTGTGGGGCCGACGCGCGGCCGGCGTCTCGGGCACCGGACGGACTGGTACACGGGCACGTTCTGAGCGGTAGCCCTCGACGACGTCGCTCGGCGCGTGGGGGCGTGGGGGCGTACATAGGCGCGTTCCCGTGCGCCGCCCAGGAGAGCGCATATGCCGTGTACGCCCGCCCGCTGGAGCCGCCCGCCGACGGGGACCCGGCGGCCCGGGCGCGGGCGGCGGCGTTCCAGGAGTGGTTCGTCGGCTGGCTCGACACGACCCCGGCCGTCGTGGTGAGCCGGCCCAGCGCCATGGAGTCCAACTCCTCCAAGCCTTACCAGGCCCAGCTCATCGGACGCTCCGGCTTCGCCGTACCGGAGACGCTGGTCAGTGACGCCCCCGACGAGATCCTCGCGTTCCGCGCCCGGCACGGCCGGATCGTCTACAAGTCGGTCAGCGGCATCCGCTCCATCGTCAGGGAGTTCACCGACGCCGACGAGAGCCGTCTCGCTCTCGTCCGCGGACTCCCGACGCAGTTCCAGGCCTATGTGCCGGGCCAGGACGTACGCGTCCACGTCGTCGGCGAGGACACCTACGCCGCGGCCGTCGACAGCGACGCGATCGACTACCGCTACGCCGACCAGGGCGGGGAGTCCGCCCGGCTCGCCCCGCACGACCTGCCCCCGGACACGGCCCGGCGCTGCGTGGCACTCGCGGCCTCGCTCGGCCTGCCGCTCGCGGGCATCGACCTGCGCCGCACACCCGACGGCGCGTGGGTGTGCTTCGAGGTCAATCCCATGCCGGCCTACAGTTACTACGAGGCGCACACCGGCCTGGCCATCTCCTCGGCGCTCGTCGCGTACCTCGACGGCCGCCGGGCCGCGGTTCCCGTGGGGGTGTGAACACGTGGTCCAGGCCGTCGAGAACCTCACCGCACTCACCCTCCGGCTCCTCGCCCTGACCGCCCACCCACGGCTCGACGAGTGGGACCTCGCCACCTGCGAGGTACTCGTCTCCCTCCCGGTACCGGGCAAGGCCGACCTGATCTCCCCCAACCTCACGGGCTCCGGGCTGAGTCTCGGCATCCGGCGCGAGCTGCTCCAGGACGTGGTGCTCGGGGCGACCCTCCACCTCCGGGCGAGACTCGGCTCCTCGGGCGACGTCCTGGCGGAACCCCACCCGGCCACCGGCGACTTCCGGGTCGAGCGGCCCTGACCGCCGCGGACCGGCTACAGGCCGAACCGGGCCGCTTCCAGGTACTGCGGCTTCGGGTCGAGGGCGGCCGCCAGTCTGAAGTGGCGCTTCGCCTGCTCGGGGCGTCGCTGGCGCTCGTAGGTCCGCGCGAGTGCGAAGTGCGCGAACGCGTTGTCCGGCTCGCGCTCCAGGACGATCGTGAACTCCAGCTCGGCGGGGCGCAGTTGCGCGGCGGCGAAGAAGGCACGCGCGCGCAGCAGCCGGGCCGCGGTGTTCTCCGGGTGCGCGGCGATGACAGGATCGAGCAGCTTCACCGCGCCCCGCGGGTCGCGCGCGGCGAGCAGTTGCTCGGCAGCGCGGAAGTCGATGACGTGCGTCTCCGGAGTACGTCCGGTCGATCCGCTGGTCTCGGGCACGGCAGAGTCCTTCCCTCGCTGCAAGGATTCAACGCCCCCGGCGAGGGGCGCTATTCCTGGGGCTGCCGGGCCCTGCGCACGAGATCGGCCCATACGTCCCGCACGCGCCGTTCCAGTTCTTCCAGTGGTACGTCGTTGTCGATGACGATGTCCGCGATCGCCAGGCGCTTGTCGCGCGGGGCCTGGGCGGCCATGCGGGCGCGGGCGTCCTCCTCGGTCATGCCGCGCAGGCGGACGAGGCGGTCGAGCTGGGTCTCGGGGCGGGCGTCGACGACGATCACGAGGTCGTACAGCGAGGCCAGGCCGTTCTCCGCGAGCAGGGGCACGTCGTGGACGACGACGGCGTGCTTGGGGGCGGCGTCCTCCAGTGCGCGCGAGCGGGTGCCGACGAGGGGGTGGACGACCGAGTTCAGGACGGCGAGCTTCTGCGGGTCGGCGAAGACGATCGAGCCGAGCTTCGGCCGGTCCAGGCTGCCGTCCGGAGCGAGTACGTCGTCGCCGAAGGCGTCGACGACCGCCGCCAGCCCGGGTGTTCCGGGCGCGACGACCTCCCGCGCGATCCTGTCCGCGTCGATCAGCACCGCGCCGTGTTCGACGAGGAGCCGTGACACTTCGCTCTTGCCGGCGCCGATACCACCGGTCAGGCCCACCTTCAGCATGTCCCGCAGCTTAGGGCCTGCCTCTGACAGGTCCTCCGCCCGGGCTCCCGGGCGGAGGGGTCAGGCGTCGCCTTCGCGCTCCGCAAGGAACCGTTCGAACTCCTGGCCGATCTCGTCCGCCGAGGGGATGTCGACCGGTTCCGCCATCATGTTGCCCCGGGTCTCGGCGCCCGCGGCGGCGTCGTACTGGTGCTCCAGGCCCTGGACGAGCGCGACGAGTTCCTCGTCGCCCTCCTGGATCTGGCGGTCGATCTCGGTCTGGGTGCGGTGCGCCTCGGTCCGCAGGGCGTGCGCTATGCCGGGAAGCACCAGGCCGGTCGCGGCCGTGATGGACTCGAGGACGGTCAGTGCCGCGTCCGGGTACGGGGAGCGCGCGATGTAGTGGGGCACGTGGGCGGCGACACCGAGGACGTCGTGCCCGGCCTCCATGAGGCGGTACTCGACAAGGGACTCGGCGCTTCCGGGCACCTGCGCCTCGTCGAAGGGGCTGCGGTGGCCGGGCACCAGGTCGGTGCGGTTGCCGTGCGGGGTGAGGCCCACGGGGCGGGTGTGCGGGACGCCCATGGGGATGCCGTGGAAGTTCACGCAGAGGCGGACGCCGAGCCGTTCCACGATCTGCTGGACAGCGGCGGCGAAGCGCTCCCACTCGGTGTCCGGTTCGGGGCCCGACAGCAGCAGGAAGGGCGCGCCGGTGGCGTCCTGCACGAGGCGTACCTCGAGGGTCGGCTCCTCGTACTCGGCCCAGCGGTCGCGCTTGAACGTCAGCAGCGGGCGGCGGGCCCGGTAGTCCACGAGCCGGTCGTGGTCGAAGCGGGCCACGACCTGGTGGGGCAGCGAGTCGAGCACCCGGTCGACGATCTGCTCGCCGGTCTCGCCCGCGTCGATGTATCCGTCGAAGTGGTAGAGCATGACAAGACCGGCCGACTCCTGGGCGAGTGCCATGTCGACCACGGCCAGGCCCTTCGGCTCCCATGCGTACAAACCCTGCGGATCAAGCACTGTGACCGCTCCTCCTCGTGTTCGTACTGCACAACGTGGTGCGGAGCACGGACATTCCCGTCCCGCGCTCCGCACCGCTGTCTCGTGCCGGCCTCTCGACCTCCACGAGCGGCTGGAAGGAGTTCCGAGGGGGCGGTGACGGCACTGTCGGCGGACCGTCACCAGCACAGCACAGGCGTGTTACGAGGACAGCACGCGCGCGTGGAGCGCGGTGACGGCGTTGCGGGCGGACGTGAAGGCGCCGTGCTGCCAGGCGTCGGCGTAGCTGAGCCAGTCGCCCGCGAAGTAGACCCGCCCGGTGGGCCTGTTCAGCGGCTTGTAGCGGACGTCGTCGGGTCCGCCGGGGGTGTTGTGCCAGGCGCCTTCCAGGTGCGGTGTCTGGCGCCAGTGGTGGGAGAAGGACGAGTCGAGTTCGGTGCGGTACTTCTCGCCGTAGATCTTCACGCCGGCGGCCACCGCGCGCTTCTCGCGCTCCTTGGGGGTGAGTTTCGCGTACGAGTCGGCGTCGGAGCCGTAGTTGTAGTAGCCGATCATGACGCCGCGCCGGCCGTGGAAGCCGTAGGAGGGGTGCCAGATGTGGGTGACGTCCTGGTCGGTCTCGGTGATGCCGCCGTAGATCCGGTGATCGAGCTCCCACCAGCGCGAGCGGTATTCGAGGCCGATCTTGCCCGCGGACTGCGGGGTGATCGCCTCCAGGGCGCTCTGGACTCCGGAGCCGAGGTTGTGCGGGATCCTGGCGAGGATGTTGGGCGGCAGGGCGCCGATGCAGAAGTCGGCGTCCAGGGACTTCGTGCGCCCGCCCTGGGTGTAGGTGACGGTGACGCCGTCTGCCTTGTCGGTGATCCGGGAGACGGCCGCTCCGGTGCGGATGCGGTGGGCCCCGATCGCCCTGGTGAGCGCCTCGGGTATCCGGTCCATGCCGCCCACCGGCTGGAACATCAGCATCGCCTGGTCGAATTCGAACTCGAAGGAGAAGTACCGGCCGACGCCGGAGGCGAAGACCTCGGAGGCGGTCGGGACGTCGCCGAGGAGGACGCCCGGGGTTCCGGCGGCGGCGGGGACGGTGGTGTAGCCGCGGCGCGGACCGCCCTCGTAGGCGAGGGTGTCGCCGAGTTCGCCGAAGTCCTTGAGGAACTCGATGAGCCTCTCCTGGTCGGCGGCGGTCAACTCCTTGTCGAGGGCTCCCTTGTCGGTCGCCTTGGCGAGCAACTCGGAGACGTAGCCGTAGACGTCGGCCTTCGCGGTGCGGTGGCGCATCGGCTTGGTCATGCCGGCCGACTCGTTGTACATGTAGGCGTCCGCGTTCGTGTTCGTGAACACCTCGACGGGGACTCCGAGTTCCCTGCAGTAGTCGAGGGTGACCATCCACTGCGGGAGGCGGGCCGGACCGGCGTTCATGTACTGGCCCTCGCTGAACCGGGCCGTCTGCGTGTTGCCGTACAGGTCGGTGGTCGTATCACCGCCGCGTACGGTGAAGTTGCGGCCGCCGGTACGGTCTCTGGCCTCAAGGACCGTACAGTCGTAGCCCGCCTTGCCGAGCTCGTAGGCGGAGGCGAGACCCGCGATGCCACCGCCTACGATCACGACCTTCGCTGCACCCCGCCCGGTGAGCGTGAAATCGCCCGACTTCGGTGCGCGGAAGGGCTGTTCACGCTGGGCGGCCTGCGCGGTGGGCGCGAGGCCGAGGGCTCCCATGGTGGCGAACATCGCGCCCGCGCCGCCGGTCAGGCCGACCGTGCGCAAAAACGCCCGCCGACTCGCCGCTGTCGATCGCTCGTGTGCTGCCATGCCTTCGACTCCCCTCACGATCTTGAATGACCCGGGGATCCTGGCAACGGCCCGTTACAGCCCGGCAGTTACTCGTGTATCCACCACGTTTCTCTCCGCGCACACCGGTCCGGTCCAGACCTTGACGCGGATCCGTGACCCCTTTACGTTCATGTGGGCACCCAAAGTTCATGTACGAGAACACGTTTCTTGCGAACCGACGGGAAGGTCACCCCCCACATGCGCATCCGACACACACTTCTCCCCCTACTCGGAGCGACGGCGGTCACGGCCGGGGCACTGGCAGCGGCTCCCGCGGCGAACGCGGCCCAGGTCATCGAGGTCTTCACCGCCGCCCAGCTGAAGTCGGCCCTCACCTCGGCCGCCCCCGGCGACACCATCCACCTCGCGGACGGCTCGTACACCGGCAACTTCAAGACGACGACAGCGGCGAGCGCGGGTTCCCGCATCACACTCAGCGGCTCCTCGAAAGCCGTCCTCACGGCGGGCGGCGGCTACGGACTGCACCTCAACGGCGCCTCGTACTGGACGGTCCAGGGCATCACCGTCACCGGCGGCCAGAAGGGCATCATGATCGACTCGGCGAAGGGTGTCGTCGTCGACAAGGTCACCGTCCACGGACTCGACATGGAGGGCGTCCACTTCCGCAACTCCAGCACGGACGGCGTGATCAGGAACTCGAAGATCTACGACACCGGCAACGACGGCCGCGGCATGGGCGAGGGCGTCTACGTGGGCACGGCCGGCGGGACCTCCGACAGAAGCGACCGCGTCCAGATCACCGGCAACACGATCGGGCCGGACGTGGGCGGCGAGAACGTCGACATCAAGGAGGGCACCACGGGCGCGCGCATCACCGGCAACACCTTCGACGGCAGCGGCCTGACCGGCGCCAACTACGACGACTCCTGGGTCGACGTGAAGGGCAACGACGTCCTCGTGGAGAACAACAAGGGAACCGCCACGACGAACGACGGCTACGAGACCCACACCCAGCAGTCCGGTTGGGGCTGCGGCACGGTGTTCCGGGGCAACACCTCGGACCTGCGCGGCGCGACCGGCGACAAGCAATTGGCGGTCAACGTCACCAACTACGGCGCCGGCTGCAGGACCACCGTGTACGCCTCGAACACGGTGACGGGCGGAAAGGGGCTCACCAACATCACGGTGACCCCCTGACCTGCCGGGCGGAAAAGAACCCCCATGGAAGTGGGCCCGCACCGAATCGGTGCGGGCCCACTTCTTTCAGCTACTTGCTAGCGGTGAGCTTTCAGCTCTGGCCGCCGGCGAGCTTCTCGCGGAGGGCAGCCAGCGCCTCGTCCGACGCCAGGGCGCCGGAGTTGTCGTCCGACTCCGAGGAGTAGGAGCCGCCGCCACCGGAGGCAGCCGGAGCCGCACTCGTGGAGGTGGCACCCTCGGCCTCGGCCTGCGCGTCGGCCTCGCGGGACTTGATGACCTGAGCCTGGTGCTGCTCGAAGCGCTGCTGCGCCTCGGCGTACTGCGTCTCCCACACCTCACGCTGGGACTCGAAGCCCTCGAGCCAGTCGTTGGTCTCGGGGTCGAAGCCCTCGGGGTAGATGTAGTTGCCCTGGTCGTCGTACGACGCGGCCATGCCGTACAGGGTCGGGTCGAAGTCGACCGACGCCGGGTCGGCGCCGAAGGCCTCGTTGGCCTGCTTCAGCGAGAGGCTGATGCGGCGGCGCTCGAGGTCGATGTCGATGACCTTGACGAAGATCTCGTCGTTGACCTGGACAACCTGCTCCGGGATCTCCACGTGGCGCTCGGCCAGCTCGGAGATGTGGACCAGACCCTCGATGCCCTCGTCCACACGGACGAACGCACCGAACGGGACGAGCTTCGTGACCTTACCCGGGACGACCTGACCGATCTGGTGCGTCCGGGCGAACTGCTGCCACGGGTCTTCCTGCGTCGCCTTGAGCGACAGCGAGACACGCTCGCGGTCCATGTCGACGTCGAGGACCTCGACGGTGACTTCCTGGCCGACCTCGACAACCTCGGAGGGGTGGTCGATGTGCTTCCAGGAGAGCTCGGAGACGTGCACCAGACCGTCGACGCCACCCAGGTCCACGAAGGCACCGAAGTTGACGATCGAGGAGACGACGCCGGAGCGGACCTGACCCTTCTGGAGGGTGGTGAGGAACGTCTGGCGAACCTCGGACTGGGTCTGCTCCAGCCAGGCACGGCGGGACAGGACCACGTTGTTGCGGTTCTTGTCCAGCTCGATGATCTTGGCCTCGAGCTCCTTGCCCACGTAGGGCTGGAGGTCGCGGACACGGCGCATCTCGACGAGAGAAGCCGGCAGGAAGCCACGGAGGCCGATGTCGAGGATGAGTCCACCCTTGACGACCTCGATGACGGTGCCGGTGACGATGCCGTCCTCTTCCTTGATCTTCTCGATGGTGCCCCAGGCGCGCTCGTACTGGGCGCGCTTCTTCGAGAGGATCAGGCGGCCTTCCTTGTCCTCCTTCTGGAGAACAAGGGCTTCGATCTCGTCGCCGACCTTGACGACCTCGTTCGGGTCGACGTCGTGCTTGATCGAGAGCTCGCGGCTCGGGATGACACCTTCGGTCTTGTAACCGATGTCGAGCAGGACCTCGTCCCGGTCGACCTTCACGATGACGCCGTCGACGATGTCGCCGTCGTTGAAGTACTTGATCGTCTCGTCGATCGCGGCGAGGAATGCTTCCTCGTTACCGATGTCGTTGACCGCTACCTGCGGCGTGGTAGAGGTGGTCTCGGTGCTGCTCGTCATGTGGGAAAGGGCTCCGGTACGGACAGTGAGTCGTAGGTACTGCTTACGCCGGGAGCCCGTTTCGCTCTGTAGAAGGCCGGACAGCCAAGGAAGCGCCAAACCCGGCAAACCGGGAAGGCGCCTCGAAAACCGAGGGGACATACATACAGATGCGAGCGCAGCCTGCTACGTCTGAGGAGCGCAGGCCCGCAGCGCAACTTGTAGCATACGGGGGCAGCCGGGCAGGGTCAATGCGCGAAGGCGCACACCCGGGGCGGATCGCCGCAATCCCGGCACAAGACCTGTCTCACAAGGCCACGCGGGCAGTAGGACGCCTCTGTCGTGACACGCCCGAGACGGGTTGGACGGAAGAGTACGACGAGGGAGCCGATCATCCAAGAGCCCGAACCGTTCGAACCCGAAGCCACCCGGCGCGACGCGGATCTCACCGAGAGTTCGCGGGCGAACCGGAGCTGGTGGGACCGGAACGCGGACGAGTACCAGATCGAACATGGCACGTTCCTCGGTGACGACCGCTTCGTGTGGAGCCCCGAGGGCCTCGACGAGGTGGAGGCCGAGCTGCTCGGCCCTCCGGAGGACCTCAAAGGCAAGGACATCCTGGAGATCGGTGCCGGCGCGGCGCAGTGCTCGCGCTGGCTGGCCGGGCAGGGCGCGCGTCCGGTGGCCCTGGACCTCTCCCACCGCCAGCTCCAGCACGCGCTGCGCATCGGGGGCGGCGTGCCCCTCGTGGAGGCGGACGCGAGCGCGCTGCCCTTCGCGGACGGCTCCTTCGACCTCGCGTGCTCGGCGTACGGCGCGCTGCCGTTCGTCGCCGACCCCGTACTGGTGCTGAGGGAGGTCCACCGGGTGCTGCGCCCGGGCGGCCGTTTCGTCTTCTCGGTCACGCACCCGGTCCGCTGGGCGTTCCCGGACGAGCCGGGTCCCGAGGGCCTGACGGTGTCCGCGTCCTACTTCGACCGCACTCCGTACGTGGAGCAGGACGACGAGGGCCGCGCGGTCTACGTCGAACACCACAGGACGGTCGGCGACCGGGTGCGCGACGTGGTGGCGGGCGGCTTCCGCCTGCTCGACATCGTCGAGCCGGAGTGGCCCGCCTGGAACACCCAGGAGTGGGGCGGCTGGTCCCCGCTGCGCGGGAACCTCATCCCGGGCACGGCGATCTTCGTGTGCGAGCGGGACTGACGTGGACCTCTTCGCCCGAAGCCCCGGCACTGACGCCCGGGACTTCGGGCGAACCGGTTCAGAGTGGCGAAGCGACTCCGAGTGAAGGATCCGAGTAAAGGGATCTGAGTAGTAAAGAGGCACGCGCGCGTGGGCGCGCAGGCCCGCACGCGCGGCCACGCGCGTGTGTCCCCGCCCCTGCCGACGCATTGTCGCGCCCGAGCGTGGTGGCTGTCCCGGCGTTCGTACGCGGACGGTTCGACGTTCGTACGAGACTGGGGGCGTGATCCGTTACGACGCCCTTGACGTGCTGCCCGTACGTGCCGCCCTGCCCGGGCTGGACGATGCCCTGGAGGGGCACGGCAGCGCGGTGCTGGTGGCGCCGCCCGGCACCGGCAAGACGACGCTGGTGCCGCTGGCCCTGGCGGGTCTCCTGGACGACGGGCGCCCGGCGCGCCGGGTGGTGGTGGCCGAGCCGCGGCGGATCGCCGCGCGGGCGGCGGCCCGGCGGATGGCGTGGCTGCTGGGCGAGCAGGTCGGCGGGAGTGTCGGTTTCACGGTGCGCGGGGAGCGGGTGGTCGGCCCCCGCGCGCGCGTGGAGGTCGTCACGACCGGGGTCCTGCTCCAGCGGTTGCAGCGGGACCAGGAGCTGGCGGGCGTCGACCTGGTCGTGCTCGACGAGTGTCACGAGCGGCATCTGGACGCCGACACGGTGGCCGCGTTCCTGCTGGACGTGCGGGCCGCGCTCCGTCCCGAGCTGCGGCTGGTCGCCGCGTCCGCGACGACGGACGCCGGGGGCTGGGCGCGGCTGCTCGGCGACGCGCCGGTCGTCGAGGCTGAGGGTGTCTCGTATCCGGTCGAGGTGGTGTGGGCGCCGCCGGCACGTCCCGTACGGCCGCCGCACGGGATGCGGGTGGACCCGGCGCTGCTGACGCACGTGGCGTCCACGGTGCGGCGGGCGCTGGCCGAGCGCCCGGGTGATGTCCTGTGCTTCCTTCCCGGGGTCGGGGAGATCGCGCGGGTCGCCGGTCAGCTGGGCGGCCTCGGGGACGTCGACGTGCTTCAGGTGCACGGGCGGGCTCCGGCGGCCGTGCAGGACGCGGTGCTCGCGCCCGGTGTGCGGCGCCGGGTGGTCCTCGCGACCTCGGTGGCGGAGTCGTCGCTGACGGTTCCCGGGGTGCGGGTGGTCGTGGACTCGGGGCTGGCGCGGGAGCCCCGGGTGGACCACGCGCGCGGGCTGAGCGCCCTGGCGACCGTACGGGCCTCGCAGGCGGCGGGACGGCAGCGGGCGGGGCGGGCCGGGCGTGAGGCACCTGGCGCGGTGTACCGGTGCTGGGCGGAGGCGGAGGACGGCCGTCTGACGCGGTTCCCGGCACCGGAGATCAAGGTGGCCGATCTGACGGCGTTCGCGCTCCAGGCGGCGTGCTGGGGTGATCCGGAGGCGACCGGGCTGGCTCTGCTGGATCCGCCGCCGGGCGGGGCGATGGCGGCGGCGCGGGCCGTGCTGTCGGCCGTGGGCGCGGTCGACGCCACGGGGCGGGCCACGGATCGCGGCGCGCGCATGTCCCGCCTGGGCCTGCATCCCCGGCTCGCCCGGGCGCTGCTGGACGCGACCCCGGTGGTGGGCGTGTCGCGGGCCGCCGACGTGGTCGCCCTGTTGAGCGAGGAGCCACCGCGCGAGTACGGCGACGACCTGGCCGCCGCCTGGCGCACCGCCCGGCGCGGGGGCGACGCATACGGGGCCCGCTGGCGCACCGAGGCCCGCCGTCTGCGCTCCGCGGCGGCCGGTGCCGGGCCCGCGCCCGGCGGCCGCACGTCCTCCTCGGGCTCCCCCTCCTCTCCGGGGGCGCTCGCCGAGGGGCCGGGACACGACGGAGGCGGCCGTGGCGGCACCCCGGTGGACGGCCGAGAGCGTGACGGCACTCGAGCGGACGGCGGGGCTCGGGCGGGGCTCGGGGACGACGGGGTCGCCGGACTGGTGGCCGCGCTGGCGTTCCCCGAGCGCCTCGCGCGCGTGCAGGGCGACTCGCACCTGATGGTCAACGGGACCCGCGCCGACGCCGCTGAGGGGTCCGTCCTGCGCGGTGCTCCCTGGCTCGCGGTCGCCGTCGCCGATCGTCCCGTCGGCCGGGGGCACGCGCGGGTGCGGCTCGCGGCGGTGATCGACGAGCGGACGGCACGGCGGGCCGCCGCCGGCCTGTACTCCGAGGGCGACGAGGTCCACTGGGCCGAGGGCGATGTCGTGGCGCGGCGGGTGGAGCGGCTGGGGGCGGTGGAGCTGGCCGTGCGGCCGTTGCGGAACGCGGACCCCGGGCTCGTACGGGCCGCGCTCCTCGAAGGGCTGCGGGAGGAGGGCTTCGGTCTGCTGCGGTGGTCGCCGGACGCCGAGGTGCTGCGGCAGCGGCTCGCGTTCCTGCGCCGGCGGCTGGGTGACCCGTGGCCGGACGTCTCCGACGAGGCCCTGTACGCGCGCGTGCAGGAGTGGCTGGAGCCGGAGCTGAGCCGTGCCCGGCGGCGGGCGGACCTGGCACGGATCGACGCCGGGCAGGCGCTGAACCGGCTGCTGCCCTGGGCGACGGGGGAGGCGGCCCGGCTCGACGAGCTCGCGCCCGAGCGGATCGAGGTGCCGAGCGGTTCGAGGATCCGCGTCGACTACGCCGACCCCGGGCAGCCGGTGCTCGCCGTGAAGCTGCAGGAGATGTTCGGGCTGCACGCGTCGCCCGCCGTCGCCGGCGTGCCCGTGCTCGTGCATCTCCTCTCCCCCGCGGGCCGGCCCGCGGCGGTCACCGCCGATCTCGCGTCCTTCTGGAAGGACGGCTACAAGGGTGTGCGGGCCGAGCTGCGCGGCCGGTACCCGAAGCATCCGTGGCCCGAGGACCCGGCGACCGCCGAGCCGACGCGGTACACGAACGCGCGGCTCAGGCGGTGACGGGCTCGGGGTCGGCCGCCGGGGCGGGGGCCGGGTCGCCGGGCCTGCGGCTCCGGGCCTCCAGGTACAGGGAGAGGGACAGCAGGGCCGCGCCGAGGAGCAGGAAGCCCCAGGGGAGGTAGGAGGTCATCATCAGGACCAGGGTGCGGTTCGACTTGACCAGGTCGACGGTGTGCCTGATGTAGTCCTCGCGCATCTTCACGTGCCCGGAGAAGGCGGTCACCTTGTCCCGGTCGCCCAGGAGCGTGCCGCCGCGGAGTTCCTCCTTGTGGATCTCCTCGCCGTACACGGGTGCTCCGGTGACCGGTTCGACCCAGAACCTGCGGACGGTGGTGTACCAGCGGGTGGTGCCGGTCTTGGCGACGGACTCCGGGGTGATGCCCTGGACGGGCATGACCTTGGGGAACTTCACCTTCGTCCAGGGGATGGTCTGCTCGAAGTAGTAGACCTTGACGCCCCGGAAGGTCCGGGTGTCCTTGTAGTGGATGGGCGCGGAGGTGCGGGTCTGCGCGTCGAAGTACTCGTAGTCCCGTTTCTCCGTCCTGAAGGGCCATTTGAACTCGATGCCCTGACGGGTGACGGGGTCGCCGTCGACGGACTCGCCGGTGGCGTGGACGGGTTCCTGGCTGTGCGCGTCGAAGATGTAGCGCTCGGGGAGCTTGGAGACCATCTTCCCGTCGGGGCCCTGGACGTAGGAGAGGGAGTCCCAGACGACGACGTCACGGCCCGCGGTCCGCTCGATCCGCTCGGAGGCCTCCACATTGCCCTTGAGGGTCTGCACGACGGTGACCTTGGGAACCTTCTTGGCCTGCATGGTGCCGTAGTCGAGGAGGGTCGCGTCCTTCGCCTCAAGCACCATGTCCTGGTACTGGTTGGCGGGGATCTTGGCCAGGCGCGGGAAGGCGTACCAGCGCAGCAGCGGGGACAGCGCCGTGAAGAACACGGCGAGCGCGAGCAGGATCAGGCTTGCCTTGCGGCGCATCTCGACGGCCCTCCCGGTGCGTGTGTCAGGGGTGCTTGGGGACGGTGGTGAGCATCGGCTTCGGTGAGGTCTGTCCGGCCGGCGAGCCCATGGCCGTGATGGTCAGGACCAGCGCGAGGGCCACGGCGAGACCGGTCGCGGCGGCGATGAGGGCACGCATGCGGGCCTCCCGAGGGCCAGGAGCTGATACATCGTCAGGTCCGGCACCGTAGCAACGGAGGGGCGAGATGAGAACACGTTGCACACACAACGAATCAGGGCGCCCCTCGGCGTGAGCCGAGGGGCGCCCTGGAGGCGCGCACGGGCCGCGCGGTGGCGGCGCGGGTCTATGAAGCGGGGGCGGCCACGGTCAGTTCGACGGTCAGGGTGGCTCCGCCGGTGGTGGTGATGCGGAGCAGGTAGGTGCCGGTGGTGTCGTCGGCGTACAGCTTCGGGAGTTTGAGCAGGCCGTCCGCGTCGGTGGTCAGGGCGGTGAGGGTGCGTACGGTCTTGCCGTCCGCGTCCTTGAAGTGGGGGCCCTTGTCGTTCTCGGTGGCGTCGTCGGCGGACTTGATCAGGGTGGCGGTGGCGGCGACCTTGCCCGCGGCGGCGCCCTGGTAGGTGGCCTTGACCTCGACCTGGTCGGTGAACTCGCCGCCCGGAACGCAGGTCAGCGCGGTGTCGGTGGTGCGGGCCAGGGTGTCGGCCTGGCGGGCGGTGACGGTCGCGGTGTAGTCGAGGCCGGACATGAGGCGGCCCACGACGGTGGCGCGGACGGTGAAGTCGCCGGTCTTCTCGCCGGCCACGAGGGCGGGCGCGGTGGCGGTGCCGAGCTTGTCGGTGACGACGGTGGCGACGCTCTCGCCGCCGGTGAAGACGGCGTCGGTGTCGCCTATGATGGTGAACCGCACGCGGACCTTCGCCACGGCCTTGTCGTCGTCGTCCTCGGTGCGCACGACGACCTTGTGCGCGAACGTGTCGCCCGCCGTCGCGGTGAGTTTCCCGGTGTCCGCGTCCGCCAGGTGGTCCACCGTCTCGGTGGGCGTCGGCGTGGGCGTGCTGGTGGGCGGGCTCGTCGGAGGCGGCGTCGCGGGCGGTGTGGTGGGCGGGGTGGTGGGCGGGGTGGAGGGCTCGGTCGGCTCGGGGGCGGGGCTGGTGGGGCCGCCGCCCGGTGTGTGGCTGCCCGGCGGGGACGGCACGGGCGGTGTGGGGCCGGGGCTCGGCGTGGTGGTGCCGTCGCTGTTGTGCGAGGGCAGCGTGCCCGTGCCGTCGGGCACCTCGTGCGTGCCCTTGCGGTAGTACTCCAGCCACGACAGGACGGTGTTCAGGTACGCCGTCGAGTTGTTGTAGCTGAGGATCGAGGCGTTCATCTGCGACTGGACCGACATGTCGTGGTCGAAGCGGCACAGGTAGTGCCCGGCGGCGAGCGCCGCGTCGTAGATGTTGTTGGGGTCCTTCTTGCCGTCGCCGTTGCCGTCGCGGCCCGCCCACTCCCACGTGGAGGGGATGAACTGCATGGGCCCCACCGCACGGTCGTACGTGCTGTCGCCGTCGTAGGCGCCGTTGTCGGTGTCGGTGATGCTGGCGAAGCCGTTGCCGTTCAGGACCGGGCCCAGGATCGGCGACAGGGTGGTGCCGGCCGCGTCGACCCGGCCGCCGCGGGCCTGGCCCGACTCGACCTTGCCGATCGCGGCCAGAAGCTGCCAGGGCAGGTTGCAGGTGGGCTTGGACTCACGCAGCGACGCCTCGGCCTGCTTGTAGGCGGCCAGCACGGTCGCCGGGATGCCCGCCTCGGCGGCCCCCACGGCGTCCGGCGTGCCGCCGCCCGCGGACGGTGCCGGGTTCGGGCTCTGCAACGGCGGAAGATCGGTGTAGTAGCGCGAGTTACCGGTCGCGGTGCCATCACCGGCGTCGTTCGCGTCCTGGCCGACATCGGCACCCGCCGACTGTCTGCCGTGGTCGTCGACGGCCACTCCCGGGGCCTGGGAGGCGGACAGAGCCGCGACCGCGGCCGCGGCCACAGCGGTGGTTGCCGCGCCCTTGCGCAGCCTCCTGCCGAATTGCGCCGCCATTGAGTGAACCCCTCCCACCGACGGCCGGACGAACCCGCCGTCTCCCAGATCCCCGTGCACTTCCGCCGCCCCGGCGCTACTTCCCGGCACGGCGACCCAGGCGACCCTACGACAACTTCCTTCGCGCGGGGACCTGTTGGCGCCCGATATTCACCAGTTGGCCATGAGCCGTCGTCCCGCATACTGGCCGTCAGCGATCAACGGACCGAACATACCCGGCCAAAAGCAGCCGCAGGGAGACGACTTGCCCTTCACTCTCAGTCACGCGGCGGCCGTACTGCCCGCCGTTCGCGGGGACGGAAGCGGTCGCGGCCGATTGATTCCCGCCGTTCTCGTCGCCGGTTCCTTCGCTCCCGACCTGACCTACTACGCGGCGAGCGTGCAGCCCGAGGCCATGGAGTTCGGCGACTTCACCCACGCGTTCACCGGGGTGTTCACCGTCGACGTGCTCATCGCGTGGGCACTGGTCGGCGCCTGGCTGCTGCTGCGCGAACCCCTGGTGGCGTTGATGCCCGTCGCACGACAGGGGCGCCCGGCGCGGCTCCTGCGCTGCGGGGCCACTCGCGAGCCGGTGCGTGCGCCGGTGGTTCTGTGGTGGTACGTCTCCGCGGCGCTCGGCGCCCTGACGCACGTGGTGTGGGACGCGTTCACCCATCACGACCGGTGGGGGACACGGCTCTTCCCCGCCCTCGGACGGAACCTCGCGGGCTCGCCGCTCTACTGGTACGTCCAGTACGGCAGTTCGGCGGTGGCGGCCGTAGTGATCATCACTTTTGTGGTGCTCGCGCTGCGTCGCACGCCGAACGGCCCGGTCGTGGGCGTGCCCGTACTGTCCGCCGCCGACCGGTGGCTGGCCGGTGCGGTGATCGGGTGCTGCGCGCTGGTGGCCGCGGTGCAGCGGGCGCTGCACTGGTGGGCGTACTGGGGCTCCGTCGCGAAGCCGTGGGAACTGATTCCGACGCTGTGTTTCGGCGGGGGCGCGGGCCTGGTCCTCGGCCTCGGCCTGTACGTCACGGCCGTCAGGGTGTGGCGTCCCGCTCCGGCTCGCCCCGGCCCGCCGGCGGCCCGTACCGAGCCGAGCCGTCCTACTCCTCGCTGACCGCGATCCCGGAGGCCGGCCCCCGGAGCAGACCGCGTCCACGGCTGAGGCCGTGGCGCACGGCCCGGGCGATGCGTCCGATCGCGCGGACCCTGTTCGGCGTCGCCGGCTTGTCGTACGACAGGACGACGACGCGATAGGTGCGGGCGGGCCCGGTGAAGGCACCGATGCCGTGCACGCGCCCGCCGCGCGCGGCCCGGGGCAGCCGGCCGTTGTCGATGTGCGCCCTCGGACCACGCGCCGCGCCGGAGAACACGCCCCGGCGTGCCGACAGCGCCGCCCGGAGTTCGCGGGACATCCGGGCCCCGCGATCGGGGTCGTGGGGGGAACGGCAGGGCGCGGGCAGCTGGGCGGTGGCCGCTTCCGCGGCGACCGCGGGTACCGGCGCGAGCAGCACGGGGACGACGGCCGCGGTCACCGTCACGGTCGCGACCACGACGGTCGTGGCCATGGCCTTACGGCGGTGGAGCGTGCGTATACCCATGCCCGCATCCTTACGGGACCCCTGGGCGCGGGGCCCCTTCGCGAGGGCCACGCGAGTGACGGTTCACTCCGGGCGGGCGGGCCCGGCACCTCGCGGTGCCGGGCCCGTACCCGTCGGCCGAAAGCAGGCCGAGAACGGGAAGCCAGGACCTGTCCGGTCGGACAGGCCCTAGTGCGCCGCCGACTCCCAGTCCGGGCCCGAGCCGACAGAGACGTCCAGCGGTGCCCGGAGCTGGACGGCGGACGCCATCTCGCGGCGCAGCAGCTCCTCGGTCCTCTCCCGCTCGCCGGGGGCGATCTCCAAGACGATTTCGTCGTGGACCTGAAGGAGCATGCGCGACGTGAGCTTCGCCTCGCGCAGCGCCCGGTCCACGTTGAGCATCGCGATCTTGACGATGTCGGCGGCCGTGCCCTGGATGGGCGCGTTGAGGGCCATGCGCTCGGCCGCCTCGCGGCGCTGCCGGTTGTCGCTGTTGAGATCCGGCAGGTACCGGCGGCGCCCGAAGAGCGTCGCGGTGTACCCCGTCGCCCGAGCCTCGTCGACCGCCCGACGCAGATAGTCCCGTACACCGCCGAAGCGCTCGAAGTACGTGTCCATCAGCGCACGGGCCTCGCCCGCCTCGATGTTCAGCTGCTGGGAGAGACCGAAGGCCGACAGCCCGTAGGCGAGGCCGTACGACATCGCCTTGATCTTGCGGCGCATCTCGGCGTCGACCGCGGACCGCTCCACGGAGAACACCTGGGAGGCGACGGTGGTGTGCAGGTCCTCGCCGGAGGCGAACGCCTCCAACAGGCCCTCGTCCTCGGACAGGTGGGCCATCACCCGCAGTTCGATCTGGCTGTAGTCCGCGGTCATGAGGGACTCGAAGCCTTCGCCGACCACGAAGCCGCGGCGGATCGCACGGCCCTCGTCGGTGCGGACCGGGATGTTCTGCAGGTTCGGATCGGTCGACGACAGACGGCCGGTCGCCGCGACCGTCTGGTTGTAGGTGGTGTGGATGCGGCCGTCCGCGGCGATCGACTTGATCAGACCCTCGACGGTGACGCGCAGCTTGGCCTGCTCACGGTGGCGGAGCATGATCACGGGCAGTTCGTTGTCGGTCTGCGTCGCGAGCCAGGCCAAGGCGTCCGCGTCCGTCGTGTAGCCCGTCTTGGTCTTCTTGGTCTTCGGCAGAGCCAGCTCACCGAAGAGGACCTCCTGGAGCTGCTTGGGCGAGCCGAGGTTGAACTCGTGCCCGGCGGCCGCGTGCGCCTCCTTCACGGCCTGCTGCACCGCGCCGGCGAACATCTGCTCCATGGCCTCCAGGTGCGCCCGGTCCGCGGCGATGCCGTGCCGCTCCAGGCGGGCCAGCAGGCTGGACGTGGGCAGCTCCATGTCACGCAGCAGATCGGCCGCGCCGACCTCCTGGAGCTTCTCGCCGAACGCCTCGCCCAGGTCGAGGATCGTGCGGGCCTGCGCCATCAGAGCGTCGGCCTCGGCCTGCTCGTCCGTGCCGAAGGCGAGCTGGCCGTCGGCCGCGGCGGCGGGTCCGAGCTCCCGGCCGAGGTACTCCAGGGAGAGCGCGTCCAGTGCGAAGGAGCGGCGGCCCGGCTTGACCAGATAGGCGGCGAGCGCCGTGTCCATGGTCACGCCCTCGATGGTCCAGCCGTGCTCGGCGAAGACCCGCATCGCGCCCTTGGCGTTGTGCATGACCTTGTGCTTGCCGGGGTCTGCGAGCCACGCGGCGAACGCGTTCTCGTCGGACTCGTCCAGTTGGGACGGGTCGAACCAGACGGCCGGCCCCGCACCGGCCGCGAGGGCCACCTCGGCGACGGAGCCACTGCCCAGCGCCCACGAGTCGACCGTGGACATGCCCAGAACCGCCGTGCCGTGCTCGGTGAGCCACGGCTTCAGCTCACCCGCGCCCAGCACCGTGCCGTCGATCTCGACGCCCTCGGCGACGGGCCGCGCCTCCTCGGCCTCCGCGGCCCCCGGGTCCACCGCGAGGAGCCGCTCACGGAGCGAGGGGTTACGGATCTCCAGGGTGTCCAGGACCATCGCCAGGGCCGTACGGTCGTACGCGGACCGCTCCAGGTCCGCCACCGTCCGGGGCAGCTCGACGTCCTTGACCATCTCGGTGAGACGGCGGTTGAGCTTCACCGCCTCCAGGTGGTCGCGCAGGTTCTGCCCGGCCTTGCCCTTGACCTCGTCGACGCGCTCGACCAGCTCCGCGAACGAACCGAACTGGTTGATCCACTTCGCGGCCGTCTTCTCGCCGACCCCGGGGATGCCCGGCAGGTTGTCCGACGGGTCGCCGCGCAGCGCCGCGAAGTCGGGGTACTGCGCCGGCGTCAGCCCGTACTTCTCGAAGACCTTCTCCGGAGTGAACCGGGTCAGCTCGGAGACGCCCTTCGTCGGATACAGCACCGTCGTGTGCTCGGACACCAGCTGGAAGGAGTCGCGGTCGCCGGTGACGATCAGCACGTCGAAGCCCTCGGCCTCGGCCTGGGTGGCGAGCGTCGCGATGATGTCGTCGGCCTCGAAGCCGTCCACCGCGAAGCGCTGCGCGTGCATCGCGTCCAGCACCTCGCCGATCAGCTCGACCTGCCCCTTGAACTCGTCCGGGGTCTTCGACCTGTTCGCCTTGTACTCGGTGAACTCCTCGGAACGCCAGGTCTTGCGCGACACGTCGAACGCCACCGCGAAGTGCGTGGGCGACTCGTCGCGCAACGTGTTCGCCAGCATCGACGCGAAACCATAGATGGCGTTCGTCGGCTGACCGGTCGCGGTGGTGAAGTTCTCCGCGGGCAGCGCGAAGAACGCGCGGTAGGCCAGCGAGTGCCCGTCCATGAGCATCAGGCGCGGGCGGCCCGTGCCTGCGGTCTTCTCGGTCTTCTTCGATGCTGTTTCTGCCACGCCCCCGATCCTGCCACGCCCCACTGACATCGAAAGCCCTCCCGGCCCGGCACGCTCCCGCCCGGCCCGCGGTCCCCCGGCCCCCGGCCGTCGCCGCCGACCGCCCGTGCGAGGATCGAAGGGGTACGAGGAGACGCACACCGAGGTGCGCACGCGAAGGGGTTCAGCGATGGCCAGCAAGCCGCCGAAAAGCGATCCGGTCCAGGACACGCCGCAGGTCGCCGAACCCAAGCGCGCCGCGGCCGGGCTGCCCGCCATCGGACACACCCTGCGCATCGCCCAGCAGCAGATGGGCGTGCGCCGCACCGCGCTCACCCTCCTGCGCGTCAACCAGAAGGACGGCTTCGACTGCCCGGGCTGCGCCTGGCCCGAGCCGGAGCACCGGCACACCGCGGAGTTCTGCGAGAACGGCGCGAAAGCCGTCGCCGAGGAGGCCACCCTGCGCCGGGTGACCCCGGACTTCTTCGCCGCGCACCCCGTCTCCGACCTCGCCGGCCGCAGCGGCTACTGGCTCGGCCAGCAGGGGCGCCTCACGCACCCCATGTACCTCCCCGAGGGCGGCGACCACTACGAGCCCATCGCCTGGGAGCGCGCCTTCGACATCGTCGCCGAGGAACTCGCGGCGCTCGGCTCCCCCGACGAGGCCCTCTTCTACACCTCGGGCCGCACCAGCAACGAGGCCGCGTTCCTCTACCAGCTGTTCGCCCGCGAGCTCGGCACGAACAACCTGCCGGACTGCTCGAACATGTGCCACGAGTCGTCGGGTTCCGCGCTCTCCGAGACCATCGGCATCGGCAAGGGCAGCGTCCTCCTCGACGACCTCTACCAGGCGGACCTGATCATCGTCGCCGGGCAGAACCCCGGCACGAACCACCCGCGCATGCTCTCGGCACTGGAGAAGGCCAAGGCGAACGGCGCCCGGATCATCACGGTCAACCCACTGCCCGAAGCGGGCATGGAGCGCTTCAAGAACCCGCAGAACCCCCGGGGCATGATCAAGGGCGCCGCGCTCACCGACCTCTTCCTGCAGATCCGCCTCGGCGGCGACCAGGCCCTCTTCCGCCTGCTGAACAAGCTGATCCTCGCCACCGAAGGCGCCGTCGACAAGACGTTCATCGCCGAACACACCCACGGGTTCGAGGACTTCGCCCGGACGGCGAGCGCCGCCGACTGGGACGAGACACTCACCGCGACCGGCCTCACCCGCGACGCCATCGACGAAGCCCTCGGCATGGTCCTCGCCTCGAAGCGCACCATCGTGTGCTGGGCGATGGGCCTCACCCAGCACAAGCACTCCGTCCCCACGATCCGCGAAGTCGTCAACTTCCTGCTGCTGCGCGGCAACATCGGCCGCCCGGGCGCGGGCGTGTGCCCCGTCCGCGGCCACTCCAATGTGCAGGGCGACCGCACCATGGGCATCTTCGAGCGCCCCGCCCCCGCCTTCCTCGACGCCCTGGAGAAGGAGTTCGGCTTCACGCCGCCCCGCGAGCACGGCTACGACGTCGTACGGGCCATCCGCGCCCTGCGCGACGGCGACGCCAAGGTCTTCTTCGCCATGGGCGGCAACTTCGTCTCCGCCTCCCCCGACACCGAGGTCACCGAGGCGGCCATGCGGCGCGCCCGGCTCACCGTGCACGTCTCCACCAAGCTGAACCGCTCGCACGCCGTCACGGGCGCGCGTGCCCTCATCCTGCCCACCCTCGGACGCACCGAGCGCGACCTCCAAGGCAGCGGCGAACAGTTCGTGACCGTCGAGGACTCCATGGGCATGGTGCACGCCTCACGGGGCCGCCTGGAGCCCGCGAGCCCCCACCTGCTGTCCGAGCCCGCCATCGTGGCCCGCCTCGCCCGCCGGGCCCTCGGCGAGCGCAGCACCACACCCTGGGAGGAGTTCGAGAAGGACTACGCGAGCATCCGCGACCGCATCGCGCGCGTGATCCCCGGCTTCCAGGACTTCAACGCGCGCGTGGCCGACCCGGCCGGTTTCGCGCTCCCGCACGCCCCCCGCGACGAGCGCCGCTTCCCGACGGCCACCGGCAAGGCCAACTTCACCGCCGCACCCGTCGAGTACCCCGAGCTCCCCGCGGGCCGTCTGCTGCTGCAGACCCTGCGCTCCCACGACCAGTACAACACCACCATCTACGGACTCGACGACCGATACCGGGGCATCAAGAACGGCCGCCGGGTCGTCCTCGTCAACCCCGAGGACGCACGCGCGCTGAACGTCGCGGACGGCTCGTACGTCGACCTGGTCGGCGAGTGGAAGGACGGCGTGGAGCGCCGCGCGCCCGGCTTCCGCGTCGTGCACTACCCGACCGCCCGCGGCTGTGCGGCCGCCTACTACCCGGAGACCAACGTCCTGGTCCCCCTCGACGCGACCGCCGACACCAGCAACACCCCTGCCAGCAAGTCCGTGGTCGTCCGTCTGGAACAATCGACAGCCGACTGAGCGTTCGCTCAGCGAGGCGAAGCCACGACGAAGTGGTCCACGACGAACGGAGCCGGGCCCCATGGGCGAACAGCACACCCCGAAGTTCCCGCAAGGGGTCATCGACGAGTACGCCGCACTGGGCGTCGACCTGCCCGCGCTCTTCTCCGCGGGCCACCTCGGCAACCGTATGGGCGTCCAGATCGTCGAGGCCTCCTCGGACCGCGTCGTGGGCACCATGCCGGTGGAGGGCAACACCCAGCCCTACGGCCTGCTGCACGGAGGAGCCTCCGCCGTCCTCGCCGAGACCATCGGCTCCGTCGGCGCCATGCTCCACGGCGGCATCACCAAGATCGCCGTCGGCGTCGACCTGAACTGCACCCACCACCGCGGCGTCCGCTCCGGCCTCGTCACCGGAGTGGCCACACCCGTCCACCGCGGACGCACCTCGGCGACGTACGAGATCGCCATCACCGACGAGGACGGCAAGCGCGTCTGCAGCGCCCGGCTCACCTGCATCCTCAAGGACGCACCCCAGAGCTGACACCCCCGGGGACCCGGCCGCACCCCTTCGGGGCGCCCCGGGGCCTCACAGGGGCCTCACAGGGGCCCCGAGGGGCCGTCACGGGCCGACCGAGGGTCGGAACCGTTCCCCCGGTCGGCGGGAACACACGGAAGCCGCCCGGGAGCGTCCGCCTCCCGGGCGCCCAGCCCCCGGACTCCCAGCCCGCGAAGCCGGGCCTCGGGACTCCCCACCCCGGGAGGCGACCACGGGGAGCCCACCCCGGGAGGCCGACCCCGGCAGCCCGACCTCGGGACATCCCACCCCGGCAGCCCGACCTCGGGGAGCCCACCTCGGGAGGCCGACCCCGGGAGCCCGACCCCGGGGAGCCCACCTCGGCCACCCAACGTCCCACCCCGCGCCGCCTCTTGGCGGAGCCGCGTGCTCCGGCCCAGCATGAGACATGACCGGCATCGGGCCCGTCGAGCCGTACCACTCCGATGAAGCCGACGGCCCCCACCAGGACGCACCCACCGACCTGCCGAAGTCCAACCCCCCGCACCTCGGCATCCGTTGGGCCGCAGTCCCGCGCCCGCGCCGGCGGCTCATCCGGGCCCTGGTCGTCATCGCGACCGCAACCGGCGCCCTCTTCGCCCCGCGCCCCGCACCCCACTCCCGGGCCACCCCGAACCCCTACCCGTGGCCCGCCAGTGTCACGACCCTCCACTACAAGGGCCGCGGCACCACGCCCACCTCCTTCCGCTTCGAGGTCGACATCGCCCGCGGCACCCCCGTCACCGTCCGCCGAGTGGGTTCCGGACTACCCGAGTTGAGCGCCAGCACCACACCCCGGCTGCCACTGACAGTAAGGGCCGGAAATCCCCGCACGATCACCGTACGCATCTCTGTATACGAGTGCGCCGCCCTGCCGCCCGCGATCGAGCTCCCCCACCTCGACCTGCTCATCAGCAACGAGACAGCACAGCAACAGCAAAGCTTTCTCTTCGGCGGCACCTACCCGCACGACCTGCGGACCGGCCTGCGCGCCCTCTGCTTCCCCAACCGGCCCTCCCCCACACCCACTTCACCCGGCCAAGACACCGGCGAACACCTCACACGGCAGTAACAGTCGGTTACCTCTGCCGTAACGAAGCAATCCCAGCGCCGCGAGGCACCCCGCACCACGCCCCCCGCGGCACCCCGACCCGACACCGCGCGTACAGCTTCCGCTCTCCGCCATGAACCCGGAACAGCGCGTTCTCACCATGCGAACACACAACCGCCTCCGACCAGCACACCGAAATGCTCCGATCGTCCGCCCCGCACCGCAGAGGGCACCCCCCGCATAACAAGAGCGTCACAGCCTTCCCTACGCTCCTCCCCACTCCCCCTACCTGCGCTTATAGTCACGGCCAGTCACCGCGCCGCCGGGCGCGTCACTGCACGGCCCTGCTTCATCCAGTACGGCCCGGCGAACCACACGGCCCCCACCCTGGGGTGCCGCGCCAGGGAGAGGATTCAACGTGCGACAGCGTTCTATGGTCATACTCACCGCCGTGCTCACTACAGGAGCACTCACGCTGACCGCCTGCGGCTCGCGCGACGACAGCGGCGACAGCAAGGGCGACAAGAAGACCGAGATCATCATCGGCGTCGACGCCCCGCTGACCGGTCAGAACTCGGCCACCGGCCTCGGCATCCAGGGCGGCGTCCAGATCGCCGTCGACGACGCCAACAAGAACAACACCGTTCCCGGCGTGACCTTCAAGGTCAAGGCGCTCGACGACAAGGCCATCCCGGCCTCCGGCCAGGCGAACGCCACCCAGCTCGTCCAGAACGAGAAGGTCCTCGGCGTCGTCGGCCCGCTGAACTCCGGCGTCGCCACCCAGATGCAGCAGGTGTTCGACACCGCCGGCCTGGTCGAGATCTCGCCGTCCAACACGGCCCCCGAGCTCACCCAGGGCAAGAACTGGCAGACCGCCAAGTCCCGCCCGTTCAAGACGTACTTCCGCACCGCCACCACCGACGCCCTCCAGGGCGGCTTCGCGGCCGACTACGCCTACAACACGCTGAAGAAGCGCAAGGTGTACGTGGTCGACGACAAGCAGACCTACGGCGCCGGCCTCGCCAAGCTCTTCAAGGCCGGCTTCACCAAGGCCGGCGGCAAGGTCGCGGGCGAGGACCACGTCAACACCGGCGACACGGACTTCTCGTCCCTCGTCACCAAGATCAAGAACGCCAAGGCCGACCTCGTCTACTACGGCGGCCAGTACGACGAGTCGGAGAAGCTCACCAAGCAGCTCAAGGACGGCGGAGTCAAGATCCCGCTGTTCGGCGGTGACGGCATGTTCACCCCGACCTACATCGAGACCGCCGGCAAGACCTCCGAGGGCGACCTGGTCACCTCGGTCGGCCAGCCCGTCGACTCCCTGCCCTCCGCCGCCGAGTTCATCAAGAAGTACAAGGCCTCCGGCCTCAAGGGCGACTACGGCACCTACGGTGGCTACTCCTACGACGCCGCCACGGCCATCATCAAGGCCATCGGCGCTGTCGTGAAGGACGGCAAGATCCCGGACGGCGCCCGCGCCAAGATCGTCGCCGAGGTCCAGAAGACCAAGTTCGACGGCATCGCCGGCCCCGTCGCCTTCGACGACTTCGGCGACACCACCAACAAGCAGCTCACCGTCTACCAGGTCGTCGACGGCAAGTGGAAGGCCGTCAAGAGCGGCACGTTCGAAGGCTAGTCCGCACCACCCGGGCCACTCCGGCGGATCGGTCCGAATCCAGGCACGGCGCCCGACGGCACCGCACGCCCGGTCCGATCCACCGGACAGGCCCTCAGCACAACCTCAGGGCCGCGCGGCCACGACCACACGTCACCGCGCGGCCCGCTTCATACGCCCTGCTCAATTCTCCCCACCACATGGAGGCCATGCGGTGAACACCCTGCCGCAGCAGCTGGCCAACGGGCTGTTCCTCGGCTCGATGTACGGGCTGATCGCCATCGGCTACACGATGGTGTACGGCATCGTCCAGCTCATCAACTTCGCCCACGGCGAGATCTTCATGACCGGCGGCTTCGGCGCACTCACGGTCTACCTCTACGTTCTGCCAAACGGCACATCCATGTGGATAGCCCTCCCAGCGATGCTGATAGGCGGCGGAATCGTCTCCGTCCTCATCGCCGTCGGGGCCGAACGCTTCGCCTACCGACCACTGCGCGGAGCGCCACGCCTCGCCCCCCTCATCACCGCCATCGGCCTGTCCCTCGCCCTGCAGCAGGTCGTGTTCAACGGGTACCCGGACGCGAAGACCGACATCACGTTCCCGCAGCTCCCCTTCGGGCCCCTGCACATCGGCTCCGTCAGCATCCAGAGCGGCAGCGTCTTCGTCATCATCGCCGCCCCCCTCTGCATGGCGGCCCTCGCCCTGTTCGTCAGCCTCTCCCGCACCGGCCGTGCCATGCAGGCCACCGCGCAGGACCCTGACACCGCACAGCTCATGGGCATCGACACCAACCGCATCATCGTCATCGCCTTCGCCATCGGCGGCTTCTTCGCCGCCGTCGCAGCCGTCGCCTACGGCCTGCGCTACGGCACGGTGAAGTACGACATGGGCTTCCAGATGGGCCTCAAGGCCTTCACCGCGGCCGTCCTCGGCGGCATCGGCAACATCTACGGCGCCATGATCGGCGGCCTCGTCCTCGGCCTCGCCGAGACCATGGCCACCAGCTACATCGACGGCATCCCGGGCATGCAGCAGCTCGGCGGCGGCGGCTGGTCCTCCGTCTGGGCCTTCGTACTCCTCATCCTCGTACTGCTGTTCAGGCCACAAGGCCTAGTCGGCGAACGCGTCGCGGACAGGGCGTGAGCACCATGGCAACCACCGAGACCACCACCACCGAGCGCGGCCTGATCGCACTCCCCGAGAGCGCCGCCCGCGCCCTCATCGCCTTCGGCGCCATCGCCACCATCGCCAGCACGTTCATGTCCTGGACCTACACGTCCGACTTCCCCGGGGACCTCACCTACTACGGCTCCCCGGCCGGACTCCAGATCCTCGCCCTCGTCGCCGGCGCGCTCACCCTCGTCTTCGCCCTGACCCTCTGGAACGTCCGAGGCCTCGGCTGGCTCAACCCGGCGGGCGCCACCCAGCCCGTCGTCCTCGCCGCCACCTCCGCGTTCGCCGTCAGCTGGTTCAGCGCGATCGCCATCGCCGTCGACCTCAAGGGCCTCGTCGCACTCGACCCCGGCGCCTACGTCGCCGCCGTCGGCTCGCTGATCGCCGTCCTCGGCACCCTGGCACTCCCCAAGCCCGGTGACACCTTCAAGGACTACGTCACCAAGCCGGACCTCATCCCCCCGGCCGCCAAACTGGCCGGCTGGCACGAGCGCCTCGTCATCACCGGCGCCACCGCCCTCGCGCTGATCGTCTTCACCTACGGCATCGGCGTCGACCCCGACGCAAGCGAAACGTTCCTGGGCTACCTGCTCCTCGTCGTCTTCGGCACCTGGGCCCTGCTCACCGCCGGACTCTTCGACCGCTTCGCCCAACTGAACGCCCGCCACAAGGGATTCGCCACCACCATGGCGTTCCTCGCCGCGGCGGTCTTCCCCTTCGTCGAGAACAACGAGCACAACGCCAACCTCGGCGTGAACATCCTCGTCGTCGGAACCGTCGCCCTCGGCCTCAACATCGTCGTCGGCCTCACCGGACTCCTCGACCTCGGATACGTCGCCTTCCTCGGCGTCGGCGCCTACGCCGCAGCCCTCGTATCCGGCTCCGAGTTCTCCCGCTTCGCCGGCGTCCAGTTCCCCTTCTGGGCCGCCATGCTCACCGGCATGGCCGCATCGCTCGTCTTCGGCGTCCTCATCGGCGCCCCCACCCTGCGACTGCGCGGCGACTACCTCGCCATCGTGACCCTGGGCTTCGGAGAGATCTTCCGCATCGCCGTCAACAACATGGACGGCGTCTCCGGACCCAACATCACCAACGGCCCCAACGGCATCTCCATGATCCCCGACCTCAACATCCTCGGGTTCAACTTCGGTGCCGCCCACGCCATCGGTGGCATCACCCTCGGCCGCTTCGCGAACTACTTCCTGCTGATGCTGCTCATCACCGGACTCGTCGTCGTCGTGTTCAACCGCGCCGCCGACTCCCGGATCGGCCGCTCCTGGATCGCCATCCGCGAGGACGAGACCGCCGCCACCGCCATGGGCATCAACGGCTTCCGCGTCAAGCTCATCGCCTTCGCCCTCGGCGCCTCCCTCGCCGGCCTTGCCGGAACGGTCAGCGCCCACGTCGGCTACAGCGTCAACCCGGCCCCGTACCAGTTCGCCGGCTCCGTGCCCCCGAACTCCGCGTTCCTGCTCGCCGCGGTCGTCCTCGGCGGCATGGGCACCGTCAACGGACCCATCCTCGGCGCCACCCTGCTCTACCTCCTCCCCGAGAAGCTCAGCTTCCTCAAGGAGTACGAGCTCCTCGCCTTCGGCATCGCGCTCGTCATCCTCATGCGCTTCCGCCCCGAGGGCATCATCGCCAACCGTCGCCGCCAGCTCGAGTTCCACGAGAGCGACGAAACCGTCCACATCCCCGAACAAGGCCTGCCCGACTCCACCGTCGGCGTCACCAAGGCAGGGGCGTAACCAACATGACCACCACCACAGCCCCCAGCCCCGTCCTCGAAGCCACCGGCGTCACCATGCGCTTCGGCGGCCTCACCGCCGTACGCAACGTCGACCTCACCGTCAACGCCGGAGAGATCGTCGGCCTCATCGGCCCCAACGGCGCGGGCAAGACCACCTTCTTCAACTGCCTCACCGGTCTGTACGTCCCCACCGAGGGCAAGGTCGCCTACAAGGGCACGGTGCTGCCCCCGAAGCCGCACCTGGTCACCAGCGCCGGCATCGCCCGCACCTTCCAGAACATCCGGCTCTTCGCCAACATGACCGTCCTGGAAAACGTGCTCGTCGGACGCCACACCCGCACCAAGGAAGGCCTCTGGTCCGCCCTCCTCCGCGGCCCCGGCTTCCGCAAGGCCGAGGCGACCTCCCGCGAACGCGCCATGGAACTGCTGGAGTTCATCGGCCTCGCCCACAAGGCCGACCACCTCTCCCGCAACCTCCCCTACGGCGAGCAGCGCAAGCTGGAGATCGCGCGAGCGATGGCGAGCGAGCCGGGCCTGCTCCTCCTGGACGAGCCCACCGCCGGCATGAACCCGCAGGAAACCCGCGCGACCGAAGAGCTCGTCTTCGCCATCCGCGACCGCGGCATCGCCGTCCTCGTCATCGAGCACGACATGCGCTTCATCTTCAATCTGTCCGACCGCGTGGCCTGCCTCGTCCAGGGCGAAAAGCTCGTCGAGGGAACGTCCGACGTCGTCCAGGGCGACGAGCGCGTCATCGCCGCCTACCTCGGCACCCCCTTCGAGGGCGCCCCCGGCGAAGAAGAACTCGCCGAGGTCGAGGCCGCCGAAGCCGCGGGAGCGGCGGAAGCCCCCACGGCCGAGGAAGCCGAAGAGACCACGGAAGCCGCAGAGACCGACGAAGCCCCCGAGGCCGAAGGAACGTCCGACGCCCCCGCGGCAGCCGCCGACGCCGACGCCCCCGAAGCCTCCGAGGCACCCGCCGCGTCCGACGACTCCGACGCACAGGGCAGCAGCACCAGCAAGGAAGGAAACGCCCAGTGACCGCACTGCTCGAGGTCGAAGACCTCAAGGTCGCCTACGGCAAGATCGAAGCCGTCAAGGGCATCTCCTTCACCGTCGAAGCCGGCCAGATCGTCACCCTCATCGGCACCAACGGCGCCGGCAAGACGACGACCCTGCGCACCCTCTCCGGGCTCCTCAAGCCCAGCGGAGGCCGCATCCTCTTCGACGGCCAGCCCCTCGCCAACGTCCCCGCCCACAAGATCGTCGCCCTCGGACTCGCACACTCCCCCGAGGGACGCCACATCTTCCCCCGCCTCACCATCATGGAGAACCTCCAGCTCGGAGCGTTCCTCCGCACCGACAAGGCGGGCATCGAGAAGGACATCCAGCGCGCCTACGACCTCTTCCCCATCCTGGGAGAGCGCCGCAAGCAGGCCGCGGGCACCCTCTCGGGCGGCGAACAGCAGATGCTCGCCATGGGACGCGCCCTCATGTCCCAGCCCAAACTGCTCATGCTCGACGAGCCCTCCATGGGCCTCTCGCCGATCATGATGCAGAAGATCCTCGCCACCATCGCCGAACTCAAGGCGTCCGGCACGACCATCCTCCTCGTCGAGCAGAACGCCCAGGCGGCGCTCTCCCTCGCCGACCAGGGTCACGTCATGGAGGTCGGCAACATCGTCCTCTCCGGCACCGGCCAGGACCTGCTCCACGACGAGTCCGTCCGCAAGGCGTACCTCGGCGAGGACTGACACTCCCCGCGACCCCTCCGGTCGCACGAAGAGGCCCGCACCTCCGTCAGGGGTGCGGGCCTCTGTCGTCCGCTCTCGTCCGCGGACACGATGCGGATCCAAGCTCTTCAACACTCTCCAACGGGCGCGGAACTAGCCCTTCGACGCCTTCTTCTCCTCGGCGTCCTCGATGACCGCCTCGGCGACCTGCTGCATCGACATACGACGGTCCATCGACGTCTTCTGGATCCAGCGGAACGCCGCCGGCTCCGTCAGGCCGTACTCCGTCTGCAGCACCGACTTCGCGCGGTCCACCAGCTTCCGCGTCTCCAGACGCTGCGTGAGATCCGCGATCTCACCCTCCAGCGCCTTCAGCTCGGCGAACCGGGACACCGCCATCTCGATCGCCGGCACCACGTCACTCTTGCTGAACGGCTTCACCAGGTACGCCATCGCACCCGCGTCACGGGCCCGCTCGACGAGGTCGCGCTGCGAGAACGCGGTGAGCATCAGGACCGGGGCGATGGACTCCTCGGCGATCTTCTCCGCCGCGGAGATGCCGTCGAGCTTCGGCATCTTCACATCGAGGATCACGAGGTCCGGCTTGTGCTCCCGGGCCAGCTCGACGGCCTGCTCACCGTCACCCGCCTCACCTACGACGGTGTAGCCCTCCTCCTCCAGCATCTCCTTGAGGTCGAGACGGATCAGCGCCTCGTCCTCGGCGATGACGACACGGGTCGTCAGCGGAGGCACGTGCGACTTGTCGTCGTCGGGCGCGTCTACGGGCTGGGGCGACTCGGGGGCGGTCACGGGGGCTCCTCGTTCAGGGCGGGGACTGCTGACAAGAGCCTACCTAGCTGCGGTAAGGTGAGGGCACGGCGGGTGATCGCTACCCTCTGTTTCAGAGGAAGCCCCGGTAGCCCAGCGGTAGAGGCCATGGATTCAAAACCCATCCAGCGTCGGTTCGAATCCGACTCGGGGCACTTTTCCTTGGATGTCAAGGTTGCTTCACGAAAGCGGATGTTCCCATTCCGGTGAACATCCGCTTTTTTGCTGCATGTCGCAAGTTCCCCGTGCACACAGTGGCCATATGTACGACATGGGCACACGCAAGCGAACTCTCGCCCTGCTGGACCGTGGGCGCAGCCTGAACCCGGTGAGCAAGGAGACCGGGATCTCCCGAGCCGCGAGCCGCTCATGGCAGGTACGCATCGAGCCCCTCGACGGCAACCGCTCGCAGCCCTGCCCGAGGTGCCGGGCCATCCCCGAGGAGCCTGACGAGCCCGCCGCGTACGCTTACTTGCAGCGCTATGAGTACCCCCGGTACTTCTTCACCAACAAGTCGTCCGACATCATGCGCCTCTTCACGGACACCCTCGACGCGGTCGGCGTCGACTGGAAGCAGCCGAACTCCCGCAACATCTCCATCGCCCGCGTTGCCTCAGTAGCCCTCATGGACGCCCGCGTACGCCCCAAGTACTGACCTACTTGGGGCTGTCGTCCTCGCCGATGTGGTGGACGCGGACGAGGTTCGTCGAGCCGGAGACGCCGGGCGGGGAGCCTGCGGTGATCACGACGATGTCGCCCTTGGCGCAGCGGCCGTATTTGAGGAGGAGTTCGTCGACCTGGTCGACCATGGCGTCGGTGGAGTCGACGTGGGGGCCGAGGAAGGTTTCGACGCCCCAGGTGAGGTTGAGCTGGGAGCGGGTGGCGGGGGTGGGGGTGAAGGCGAGGAGGGGGATCGGGGAGCGGTAGCGGGAGAGGCGGCGGACGGTGTCGCCGGACTGGGTGAAGGCGACGAGGAATTTGGCGCCGAGGAAGTCGCCCATTTCGGCTGCGGCGCGGGCGACGGCTCCGCCTTGGGTGCGGGGTTTGTTGCGGTCGGTGAGGGGTGGGAGGCCCTTGGCGAGGATGTCCTCTTCGGCCGCTTCGACGATGCGCGCCATGGTCCTGACGGTTTCGATGGGGTATTTGCCGACGCTGGTCTCGCCGGAGAGCATGACGGCGTCGGTGCCGTCGATGACGGCGTTGGCGACGTCGGAGGCTTCGGCGCGGGTGGGGCGGGAGTTGTCGATCATCGAGTCGAGCATCTGGGTGGCGACGATGACGGGTTTGGCGTTGCGTTTGGCGAGTTTGATGGCGCGCTTCTGGACGATCGGGACTTGTTCCAGGGGCATTTCGACGCCGAGGTCGCCGCGGGCGACCATGATGCCGTCGAAGGCGGCGACGATGTCGTCGATGTTGTCGACGGCCTGGGGTTTTTCGACTTTGGCGATCACGGGGAGACGGCGGCCTTCTTCGTCCATGATGCGGTGGACGTCCTTGATGTCCTTGCCGCTTCTGACGAAGGAGAGGGCGATGACGTCGAAGCCGGCGCGCAGGGCCCAGCGGAGGTCTGCTTCGTCCTTGTCGGAGAGGGCGGGGACGGAGACGGCGACGCCGGGGAGGTTGAGGCCTTTGTGGTCGGAGACCATGCCGCCTTCGATGACGGTGGTGTGGACGCGGGGGCCGTCGACGGAGGTGACTTCGAGGCAGACTTTGCCGTCGTCGACGAGGATGCGTTCACCGGGAGTGACGTCCGCTGCCAGTCCGTCGTAGGTGGTTCCGCAGGATTCGCGGTCTCCTTGGGCGCCTTCTTCGACGGTGATGGTGAAGGTGTCTCCGCGTTCAAGGAGTACGGGGCCTTCGGTGAAGCGGCCGAGTCGGATCTTCGGGCCTTGAAGGTCGGCGAGGATTCCGACGCTGCGGCCGGTCTCGTCGGAGGCCTTTCGCACGTGGTGGTAGCGCTCCTCGTGGTCGGCGTGGGTGCCGTGGCTGAGGTTGAAGCGGGCTACGTCCATTCCGGCTTCGACCAGGGCTTTGATCTGGTCGTACGAGTCGGTGGCGGGGCCCAATGTACAGACGATCTTTGCTCGGCGCATGGTTCGAGCCTAGGCCTTACCGGTCGGTAGAGAATTGGTCGCGCGTGACTACTCAACAACCTTTGCGTGAAGGGTTATTGACAACTGTTGAATTGTGCGCCGGGGTGCTCCGATGAGCGAGGGTGGCTCCCGGCGCGTTCGAGGGGTTGCTCTTCCTGGTCTGTTTCCAGTGTCCGTCGGCCGTGTGGTGGGTGCGGGGCAGAGCCGGTCGGTGACTGTCCGTGGTTTTCGCTGGGCGGCTAGAGCTGGGGTGGGGCCATGGTGAAGCGGGCGTTGACCTGGGCGTGGACGTGTTGGCGTTGGGGTTCGAGGTCGAGGGGTGCTGGTTCGTCCTCGGTGGGGCCGCCGCCGTAGGCGGATCTGCGGGTGCGGGTGCTCTGGGCGGTGAGGGCGTAGGGGTGGGTCTCTTCGGCGCCGATGTCGGCGAGTTCGACGAGGGCGATGAGGGTGGTGTCGAGGGCTTCGGCGTATTCGCGGGCGCGTTGGACGGCTTCACGGACGGCTTGTTGGCGTGCTGTGCGGTGGGCGGGCGAGTCGGTGCGCAGGGCCCACCAGGGGCCGTCGACGCTGGTCTGGTCGAGGTCGGCGAGGGCGGTGGCGAGTTCGCCGAGTGCGGTGAAGTCGGTGAGTTCGGCGGTGATGTGGACGTGTCCGTGGTAGGTGCGGACGCGTTCTCCGCGACCGTGCCGGCCGAGTTCGGGGCTGATGGTGAAGGTGCTGGTTTCGAGGCGCTCGACGGCGTCGCCGTAGCTTTTGACGAGGTCGAGGGCGTGGGTGTTGCGGCGGGTGAGGTCGGCGAGGGCTTCGCGGCGGTCTTTGCCGCGGGCGTTGACGGAGATGCCGATGCGGGCGATCTCGGGGTCGACTTCGAGGTGGGCTTCGCCTCGGACGGCGATGCGGGGTGTGTCGGGGGTGCCGTAGGGGACGGCGGGTGGGGTTTCGTGGTCGGTGGGGGCCGTGTTGGGGGTCATACGTCCCACTCTGTCACTGGGCGGGGGGTGTGTGGTGCCGTCAGGTCATCGAATGGAAACCTCCAGGGCCTGTTGCGGGGGCCGGTGTTGGGTCAGAATCTACGCGCGTCGTTGACCTTTCCCGAGGAGTTCCAGACATGCCGTTGAACCGCCGCAAGTTCCTGAAGAAGTCCGCCGTGACGGGTGCCGGGGTGGCGCTCGCGGGTGCGGGCGCGGCTCCGGCGGCGCAGGCCGCGGAGGCGAAGGGGGGTGCCAAGCCGGTCAAGCGCTACGCGCTGACGGTGATGGGCACGACCGATCTGCATGGTCACGTCTTCAACTGGGACTACTTCAAGGACGCGGAGTACTCGGACAAGGCGGGCAACGCGCAGGGTCTGGCGCGGATCTCGACGCTGGTGAACAAGATCCGTGAGGAGAAGGGCCGTTGCAACACGCTGCTGCTCGACGCCGGTGACACGATCCAGGGCACGCCGCTGACGTACTACTACGCGAAGGTGGATCCGATCACCGCCAAGGGTGGTCCGGTGCACCCGATGGCGCAGGCGATGAACGCGATCGGCTATGACGCGGTGGCGCTGGGGAACCACGAGTTCAACTACGGCATCGAGACGCTGCGGAAGTTCGAGTCGCAGTGCCGTTTCCCGCTGTTGGGCGCGAACGCGCTGGACGCGAAGACGCTGAAGCCGGCGTTCCCTCCGTACTTCATGAAGCAGTTCCATGTGCATGGTGCGCCGCCGGTGAAGGTGGCGGTGCTGGGTCTGACGAACCCGGGTATCGCGATCTGGGACAAGGCGTATGTGCAGGGCAAGCTGACGTTCCCGGGGCTGGAGGAGCAGGCGGCGAAGTGGGTGCCGAAGCTGCGTTCGATGGGCGCGGACGTGGTGGTCGTGTCGGCGCATTCCGGTTCGTCGGGGACGTCGTCGTACGGTGACCAGTTGCCGTACGTGGAGAACTCGGCGGCGCTGGTGGCGCAGCAGGTGCCGGGGATCGACGCGATCCTGGTGGGTCACGCGCACCTGGAGATCCCGGAGTTGAAGGTCACGAACACGGCGTCGGGGAAGACGGTCGTGCTGTCGGAGCCGCTGGCGTATGCGGAGCGGTTGTCGGTGTTCGACTTCGAGCTGGTCTTCGAGAAGGGTCGTTGGCAGGTCGAGTCGGTGGCGGCTTCGGTCCGTAACACGAACTCGGTGGCGGACGACCCGAGGATCACGCGGCTGCTGAAGGACGAGCACGACGTGGTGGTGGCGTACGTCAACCAGGTGGTCGGTACGGCGACGGAGACGTTGACGACGGTGGAGGCGCGTTACAAGGACGCTCCGATCATCGATCTGATCACGAAGGTGCAGGAGGACGTGGTCAGGGCGGCGCTGGTGGGGACGCAGTACGCGTCGTTGCCGGTGATCGCGCAGGCGTCGCCGTTCTCGCGGACGTCGGAGATTCCGGCGGGGTCTGTGACGATCCGGGATCTGTCGGGCCTGTATGTGTACGACAACACGCTGGTGGCGAAGGTTCTGACGGGTGCGCAGGTGCGGGCGTACCTGGAGTACTCGGCGAACTACTTCGTGCAGACGGCGTCGGGTGCGGTGATCGACCCGGAGAAGCTGACGAACGCGAACAACCGTCCGGACTACAACTACGACTATGTGTCGGGGCTCCGGTACGACATCGACATCGCGCAGGCCGAGGGTTCGCGGATCAAGAATCTGACTTTCAACGGTGCGGCGCTGGACGATGCGCAGCAGTTCGTGCTCGCGGTGAACAACTACCGTGCCAATGGTGGCGGTGCGTTCCCGCATGTGGCTTCGGCGACCGAGGTGTGGTCGGAGTCGACGGAGATCCGGACGCGGATCGCGGAGTGGGTGACGGCGAAGGGTTCTCTGGACCCGAAGGAGTTCGCGTCGGTGGACTGGAAGCTGACGCGTGACGGTACGCCTGTGTTCTAGGGCGGGGCGGTTTTGGTTCGGCGGCGTCGGCGTGGATTCTCGCGTCGGCGCCGTCGTCGTTCGGGCTCGCCTTGGTCCACCGCTGTCATCTGCCCTCGGCGAGGGGAATCAGGGGGACGAGGGGAGGGCGGGTGCGCGTTTCCTGGCCTTGGCGGGCGGAGGGGATGCGGGGGGTCTGTTCCAGGCCGAAGGTGGTGAAGGCGGTTCGGCCGGGGAGCGGGTAGGGGTCTTTGCCGGTGAGGGAGTTGAGGATGGTGGCGCTGCGCCAGGCGGCGAGGCCGAGGTCGGGGGCGCCGACGCCGTGGGTGTGGAGTTCGGCGTTCTGGACGTAGACGCTGCCGGTGACGGAGGGGTCGAGGATCAGGCGGAACTGGTCGTCGATGCGGGGTCGTTGGGCGCTGTCGCGGCTCAGGTGGGGGTCGAGTCCGGCGAGGAGCGGGGCGATGGGGCGTTCGCGGTAGCCGGTGGCGAGGACGACGGCGTCGGTGGTGAGGCGGGTGCGGGTGCCTTGCTGGCCGTGTTCGAGGTGGAGTTCGACTTTGGTGGTGGCGACGCGTCCGGCGGTGCGGACGGTGACGGCGGGGGTGAGGACGGCGTCGGGCCAGCCGCCGTGGAGGGTGCGGCGGTAGAGCTCGTCGTGGATGGCGGCGATGGTGTCGGCGTCGATGCCTTTGTGGAGTTGCCATTGCGCGGCGACGAGCCGGTCGCGGACGGGTTCGGTGAGGGCGTGGAAGTAGCGGGTGTAGTCGGGGGTGAAGTGTTCGAGGCCGAGTTTGGAGTACTCCATCGGCGCGAAGGCCTCGGTGCGGGCGAGCCAGTGGATCTTCTCGCGTCCGGTGGGGCGGTTGCGCAGCAGGTCGAGGAAGACTTCGGCGCCTGATTGGCCCGCGCCGATGACGGTGATGTGTTCGGCGGTGAGGAACTGCTCGCGGTGTTTGAGGTAGTCGGCGGCGTGGATGACGGGTACGCCGGGGGCTTCGACGAGTGGTTTGAGTGGTTCGGGGATGTGGGGGGCGGTGCCGACGCCGAGGACGATGTTGCGGGTGTGGGTGCGGCCGACGGCTTCGGCTTCTCCGTCGGCGTCGAGTTGGGTGAAGTCGACTTCGAAGACGTCTTGTTCGGGGTTCCACCGGACGGCGTCGACCTGGTGTCCGAAGCGGAGGCCGGGGAGGTGGTCGGCGGCCCAGCGGCAGTAGGCGTCGTATTCGGCGCGCTGGATGTGGAAGCGCTCGGCGAAGTAGAAGGGGAAGAGGCGGTCCCGGTCCTTGAGGTAGTTGAGGAAGGACCAGGGGCTTGCGGGGTCGGCGAGGGTCACGAGGTCGGCGAGGAAGGGGACTTGGAGGGTGGCGCCGTCGATGAGGAGGCCGGGGTGCCAGTCGAAGCCGGGGCGTTGTTCGTAGAAGACGGTGTCGAGTTGGGTGAGGGGCTGGGCGAGGGCGGCGAGGGAGAGGTTGAAGGGGCCGATGCCGATGCCGACCAGGTCGCGGGGTGTTTCGGCGGGGCGCTGGGGGTGGGGCGTCGGGCTCATCGGGGGGTGTGTCCTTCCACCAGTTTCAGGAGCGTGGCCAGGTCGCCCGGCCGGGTGTGGGGGTTGAGGAGGGTGGCTTTGAGCCAGCGGCGGCCGTCGAGGGTGGCGCGGCCGAGGACGGCGCGGCCTTCGTTGAGGAGGGTGCGGCGTACGGCGGCGACGGTGTCGTCGGTGGCGTCGGTGGGCCGGAACAGGACGGTGCTGATGGCGGGCCGGTCGTAGAGCTCGAGGCCGGGGTGGGCGGTGATGAGGTCGGCGAGTTCGTGGGCGTGGGAGCAGACCTGGTCGACGAGTTGGCCGATGCCGTGTCGTCCGAGGGTTTTGAGGGTGACGGCCATCTTGAGGATGTCGGGGCGTCGGGTGGTGCGCAGGGAGCGGCCGAGGAGGTCGGGGAGGCCTGCTTCGGTGTCGTCGCCGGCGTTGAGGTAGTCGGCTCGGTGTCCGAGGGGGGTGAGGTCGGCGGGGTCGCGTACGGCGAGGAGTCCGGCGGCGACGGGCTGCCAGCCGAGTTTGTGCAGGTCGAGGGTGACGGTGTCGGCGCGGGCGAGTCCGTCGAGTCCGGTGCGGTGCCGGTCGCTGAAGAGGAGGCCTCCGCCGTAGGCGGCGTCGATGTGGAGGCGGGCGCCGTGGGTGGCGCAGAGGTCGGCGATGTCGGGCAGGGGGTCGATGAGTCCGGCGTCGGTGGTGCCTGCGGTGGCGGCGACGAGGAGGGGGCCGTGGAGGTGGGTGAGGGCGCTGTCGAGGGCGGCGGGGTCGAGGGTGCCGGCGGGTGCGGGGACGACGACGGGTTCGGGGAGGCCGAGGAGCCAGGTGGCGCGGTGGAGGGAGTGGTGGGCGTTGGCGCCGCAGACGAGTTGGACGCTGCCGTGTGTCTCGCGGGCGAGGAGGAGGGCGAGTTGGTTGGACTCGGTGCCGCCGGTGGTGACGAGGGCGTCGCCTTCGGTGCCGTAGACCTCGTGGGCGAGGGTCCGGGTGAGGAGGGTTTCGAGTTCGGAGGCGGCGGGGGCCTGGTCCCAGGAGTCGAGGGAGGGGTTGAGGACGGAGGCGGCGAGGTCGGCGGCGGTGGCGACGGCGAGGGGTGGGCAGTGCAGGTGGGCCGCGCACAGGGGGTCGGCGGGGTCGGCGGCGCCTTCGGCGAGGGCGCGGACGAGGGTGTGCAGGGCGGCGTCGTCGCCGTGGTGGGGCAGGAGGTCGCCGGCGGCGTCGCGGAGGCGTTGGGCGACGTGTTCGGGTCCTCCGGCGGGGAGGGGGCCTCCGCGGGCGGCGGTGCCTTCGGCGAGTGCGTGGAGGACGGTGTCGAGCAACGGCCGGAGTGCGTCGGGGCCTTCGGGGCCTGAGGCGAGGGGCGGCGTGCTCATGGGTGTCCTCCGGTGGACGCGTGGCGGGGTCCGTCCCAGCGTGTACGCGTTTTGGGCAGGTGTGCCCGCCAAGGACAACGATTCGGCCCCGGCGGGGGTACTGCCGTACGGAGGAAATGTGTGGGCGGGGGGCGGGAGTGCAGGGCCCCTGCCGGGCTTCTGCCTGAGGAGTGGTCCGGGGTGGTTGGGCGGTGGTTGGGCCTGAACGGCCGTGTACGCGAACGCCGGAGAGGCTGGAAGTCGGCCTCTCCGGCGTTCGAGGAGCGGGGTCCGGGGCGGAGCCCGGGGTCGGGTCGGGCAGGGACGGTGGAGGCGAAAGCCTCGGGGTCTAGGGCCTGTCCGGCGGATCATGCCGGAGACGCGGGGCCTGGCACGCCCACCTGCTGCGTTGTCGTCGGTTGCCGATGCTCCGCATCGACGCCCTCCTCCGCCTTGCAGTTGCACGCACCAGGCCCCACTCACGTGCACTGATCAGGCGCCGCAGGTTTCCTCCGACTTGATCCGCCGGACAGGCCCTAGCCCTTCCTCACCCGCAACGCGCGTGCGAGGTCGTCGAGTTGGTCGACGAGTTTGCGGCGCAGGGCCGGGATGGGGTCGGCGTCGCTGAGGCAGGTCTCGCCGAGGGCGAGGGTCTCGGGGGCGACGGCGTAGGCGGGGAAGGCCCAGCGGCCGGCGGCTTCGGCGATGGCGGGGCCGCGCCGTCCGGCGACGGCCACGGCGTGGGGCCAGTAGCGCTCGACGTACTCGCGGACGAGGTCGGTCTGTTCGGGCTGCCAGAAGCCCTGGGCGGTGGCGGTGAACAGGTAGTTGGAGAGGTCGTCGGTGGCGAACATGGCGTCCCAGGCGGCGCGTTTGGCCTGCGGGTCGGGCAGTGCGGCGCGGCAGCGGGCGGCGCCTTCCTGGCCGGTGGCGCTGGGGTCCTGGACGAGTTCGGCGTCGATCACGGCGTCGTCGACGGCGCCGAGGACGGAGAGCCGGCCGAGAATGCGCCAGCGCAGCTCGGGGTCGAGTTCGGGGCCGCCGGGGACGGTGCCTTCGGAGAACCAGGCGCTGATGGTGTCGGGGTGGGCGGCGACGTCGATGAGGTGGCGTACGGCGGTGAGGCGGAGGCCGGGGTGGGAGCCGTCCTCGGTGCGGCGGATGAGGTCGCGGCACAGGGCGGTGAGGGTGGCGAGGGCGGTGGGGCGTTCCTCGGGGCGCAGGAACCGGTCGGCGACGTGGAGGGTCGCGAAGGACAGGACGCCTTGGACGAGGGCGAGGTCGGTCTCGGACGGCAGGTGGGTGCGGGCGGCCTCGATGTAGGCCATGGCGGGCAGTTCGCCGTCGCGTACGGCGTCGCGCAGGGCGTTCCAGACGACGGCCCGGGTGAGGGGGTCGGGGAGGCCGGAGAGGGCTGCTTGCACGGTCTGGAAGGACTTGGTGTCGAAGCGGACCTTGGCGTAGGAGAGGTCGCCGTCGTTGAGGAGGAGCAGGTCGGGGCGGCGGCCGGGGCGGGGCTTGTCGGCGTCATTCTGGGGGACGTCGAGTTCGAAGCGGTCGCGCAGGACCAGCCGCTTGTCCTCGCCGGGGACCCTGTCGTAGGCGCCTACGGCGATGCGGTGGGGGCGGCTGCCGTCGCGGTCGACGGTGAGCTGCCAGTGGCCGTCGGCCTCGGTGATGGCGGGCGTCAGGGTGTCCACGCCGGTGGTGCGCAGCCAGGCGTCGGCCCAGGCGTGTACGTCGCGTTCGGTGGCGGAGGCGAGGTTGTCGATGAAGTCGGCGAGGGTGGCGTTGCCGAACTTGTGGCGGGCGAAGTGGGTGTTGATGCCGGCGAGGAAGTCCTTCTCGCCGAGCCAGGCCACGAGTTGGCGCAGTGCTGAGGCGCCCTTGGCGTAGGAGATGCCGTCGAAGTTGAGCATGGCGGACGCGGTGTCGGGGACGGCGTCGGGGTCGGGGGCGACGGGGTGGGTGGAGGGGCGCTGGTCGGCGTCGTAGCCCCAGGACTTGCGGGCGACGCCGAAGTCGACCCAGGTGTCGGTGAAGCGGGTGGCTTCGGTGAGGGTCTGGTAGCCCATGTACTCGGCGAAGGACTCGTTGAGCCAGATGTCGTCCCACCAGCGCAGGGTGACGAGGTCGCCGAACCACATGTGGGCCATCTCGTGGGCGATGACCACGGCGCGGGTCTGGCGTTCGGTGTCGGTGACGGCGGAGCGGTAGATGAACTCGTCGCGGAAGGTGACGAGGCCGGGGTTCTCCATGGCGCCGGCGTTGAATTCGGGGACGAACGCCTGGTCGTAGGAGTCGAAGGGGTAGGGCTCGTCGAACTTCTCGTGGTAGCGGTCGTAGCAGGCGCGGGTGATGTCGAGGATCTCGTCGGCGTCGGCGTCGAGGTAGGGGGCGAGTGAGCGGCGGCAGTGGAGGCCGAAGGGGAGGCCGCGGTGCTCGGTGCGCACGGAGTGCCAGGGGCCTGCGGCGACGGCGACGAGGTAGGTGGAGATCAGCGGGGTGGGCGCGGCTTTCCAGTGGCCGTGTCCGAGGTGTTCGGTGACGCCGTTGGCGAGGACGGTCCAGCCTTCGGGTGCGGTGACGGTCAGCTCGAAGACGGACTTGAGGTCGGGCTGGTCGAAGGCGGCGAAGACGCGCTGGACGTCCTCCATGAAGAGCTGGGTGTAGAGGTAGGTCTCGCCGTCGGTGGGGTCGGTGAAGCGGTGCATGCCCTCCCCGGTGCGGGAGTAGCGCATGCGCGCGTCGACGCGCAGTTCGTGCTCACCGGCGGTGAGTCCCTTGAGGGGCAGCCGGTTCTCGTCGAGGGTCTCGGGGTCGAGGGGCCGGCCGTCGAGGGTGACGGAGCGCAGTTCTGCGGGCTTCAGCTCGACGAAGGTGTCCGCGTCGGCGCGGGTGGTGAACCGGATGACGGTGCGGGAGTCGAAGGTCTCGTCCCCTCCTGTCACGTCGAGTTCGATCCCGTAGTGGTGGACGTCGAGGAGCTTGGCACGGGTCTGCGCTTCGTCGCGCGTCAGTACGGACATGAGGACATGCTGCCCGATGCCGCAGACGGGACACAGAGGTGGTCCGGTATATGTGCATTGTCGGCGCCGGGTCGCGAGCCGCGGTTATGGTGTGCGGCCCTGTTCCGTCCGGCCGCCGTCCCGTGACGCGTGCTGGTTGTCCTGGGCCGCGTGCGGGCCGTCCGGCAGCGCGTGCCGGTTCTCCTGGGGCTCGTGGCGGCCCTCCCGGGGCTGGTGCCGGTCTTCCCTGGCTTCGCGTCGGTCCTCTCCCGGCTCGTGCCGGTCCTCCCGTGGTGGGCGCGGGTCCTGCTGGGGGCGGCGTCGGCCGGGGATGCGCGCGTCGGGATGGGTGAGGGCCGGGTCCGGGGTGTGGTCCTTGACGAGGGCGCGCAGTTCGCGCACCTCCTGTTCGAGGGCGTGGTGGCGGCGGTGGGCCTCGTAGAGGTAGCGGACCTTGGTGCGCAGGGCCCAGGGGTCGACCGGTTTCATGAGGAGGTCGGCGACGCCGAGGCCGAAGGCGGTGGCGGTGAGGTCGGCGTCCGGGCCGAAGCCGGTGAGCAGGATGACGGGGATGTGCTGGGTCTGTTCCACGCGTCGCATGTAGCGGACGACGTCGAGGCCGCTGACGCCGGGCATGCGGACGTCGAGGAGGAGCAGGGCGACCTGGCCGCGCAGGACTTCCTTGAGCGCCTCGTCGCCGCCGGTGGCGCGCCCCACCCGGTAGCCGAGCGGGGCCAGGGCGCTCTCCAGGGCGTACAGGGTGTCCTCGTGGTCGTCGACGATGAGGATCTTGGCATCCGACGGCATGGCCCGACGTCCCCTCGTTTGGGCATACCAGCTTATGCCCGTACGGATTCACGGCGCGTGCCCGTGGCGGTGGCGGAGGTGCTCGTCGGCGAGGACGGGCGTGGCGTGCTCGACGGCGTCCGCGGGCGCGGCGTGTGCGGCAGGAACTGTGCGGGAGTGCACAGCGCAGGATGCCCGCTGGGGCCCGCCGGTGTCACTCCCCTGTGTCGGCTGTGGTGCTGCCCGCGTCGTCGGCGATGCGTTCGTGGTGCCGGATGACCTCGGCGATGATGAAATTCAGCAGTTTTTCGGCGAAGGCCGGATCCAGTTTGGCGCTCTCGGCGAGGCGGCGGAGCCGGGCGATCTGGTGGGCCTCGCGGGAGGGGTCGGCGGGCGGCAGCTGGTGGGCTGCTTTGAGGTGGCCGACCTGCTGGGTGCATTTGAAGCGTTCGGCGAGCATGTGGACGACGGCGGCGTCGATGTTGTCGATGCTGTCGCGCAGCCGGGCGAGTTCCGTGCTGACGGCGGGGTCGACTTCCTGGGGCTTGCTGGTGGTCATGGCACTCAACCCTACGTGGCCGGCGGGGGCTGGATCATGGGCGGATCGTCGGGGTCCGGGGTCGGGTCGTGGTCGCTCCGGTCGCCGGGGAGGGTGCGGGTTTGTTGCTCGCGGAAGCGGACGGGGCTGTGCCGACGCGGCGGGTGAACAGGCGGGAGAAGCAGGCGGGGTCGTCGTAGCCGGGCGTGAGGGTGTCAACGACGTGTGGGGGCTGGAGTTCGAGGGGGCGGGGAACGTCCTTACGGCCGTGGGCCGGTGAGGACCTTGTGGAAGTGCACGTCCTGGTGTCCGCCCGGGATGCCGTCGGTGCGGCCGGTCTCGCGGTAGCCGTGCCCGCGGTAGAAGTCGGGGGCCTGGAAGGTGAACGACGAGACGATCATCTCGGTGCAGCCGCGCCGGACGCTCTCCTCCTCGGCCGCCCGCAGGAGCTTGCCGCCCCAGCCCGCGTGCCGCTGGTCGGCCCGTACCCACAGCATGTCGACGGCGCAGCAGCTGCCCCATACCCAGGCGGTGAGGCCGCCGACGAGTTCTCCGTCGGTGTCGGTCACCCGGACCGAGAGCGGCTCGGGTTCACCGGCGCCGGTCGCCGTCGCGTTGAAGGCGGTGAGTTCGTCGTCGAGCCGCTGTTGCAGGGCGGCGTCCTTGGCGCCGATCAGCAACGAAGCGGCGACGGGCTGGCGGTGTCGGCTGGTCATGGCAGCGAGTATGCCGACGCCGCGGCCGGGTGCCGAACGCATTTCCCCGCCCGGGCGCTCGCCCCGCGACGGTCGCCCCGCGACGGTCGCCCGCGACGGGGGTCGCGGGCGACGCGGGTGCGGGTGGGACGGACGGCGGTGTCAGAGCCCGGCGGCCGCCGTGGCTATGTTGGCGGCGAAGGTCGAGACCTCGCTGTAGACGCCGGGGTATCCGGGTTCGGCGCAGCCCTGGCCCCAGCTGACGATGCCGACCTGGAGGTAGGCGCCGGTGTCGTCCTTGCGGAACATGGGGCCGCCGGAGTCGCCCTGGCAGGTGTCGACGCCGCCCTGGGCGACGAATCCGGCGCAGATCTCGTCACCGGGGACGAGGTCGCTGCCGTACGCCTGCTTGCAGGTGGCGTCGTCGACGAACGGGACGGTGGCTTTGAGGAGGTAGCGCTGCTGTCCGCCGCCCTCGCGGGTGGCGCCCCAGCCGGCGACGGTGAAGTTGCCGTTGTTGTAGGCGGTGTTGGTGGCGATCTTCAGGGTGGGCTGCTCGATGGGCCTGGCGAGTTTGATGAGGGCCCAGTCCTTGCCCTTGCCGTTGTAGCCGGGTGCCTGGAGCACCTTCGTCGACTTGACCTTGACGGCGCTGCTGCTCTGCAGGTCCACGACGCCGGCGGTGGCGGTGATGGAGGTGTTGGTGCCCGAGCCGTTCACGCAGTGGGCGGCGGTCAGGACGATGCTCTTGGTGTAGAGGGCTCCGCCGCAGCCCATGGAGAGGCGGACCATGAAGGGGAACTCGCCCTGGGCGGCGCGCGTTCCGCCGACGACGGGCGCGGGTGCCGCGTGTGCGGACAGCGGCTGGAGTGACACGGCGGCGAGTGTGACCGCGGCGATGGCGAGCAGTCTTCTGATGACGCCGGATTTCCTGGGAGACTTCAACGCGCTTCCTTTCGTGGGGGGTTGTCCGCAGGGCAGGCGCACAGAAAACGCTGAATGGCATGCTCCTGCCAAGCTGGTGGGGATTATGGGGACCGGCCGCCGGACCGGGCAAGAGCCGCATTCCGGCCAGACACCGCCCCGCCCGCCCCGCACTCCCCGCCACCGGGAGGGAGCCCGCCTACAGTGGAGAGGAGTTCCGGCGTCTTCTGGGGGTGCGGACGTGGCGAACGGCGGACCCGTCGAGCACGGCTACCCACATCTGGAGACGGTGCGGGCGTCGATCACCGCGCTCTACAAACGGCTCTCGTACGACACCATCCACACCTTCGCGACCAGCGTGGCTCCCGCCGACGTGGCCTTCGCCGACATCGACGACCTGCATCTCGGCGCCCAGCGCGTGGCCCGCGAGATGGTGCGGCACTACCGGCTGCCGGACGCCCGGATGATCGTCGGCTTCCGCGAGATGACCCACGCGGCACACGTCGAACTCGCCGCGGGGCCCGAGTACTTCATCGAGCTCAACGACCGGTTCCGCACCCACCGCAGGGACATCGGCGCGGCCCTCGCCCACGAGGTGATGCACGTCTATCTGCACCGCCTCGACCTCTCGTTCCCCGGCACCCGCGACAACGAGATCCTCACCGACACGGCCGCCACCTACCTCGGCGCGGGCTGGCTCCTCCTCGACGCCTACCGCGAGGACGCCGCCTCCTCGCAGAAGCTCGGCTATCTGACACCCGAGGAGTTCGGCTACGTCCTCGCCAAGCGCGCCCTGGTCTTCGGCGAGGACCCCGCGGTGTGGTTCACCAGCCCGCAGGCCTACACCGCCTACGCCAAGGGCATGGAGCTGGCCCGCCGCGACGAGCAGCAGCCCCCGCTGACCGCGGCGGGCTGGGCGGGCCGCCGCCGCTACGCCAAGGACCGCCGGCACGCCCAGGACCACCGTGCCCCCGACCACTCCGACGTCCCCTACGCCTTCGCGCCCGACGGCCGCGGCCCGCTGCGCGTGTCCTTCCCGTGCCCGACCTGCCACCAGCGCATCCGGGTGCCGGTACGCGGACGGGTTCGGGCGCGGTGCACGCTGTGCCGGACGGTGCTGGAGTGCGACACGTGACGGACGATCCGTGTGCCGCCCGGGGGAAGGGATGACACCCGAGGGGTGAGGTGAGGCAGAACACCCCAAAAGTCTTTGCCTCGTGCGTCCTTGCCGGGCGAGGGTCGAAGGATGAGCACGAACGACCCCGCCGCGCGCCTCTTCCCCGCGCTGTACGAGGGGGACGAGAACACGGTCGTACGACTGCTGCGGGCGGGGGTGAGCGCCGAGGCGCTGGACGAGGACGGCCAGAGCGCCCTGTACCTGGCGGCGGTGAGCGACCGGCCCGGCATCGTACGGCTGCTGCTGGCCGGGGGCGCCGACCCCGACCGCCTCAGCCTGGGCACGGACGCTCCCCTGTGCGGTGCGGCCTGCGGCGGCCACACGGAGGTGGTCCACGCCCTGCTCGCGGCCGGAGCCGCCCCGGACCCCGAGGAGGCGTTCGGTTTCACCGCCCTGACCTGGGCCCTGCGCGGGGGCCACACCGCGGTGGCGGAGGCGCTCCTCGCGGCGGGCGCGGACCCCGACCGGCCCGGACCGGCGGGCGAACTCCCGCTGGTGACGGCCGCCCACCGGGGCTCCGTCGGCTGTGTACGGGCCCTGCTCACGCACGGGGCGGGCGCGCGGGCAAAGGCGCTGGCGGAGGCCCGCCGCCTGCTCGGCATCGGCGTCGAGGCCGAACTCCTGGCGAGCCTGGCCCGCACGCACGGCTCCGGGCACCCCTCGGTCACCCACCGCCGCCCGTCCCCCGAGGGCGTCACGATCGAGGTCCGGCTCCTCGACGCCGAAGGTCGTCCGTTCGCGGACGACGACCTCCAGACCGGCCACGCGGAGATCACCGCCCTTCTCGAAGCGGGCACGGCGCGCACCTGGCGCTGAGCCTCCGGGGACCCAGGGGCGGCGGTCCGGCTTCACGCGCGGCGGCCCATCAGGTTCCGTACACCGCCCCCGGCGTCTGTGCCTCCGTCAGGAGTTTGCGGGCCGCCTCGCCGGCCTCCGCCGGGGTCCACCGGGCCCCCTTGTCGGCGCTCGGGCCCGGCCGCCAGCCCTCCATCACCGTGATCCGGCCACCCTCGGTCTCGAAGACGCGGCCGGTGACCCCGGCGCTCGCGGCCGACCCGAGCCAGACGACCAGCGGCGAGACATTGCCGGGGGCCATCGCGTCGAAGCCGCTGCCGGGGGCGGTCATGGTGTCGGCGAAGGTCCGCTCGGTCATCCGGGTGCGGGCGGCCGGGGCGATGGCGTTGACCTGGACGCCGTAGCGCCCCATCTCGGCCGCGGCGACCAGGGTCAGAGCGACGATGCCGGCCTTGGCGGCGCTGTAGTTGCCCTGCCCGAGCGACCCCAGCAGGCCCGCTCCGCTGCTGGTGTTGACGACCCTGGCGTCGGGCGCACGACCCGCCTTGGCCTCCGCGCGCCAGTGCGCCGCCGCGTGCTTGAGCGGCAGGAAGTGGCCCTTCAGGTGGACCCGCGCCACGGCGTCCCAGTCGTCCTCGTCGAGGTTGACCAGCATCCGGTCGCGCAGGAACCCGGCGTTGTTGACCAGCGTGTCGAGACGCCCGTACGTCCGAAGGGCGGTGCGGACGAGGGACGCGGCGCCCTCGGTCGTCGCGATGTCGCCGCCGTGGGGCACCGCTTCGCCGCCCGCCGCGCGGATCTCCTCGGCCACCCGCCGGGCCGGGCTGTCCGGTCCGGGGGTGCCGTCGAGGCCGACGCCGAGGTCGTTCACCACGAGCAGGGCGCCCTCGGCCGCGTACGCCAGCGCGTGTGCCCTGCCGAGCCCGCGGCCCGCGCCCGTGACGATCACGACCCGCCCCTCACACAGCAATCGTGCGCTCATCCCACTTCTCCCCGCTGGTCCTTGTTGGCGGTGGCGGCGTCGAGGAAGGCGGGCCGCTCCCCGCCTCCGTGGACGAGGATCGAGGCCCCGCTGATGTACGCGGCGGCGTCCGAGGCGAGGAAGACGGCCGCGGCGCCGACGTCGGACGGCCGGGCGAGGCGGCCCAGCGGGACGGTGCGGGCGACGGCGGCGACGCCGTCCTCGCCGCCGTAGTGCAGGTGGGCCAGTTCGGTGCGGACCATGCCGACGACCAGGGTGTTGACCCGGATCTCCGGCGCCCACTCGACGGCCATCGAGCGGGCCAGGTTCTCCAGTCCCGCCTTGGCGGCCCCGTAGGCCGCCGAACCGGGCGAGGGGCGCGACCCGCTCACGCTGCCGATCATCACGATCGAGCCCCGGGCCCGCCTGAGGTGTTCGTAGGCGGCGATCGACGCGGTGAGCGGGGCGGTGAGGTTCAGCTCGATCACGCGGGCGTGCCGCTCGGCGTCCGCCTCGGCGAGGGGCCGGTAGGGGGCGCCGCCCGCGTTGTTGACCAGGACGTCGAGCCGGGGCAGGGCGTCGAAGAAGGCCCGCACGGCGGCCGGGTCGCGCAGGTCGACGGGAACGAAGTCGGCCTTGACCAGGGGTGCTTCGGGCGGCCTGCGGGCGCAGATCACGACGTGCGCGCCGGCCCGCGCGAAGGCCCGGGCGATGCCCGCCCCGACCCCGCGGGTGCCGCCGGTGACGACGACGGTCCGCCCGCCGAGGTCCACGGCGGCGTCCTGGCGATCCATGGTGTCCACGTTGTCCACAGGGCCTCCCGCGCGGCCGCTATCGCTGCTAGCTTCGCATCACACCTAACAAACGTTTGGTGGAAAGGTAGCTGATGTGCCCATGGGTGTCTCCACCTCGTCCCCGGAAAAGGGGATTTCCGTCGTCACGGTCGACTTCCCGCCGGTGAACGCCCTGCCGGTGCGGGGCTGGTTCGACCTCGCCGACGCCGTGCGCGCGGCGGGCCGCGACCCCGGGATCCGCTGTGTCGTCCTGACCGCCGAGGGACGCGGTTTCAACGCGGGCGTCGACATCAAGGAGATGCAGCGCGACACCACCGGTCACGGCGCTCTGATCGGCGCCAACCGCGGCTGCTTCGAGGCCTTCGCCGCGGTGTACGAGTGCGAGGTGCCCGTCGTCGCGGCGGTGCACGGCTTCTGCCTGGGCGGCGGCATAGGGCTCGTGGGGAACGCGGACGCGATCGTGGCGAGCGAGGACGCCACCTTCGGCCTGCCCGAGCTGGACCGCGGCGCGCTCGGGGCGGCCACGCATCTGGCCCGTCTCGTCCCCCAGCATCTGATGCGCGCCCTGTACTACACCTCGCGCACGGCGACCGCGGCCGAGCTGCACACGCACGGCTCGGTGTGGAGGGTCGTATCGCGCGCGGAACTGCGGCCGGCCGCGCTGGGGCTGGCGCGCGAGATAGCCGCCAAGGACGGGCATCTCATCCGGCTCGCCAAGGCCGCCATCAACGGCATCGATCCCGTAGACGTGCGCCGCAGCTACCGCTTCGAGCAGGGCTTCACCTTCGAGGCCAATCTCAGCGGGACCGCCGGCCGCGTCCGCGACACCTTCGGCGAGGAGGCCCCCCGGTGAGCGACAAGACCATGTCGGCGCAGGACGTCGTCGGCCGGCTGGAGAGCGGGATGACCCTCGGCATCGGCGGCTGGGGCTCGCGCCGCAAACCGATGGCCCTGGTGAGAGCGCTGCTCCGCACCGAGATCACCGATCTCACCGTGGTGGCGTACGGCGGCCCGGACGTCGGCCTGCTGGCCGCGGCCGGACGTATCGGCACCCTGGTCACCGCGTTCGCGACGCTCGACTCCATCCCGCTCGAACCGCACTACCGCGCGGCCCGCGAGCGCGGCGCGTTCGAGCTGACGGAGGTCGACGAGGCGATGTTCATGTGGGGGCTGCACGCCGGGGCGAACCGGCTGCCGTTCCTCCCGGTGCGCGCGGGGATCGGCTCGGACGTGATGCGGGTCAACCCGGGCCTGCGGACGGTCACCTCCCCGTATCCCGACCCGGTCTCGGGGGCACGGGAGGAGCTCGTCGCCATGCCCGCACTGCGGCTGGACGCGGCCCTGGTCCACATGAACCGGGCGGACCGCCTGGGCAACGGCCAGTACCTGGGCCCGGACCCGTACTTCGACGACCTGTTCTGCGAGGCCGCGGACACGGCGTACGTCTCCTGCGAGCGGATCGTCGACACGGCCGAGCTGACCAAGGAGGCCGCGCCGCAGACCCTGCTGCTCCAGCGCTCGTCCGTGACGGGCGTGGTGGAGGCGCCGAACGGCGCGCACTTCACCTCGTGCGTCCCGGACTACGGGCGGGACGAGGCCTTCCAGAAGCTGTACGCGACCACGCCGTACGCCGAGTTCGCCGAGCGCTTCCTCGGCGGCGACGAACACGCCTATCAGAGCGCCGTCCAGGCCTGGCGGAAGGAGCGGGACCAGTGAACGTCGGTCGAGCCGAGTACTGCGTGATCGCCTGCGCCGAGACCTGGCGGGACAACGGCGAGGTGCTCGCCAGCCCCATGGGCCTGATCCCGTCCATCGGCGCCCGCCTGGCCCGGCACACCTTCTCCCCCGACCTGCTGCTGACCGACGGCGAGGCACTGCTCGTCGGCCTCGACGGCACCACCGAGGGCTGGCTGCCGTACCGCAGACACCTGACGGCGGTGACCGGCGGGCGGCGGCACGTGATGATGGGCGCGAGCCAGATCGACCGCTTCGGCAACCAGAACATCTCCTGCGTCGGCGACTGGTCCCGACCCCGGCGCCAGCTGCTGGGCGTGCGCGGAGCCCCGGTCAACACCCTGAACAACCCGACCAGTTACTGGATCCCGAAGCATTCTCCGCGCGTCTTCGTGGAGCGGGTCGACATGGTGTGCGGGGTGGGGTACGACCGGGCCGCCGCCGCGGGCCCGAGCGCCACCCGCTTCCATCGCCTTCCCCGGGTGGTGACCGACCTCGCCGTCCTCGACTTCGCGACCCCGGACCACTCGATGCGGCTCGTCTCCGTCCACCCGGGCGTCACCCCCGAGCAGGTCCGCGAGGCGACGGGGTTCGGGCTGACGATCCCGGACGAGGTGCCGCTCACCCGCGAACCGACCGCGGAGGAGCTGGAGTTGATCCGCACGGTGATCGACCCGAAAGGCCTGCGGGATCGGGAGGTACCCGATCCGGAGAGCGGCGCTCGGGAACGGCGGACGCCCGGCGGGGACAGCGGCGCACGGGACCCGGCAGCACCCGGCGAAGGCGGCGGCGCACAGGACCGGGGCGCCCCCGGCGGTCCGGGTGGGGGCGGGCGCTGATGGAGACCGAGCTGACCGGGCTCGTCGGCGTCCGGTACCCCATCGTGCAGACCGGCATGGGCTGGGTGGCGGGCCCCCGTCTGGTCTCGGCCACGGCGAACGCGGGCGCGCTGGGCATCCTGGCCTCCGCGACGATGACCCTCGACCAGCTCCGCGACGCCGTGCGGGAGGTCAAGTCCCGTACGGACCGGCCCTTCGGCGTGAATCTGCGCGCCGACGCCGGGGACGCCGGAGACCGGGTACGGATCATCGTCGACGAGGGTGTGCGCGTCGCGTCGTTCGCGCTCGCCCCCTCCCGCGAGCTGATCGCGGAGCTGAAGGAGGCGGGCGTGATCGTCGTGCCGTCCGTCGGAGCCCGGCGGCACGCCGAGAAGGTGGCCGCCTGGGGCGCCGACGCGGTGATCGTGCAGGGCGGCGAGGGCGGCGGCCACACCGGAGAGGTGGCGACGAGCGTGCTGCTGCCGCAGGTGGTGGACTCCGTGGACATCCCGGTGGTGGCGGCGGGCGGCTTCCACGACGGGCGGGGGCTGGTGGCGGCGCTGGCCTACGGGGCAGCGGGCATCGCGATGGGCACGCGTTTCCTGCTGACCTCCGACTCGACCGTCCCCGACGCGGTGAAGGCCCGGTATCTGGCGGCGACGGTCAAGGACGTCACGCTGACGACGGCCGTCGACGGGCTGCCGCACCGCATGCTGCGCAGCGAGCTCGTCGAGGCGCTGGAGAGGGCGGGCCGCATGAGGTCCCTGGCCCAGGCCGTGCGCCGCGCGGCCGGGTTCCGGCGGATCTCCGGCCTCTCCTGGTCCCGGATGATCCGCGACGGCCTGGCCATGAAGCACGGCAGGGACCTGTCCTGGAGTCAGGTCCTGCTCGCCGCCAACACACCGATGCTCCTCAAGTCGTCGATGGTGGACGGGCGGACGGATCTCGGGGTGATGGCGTCGGGGCAGGTCGCGGGTGTGATCGAGGATCTGCCGTCGTGCGCGGAGCTGGTCGAGCGGGTGATGGCACAGGCCCTCGCGACCCTCGACGCCCTTCCCCGCGCGGGCGACCGGGCCCTCACGCGATGGGATGCCCCTGCCGGCGCGGGCGACGGGGCCCTCATGGCACCGGATGCCCCTGCCGGCCCGGACGGGTGAGCGCCCGGGGGCAGGGGGTGGACGTCAGTTCCTCAGAGTCGCTCGATGATCGTCACGTTCGCCTGGCCGCCGCCCTCGCACATCGTCTGGAGTCCGAACCGGCCGCCCGTGCGCTCCAGTTCGTGCAGCAGGGTCGTCATCAGCCGCACGCCCGTGGCGCCGAGGGGGTGGCCGAGGGCGATCGCGCCGCCGTTGACGTTGACCTTCTCCGGGTCGGCGCCGGTCTCCTTGAGCCAGGCGAGGACGACCGGGGCGAACGCCTCGTTGATCTCGACGAGATCGATGTCGCGGATGGACATGCCGGTCTTCTTCAGGGCGTACGCCGTGGCCGGGATGGGGGCCGAGAGCATCCGGATGGGGTCCTCGCCGCGCACCGAGAGGTGGTGCACACGGGCGCGGGGGGTCAGGCCGTGTTCACGGACCGCCCGCTCGGAGGCGAGCAGCATCGCGGCGGCGCCGTCGGAGACCTGGGAGGAGCAGGCGGCGGTGATGGTGCCGCCCTCGACGACCGGGTTCAGTGCCGCCATCTTCTCCGGTGAGGTGTCCCGGCGCGGTCCCTCGTCGGCCGTGACCGCCCCGAGGGGGACGGTCTCGCGGGCGAAGCGGCCCTCGTCGGCGGCGCGGATCGCCCGCTGGTGGGAGCGGAGGGCGAACTCCTCCTGGTCGCGGCGGCTGATGCCCCACTTGGCGGCGATCAGCTCGGCGCCGTGGAACTGGTTGACGGGGCGGTCTCCGTACCGTGCCCGCCAGCCCTCGCTGCCCGCGAAGGGGCCCTCGGTCAGGCCGAGCGGTTCGGCGGCCTGGCGGGAGGCGAAGGCGATGGGGATCTGGCTCATGTTCTGCACGCCGCCGGCGACGACGAGGTCCTGGGTGCCGGACAGGACACCCTGGGCGGCGAAGTGCACGGCCTGCTGGGAGGACCCGCACTGCCGGTCGACGGTGACCCCCGGCACCTCCTCGGGCAGCCCGGCCGCCAGCCAGCTGGTGCGGGCGATATCCCCGGCCTGCGGTCCGACCGTGTCCAGGCAGCCGAAGACGACGTCCTCGACGGCCGCCGGGTCCACGCCGGACCGCTCGACCAGTGCCGTGAGGACGTGCGCGCCGAGGTCGGCCGGGTGGACCCCGCTCAGCCCTCCCCCGCGCCGCCCGACGGGCGTGCGGACCGCTTCGACGATGTAGGCCTCGGCCATGACGACTCCCTTGCGGACGTGGGTGGTTCGCGTACGGCTACTCGCGGACGGAGATGCCGTCGAGCACCATCGACAGGTACTGCCGGGCGATCTCCTCCGGGCTGTGCTGACCGCCGGGCCGGTACCAGGAGGCGGCGACCCACACGGTGTCGCGCACGAACCGGTAGGTGAGGCGGATGTCGAGGTCGGCCCGGAAGACCTCGGCGTCGACACCGCGTTCCAGCGTGCTCAGCCACGCCTTCTCGAAGTTGCGCTGCGACTCGGCGAGGAAGGCGAAGCGCTGCTGTGCGGCGAGGTGGCGGGACTCCTTCTGGTAGATCGCGACGGCCGCGCGGTGCCGGTCGATCTCCCGGAAGGATTCGGTGACCAGGGCCTCCAGGGTTTCCCGGGGTCCGAGTTCGGCGTCCAGGACGGTGTCGTACCCCTCCCAGAGCTCGTCGAGGAAGGTCCGCAGGATCTCCTCCAGCATCGATTCCTTGGAGTCGAAGTGGTAGTAGAGACTGCCCGCGAGCATCCCGGCCTCGTCCGCGATCTTGCGCACGGTGGTGGCGTTGTAGCCCTGTTCGGCGAAGACCTCGGCGGCGGTGCCGAGCAGTTCGCGGCGGCGCTCCGGGGTGGCGGTCACCTGGGGCTTCTTCTTGGTAGGCACACGGTCATTGTCGTCCTATGCGTGCTGGCTGCTCACGGACACGACCTCGCCGGTGAGATACGAGGAGTAGCCGGACGCGAGGAACACGATCACGTTGGCGACCTCCCAGGGCTCGGCGTACCGGCCGAAGGCCTCCCGGGCGGTCAGCTCCTCCAGCAGTTCGGGGGTGGTCACCTTCACCAGGTGCGGGTGCATGGCGAGGCTGGGCGAGACGGCGTTGACCCGCACCCCGTACGCGGCGGCCTCGATCGCGGCGCACCGGGTGAGCGCCATGACGCCGGCCTTCGCGGCGGCGTAGTGGGCCTGTCCGGACTGGGCCCGCCAGCCGACGACGGAGGCGTTGTTGACGACGACTCCGCCTCCGCCGTGGTCCTTGAGCCGCCTCAGCGCCGCCCGGGTGCAGCGGAAGGTGCCGTTGAGGGTCACGTCGAGGACCTTCGACCACTGTTCGTCGGTCATGTCGACGAGGGGTGAGGTTCCGCCGAGGCCCGCGTTGTTGACGACAATGTCCAGTCGGCCGTGGAGGTCGGCGGCGGTGTCGAAGAGGGCCTGGACCTGGTCCTCGTCGGTGACGTCGCAGGGCAGGGCGGCGACGTTCGCGGCGCCGAACTCCCCGGCCAGGGTCTCGGCGGTCTCCTTGAGCCGGCGTGGGTGCGCGTCGCTGATCAGTACGCGCGCGCCCTCCTCCAGGAACCGGCGTGCCGTGGCCCCGCCGATGCCGGCGCCCGCGGCCGCGGTGATGACGGCGGTGCGCTCTTTCAGCAGCCCGTGCCCGGGTACGTACGCCGGACTCTCGACGTCGCTCATGAGCCCAAGCTAACCTACCAAACACTTGTTAGGGAAGGTTGCCGTCACTCCCGGAGCCCACCGCCGCCCGGAGCCCGCCGCTGAGAGGTGCCGTCGATGGATCTCACCCGCTCCCCCGCCGACGAGGCGTTCCGTGCCGAGGCCCGCGCCTGGCTGGACGCCCATGTCCCGGCGGTTCCGCTGCCCTCCCTGGAGACCGCGGAGGGCTTCGCCGCGCACCGCGCGTGGGAGGCCGAACTGGCCGCGGACCGCTGGTCGGTGGTGTCGTGGCCGTCGGCGTACGGCGGCCGGGACGCGGACCTCGTGCGCTGGCTGGCCTTCGAGGAGGAGTACCACGCGGCGGGCGCGCCCGGCCGGGTCGGGCAGAACGGCATCAGCCTCCTCGCGCCGACCCTCTTCGACCACGGCACCCCGGAGCAACGCGCGCGCGTGCTGCCTCCGATGGCCACGGGCGAGGCGGTCTGGGCGCAGGCGTGGTCCGAGCCCGAGGCGGGTTCGGACCTGGCCTCGCTCACGTCGCGCGCGGTGCGCGCGGACGGCGGCTGGCGGCTGAGCGGGCAGAAGACCTGGTCGTCGAGGGCCGCGTTCGCCGACCGCGCCTTCGGCCTGTTCCGCAGCGAGCCCGGGCTGCCGAAGCCCCATCAGGGCCTGACGTATCTGATGTTCGACCTACGCGCGCCGGGCGTGACGGTCCGCCCCATCGGGCGTCTGGACGGCAGGCCGGCCTTCGCGGAGCTGTTCCTGGACGACGTGTTCGTCCCGGACGAGGACGTGATCGGCGAGCCGGGCCAGGGCTGGCGGGTGGCGATGTCCACGGCAGGCAACGAACGCGGACTGACGCTGCGTTCGCCGGGCCGTTTCCTGGCCGCCGCCGACCGGCTGGCCGCGTTGTGGCGCGACCGGGGCGACCCGTCCGACTCGGCTCTGCGCGACCGGGTGGCCGACGCGGTGATCGGCGCCCGCGCCTACCAGCTCTTCACCTACGCCAATGCCTCCCGGTTCCTGGAGGGCGAGAGCATCGGTCCCGAGTCCAGTCTGAACAAGGTGTTCTGGTCGGAGTTCGACATCGCGCTGCACGAGACGGCGCTCGATCTGCTGGGCCCCGAGGGCGAGTTGGCGGACACCGAGTGGTCCGAGGGGTATGTCTTCTCGCTCGCGGGACCGATCTACGCGGGCACCAACGAGATCCAGCGCGACATCATCGCCGAGCGGCTGCTCGGCCTCCCGAAGGGCCGCCGCTGATGCGCTTCCTCCTCGACGCCGAACAGCGCGCCTTCGCCGCCTCCCTGGACGCGATGCTGACGTCCGCGGACACGCCGTCGGCCGTACGGGCGTGGGCCACCGGCGACCACGCGCCCGGCCGGGCCCTGTGGTCGCGGCTCGCCGAGGCGGGGGTCTTCGCGCTGGCCGTCCCGGAGGCCTACGAGGGTGTCGGCCCGCTGCCCGTCGAACTGGCGGTGGCGTTCGTGGAGTTGGGGCGGCACGCGGTCCCGGGTCCGGCGGTGGAGACGGTCGCCGCGGCCGTCCTGCTGAGTGGACTGGGCGAGCCGGGCGCGCGGGGCGGGCCGGTCCCGGCCGAGCGGCTTCTGCCGGGGCTGGCCTCCGGCAAGAGCGTCACCACGTTCGCCCCGGCAGGCGCGTACGCGCTCGACGCGGACACGGCGACGGCGCTGCTCGTCGTGGACGGTGACACTCTGCGGCTCGCGCCCGGCCACGGCCCGGTGCGCGCGTCCGTGGACCGGGCCCGGCGGCTCGCCCTGCCGGAGCCCGGCGGCGAGCTCCTCGCCGCCGGACCGCAGGTCACCCGCGCCGCCCGCGAGGCCCTGACCTGGGCCCGGCTCGCGACCGCCGCCCAGGCCCTCGGGGTCGGCCTGGCGCTCCTCGACCGGACCGTCGCCTACGTCGGGCAGCGCACCCAGTTCGGTGTCCCCGTCGGCTCGTTCCAGGCGGTCAAACACCGGCTCGCGGACGCGACGATCGCCCTGGAGTTCGCGCGCCCGCTGCTGTTCGGGGCGGCCCTGTCGATGACTCCCGTAGACGTGGCCGCCGCGAAGGTCACGGCATGCGAGGCCGCGTACACCACGGCCCGGACGGCGTTGCAGCTGCACGGGGCGATCGGCTACACGGCCGAGTACGACCTGTCCCTCTGGTTCACCAAGGCCCGCGCCCTGCGGACGGCCTGGGGCACCCCGTCCGAGTGCAGGGCCGAGGCACTGGCCGGTCTCAGTGGTGGTGGTCCTCGCCCGTGAGCTCCCGGTACTCGTCGGCCGTCGGCTTCGGGATCCGGGTGCCGGGCCCGTACAGGGCGCGGGCCAGCCGGGCGCGGAGCCTTCGGGCGGGGCCGACCCGGCGGACCACGCCGTTCGCGTCGACCAGGGGTCCCACCTCGTACGGCGGCGCCTGTTCGTGCTGGGTGAGGGTGAACCGCCGGCCCGGGGTGAGCGGTTCGTGGACCTCGACGTACTCGCCGTGCGGCAGGAGTTTGATGACGCCGGACTCGCGTCCGTGCAACACCTGGTCGCGGTCGGCGCGTTGCAGCCCCAGACAGATCCTCTTCGTGACGACGTAGGCGAGGACGGGTCCGGCGAAGACGGCGACGCGGACGAACCAGGTGATCGCGTTGATCGACAGGTGGAAGTGGGTGGCCCACAGGTCGTTGCCGCCGCCGACCAGCAGGACGGCGTACAGCGTCAGCCAGGCGACGCCGAGCGCGGTGCGGGTGGGCACGTTGCGCGGCCGGTCCAGGATGTGGTGCTCGCGCTTGTCGCCGGTGACCCAGGCCTCGATGAACGGGTAGACGGCGATGGCGGCCATGATGAGCGGGAAGAGCGAGAAGGGGATGAAGACGCCCAACTGGAGCGTGTGGCCGAAGGCGTTGATCTCCCATCCCGGCATCACCCGGATGAGTCCTTCGGAGAAGCCGAGGTACCAGTCGGGCTGTGCGCCGGTGGTCACCAGGTCGGGGCGGTAGGGACCGAAGGCCCACACGGGGTTGATCGTGGCGATCGCGCCCATGATCGACAGGACCCCGAAAACCAGGAAGAAGAAGCCGCCGGCCTTGGCCATGTAGACCGGCATGAACGGCATGCCGACCACCGACTTCTCGTCCCGTCCGGGCCCCGGGTACTGCGTGTGCTTGTGGTAGAAGACCAGGATCAGATGGGCGACCACCAGACCCAGCATGATGCCCGGCAGCAGCAGGACATGGATCGGGAAGAACCGCGGGATGATGTCGTGCCCCGGGAACTCCCCGCCGAAGAGGAAGAAGGAGATGTACGTCCCCACGACCGGGATCGACAGGATGGCGCCCTGGGCGAAGCGGACGCCGGTGCCGGAGAGCAGGTCGTCGGGGAGCGAGTAGCCGGTCAGTCCGGTGATGAGGCCGAGCATCAACAGGGTCCATCCGAACAGCCAGTTGACCTCGCGCGGCTTGCGGAACGCGCCGGTGAAGAACACCCGCATCATGTGCACGAGCATCCCGGCGAGGAAGACGAGCGCCGCCCAGTGGTGGATCTGGCGGATCAGCAGTCCGCCGCGCACGTCGAAGCTGATGTCGAGCGTGGACTCGTACGCCCGCGTCATGATGATGCCGTTCAGCGGCCCGTACGAGCCGTGGTAGACGACCTCGACGCCGCTCGGCTCGAAGAACAGGGTGAGATAGACGCCGGTGAGGATCAGGACGAGGAAGCTGTAGAGGCAGACCTCGCCCAGCATGAACGACCAGTGGTCCGGGAAGACCTTGCGCATATTGGCCTTGGCCAGCGTGTAGACGCCCAACCGTCCGTCGGCCCAGTCGGCCAGCCGCTCACCCTTGGCCGTCTCGGCCCGCCGCCGCTCCCGCAGACTCATACGCCGCCCCCTCGGCCCCCAGGGTGGCACGCCCCTCCCAGGAAGCCAACGGTGCGACATTCGCGGGGAGTTGTCTCGCCCCCTCCGCCCCTACCCGTCCCGTACCGGGGGCTGCGCCCCCCAGACCCCCGCTTCGGCCTGACGGCCTCGTCCTCAATCGCCGGACGGGCTGGAACTTTTTTCCAGCGCCGGACGCGAAAAGTTCAGCCCCTCCGGCGTTTGAGGAGCGGGGGCTTGGGGGCAGCGCCCCCGGTACGGGACGGGTAGGGGCGGAGGGGGCGAAAGACGTCTATGGGCCGACGCGGATCACCGCGGTGGGTCCGACCCCCCGGAGTGTGGCGGACTCCGCCGTGAGCAGCGCGGCGTCGTAGCGCCCGAGAGACAGCCCCGCCACCTCCGCCGAGACCCCGAGCGCAACGACCAGCACGGCCGGCCCGCCCGGAACGGCCACCCCGCCCCCGGGGACCACCACGTCGACACCCGGCACCGGCGAACCACCCCGGTTCCACATGACGTTGAGGTTCACGACCGGACCCCCGAGCAGCCGGCAGTCGGTGGGCAGGTCCCCGGGAAAGCGCTGGGGCACGTACCGGGTGTCCACGCGCCGGTGGTCGCCGCCGACGGTCAGGTCCATGCCGGCGCCCTCGACCATGGTGAGGATCCGGTCCACCCCGGTGAACGCCGAGAACGGCCCGTCGGCGCCGACGTCGGCCAGGCTCACCCGCCAGGCGAAGCCGGCCATGTCGGCGCCCTCGGGCCGGACGAGGATCTCCCGGGTGACCCCGCCGCCGTTCTTCCAGGGCACGGCGGTCCGGCCGGCGGCGGGCAGGAGGTGTGCGCTCACGCGACGATCCCGTGGGCACGCGCCGCCGCCAGCCACTGCGGGAACTCGGCCACCAGCCGGTCGTACAGTTCCCCGTCGGTCACCTCCCGCGGATCCGGACCGGCGTGGAAGAAACCGGCGTTGTCGACGACCCGTTTCTGCGGCACGGCCAACTCGTCCAGTTTGCGCAGGAATTCGAACTGTCTGCTGCCCGGGTCGCCGAACCCTATGAACTGCCAGAACAGCGGCAGCCGGGCCGCCTTGCACAAGTACCGTTCGGCGGCGAGCTTGTTGATCGGCCCTCCGTCGGTCTGGAAGACGACGAGGGCCGGGGCCTCGGAGCCGCTGTCGAGGTAGTGGTCGATGACGGCGTCCATGGCGAGGTGGTAGCTGGTCCGGCCCATGTGCCCGAGCCCGGCCGCGATCCGTTCGATCCGCCCCTGGTGGTTGTCGAGCGCGATGTCGGTGACCGCGTCGACGTCCGTGGAGAAGAAGACGACCGGGACGGTGCCGTCGTCGTCGAGGTGGGCGGACAGACCGAGCACACGGTCGGCGAGGGCCTGCACGCTGCCGTCGTCGTAGTACGGCTTCATCGAGCCCGAGTAGTCGACGACCAGGTACACGGCGGCCCGTTGTCCGCTCAGCCCGTGCTTGGTGAGGGAGACCCCAGCGCTCTTGTACGCGCCGACCAGCGCGGGCGCGGTCTCCTCGACCTTGGTGAGGCTGATTCCGGCCATGCGGGGCTCCCGTCGCGCGAGGGTCACGGAACGCCGAGATTACGTCACGGTGTTGGCCCGGCCGCCGCCTGGACCCTGCCGTTCCCCGACGACAGGATTGTTCGCTATTTTGATCATCGCCGTCCCCACCGGCTCACCGTTCCCCCCCTATTTGCGCGTTCCGAGGAGCCGGCCGTGGAGTCCGAGTCCGCCGTCACCACCTGCTACCGCCACCCCAAGGCGGAGTCCCATGTCCGCTGCACCCGGTGCGACCGCTACATATGCCCGAACTGCATGCGCGAGGCGGCCGTCGGCCATCAGTGCGTGGAGTGCGTGAAGGAGGGCGCGCGGTCCATCCGGCAGGCCCGCACGGCCTTCGGCGGCCGGATCTCGACGGTTCCCGCGGTGACGTACGTCCTCATCGGCCTCAACGTGCTGGCCTACCTGGCCGAACTGGTGCGCTCGTCGGTCGTGGACCGGTTCGAGATGCTCGGCGCGGGCCTGGTGGGCACGGACGGGGAGCACTACCTCTGGCAGGCCTCGTACGCCCCGGACTACCACCCGGAGGGCCTCGTCGACGGTGAGTGGTACCGGCTGCTGACCGGCGCGTTCCTGCACATGCCGCCCACCGAGGGCACGTTCGGGATCGCCCACATCGTGATGAACATGTTCGCCCTGTGGAACATCGGCCGGATCGTCGAGTCCCAGCTCGGCCGGGTCCGCTACCTGGCCCTGTATCTGCTGTCGGCGCTCGGCGGCTCGGTCCTCGTGCTGCTCATCGCACCGGACCAGGCCACGGTCGGCGCCTCGGGAGCGATCTTCGGCCTCGGCGCCGCGTACTACGTCATGGCGCGCCGGCTCGGCTCGGACATGGGGAGTGTCAACCGGTTCATGGGGGGCCTGCTGATCTGGCTGCTGATCTCGGCGGGGGTCACGTCCTGGCAGGGCCACCTGGGCGGCCTGCTGGCGGGCGGCGTCGTGACGGCGGCCCTCGCCTACGCTCCCCGGGACCGCCGGCGGGCACCGATCCAGGCGGCCGTGTGCGTGGGTCTGCTCACACTGCTGGTGATCCTCGCGGTGCTGAAGGTGTCGGCGCTGAGAGACGGCGCCGTGTAGCCCGGCACCGGACGGCCGCCCTCGCCCGCCGCGGCCCGGACCGCGGGGCAAGGGCCGCAGAGCGGAGGCGGACGGCGGAGGCCGCGGCCCCAGAGGCCCGAGAGCGGGGCGCACACGGGTGCGGCAGCCTCCACGGGCCGCCGCCGCCCGCCGCCGCCCGGGCCACGCTCGGTGGCCCCGCCCCGGGCTCCGAGCCTGCCGCGCTTCGGGGGCGCACGCGTGGCGCACCCGGGGGCGTGCATGGGCCGTACCAGGACGGTTCACGGGTGGCCTACCCGGGCCGCGCACCTGTACGCCATCCCTGCGTACCCTGTGCGTCATGAAACGAGCGGGTTGCCTGTTGTTCGCCGTCGCCCCCGTGCTGGTCACGGCGGCGGTCTACTTCGCCACGCCCGAGCACGCTGCCACGGCCGACGCCAAGCACCCGGCGTCCGCGTCGCAGCAGGCCCGCCAGAAGGACAAGGCCAAGGCCGAGCGGGCGGCCGACGACGAGGTCGTCGCCGACCTGCCGCCGGGCCTCGACGCTCCGGCGAAGAAGGAGCTGGCCCAGCAGATCGTGGCGAGTGCCGAGAACTCCACCCTGAAGTGGCACGAGGCGTACCGCTACATCGAGGACATCGGTGACGGCCAGGGCTACACGGCGGGCATCGTCGGCTTCTGCACCGGTACCCACGACCTGCTCACCCTCGTCGAGCGCTACACCAAGGCGCACCCGGACAACGGGCTCGCCCGCTATCTCCCGGCCCTGCGCAAGGTCGACGGCACGGACTCCCACGAGGGTCTGGACCCGGGCTTTCCCGCGGCCTGGCGCCACGAGGCCACGGTCGCCGCCTTCCGTGAGGCACAGGACTCCGAACGCGACCGGGTCTACTTCGACCCCGCCGTCCGGCTCGCCAAGCTCGACGGCCTCGGCACGCTCGGCCAGTTCATCTACTACGACGCGATGGTGCTGCACGGTCCCGGCACCAGCGACAACAGCTTCTACGGCCTGCGCGAGCGCGCCATGCGCGAGGCGAACCTCCCGTCCGAGGGCGGCGACGAGAAGTCGTACCTCGACATCTTCCTGGACATCCGCCGCGAGGCCATGAAGTCCAAGAACCCCCGGCGCGACACCACCCGCATCGACACGGCCCAGCGCCAGTTCCTCTACGACGGGAACCTCGGCCTGGACACACCGCTGCAGTGGAAGGTGTACGGCGAGACGTACCGCGTGCCCTAGCGCCTGGCCGGCGGATCATGCCGGAGACGCGGGCATGCGGCGGCGCCTGCCAGGTCGTCCGGTCGGGGACAGTGAGGCAGGCGCCGTCTCGTGTTCCGCACGCCTTTGTGCGGGACGTTCTTGAGTGACCGTCAGGTCACAGGTTCTCGGGTCAGACCATCAGCGAGCGGTCCGTCGGACGGATCGGGGCCGGCAGATCGCTCGCGCCGGTGAGGAAGCGGTCGACCCCGCGGGCGGCCGAGCGGCCCTCCGCGATGGCCCAGACGATGAGGGACTGGCCGCGGCCCGCGTCACCGGCGACGTAGACGCCGGGAACGTTGGTCGCGAAGTCGGCGTCGCGGGCGATGTTGCCGCGCGCGTCGAGCTCGAGGCCGAACTGGGCGACCACGCCGTTCTCGACGTCGGTACCGGTGAAGCCCATGGCCAGGGTCACCAGCTGGGCGGGGATCTTGCGCTCCGTGCCCGGCTTCTGGGTCAGCTTGCCGTCGACGAACTCGACCTCGACGAGGTGCAGCCACTGGACGTTGCCGTCCTCGTCGCCCTCGAAGTGGGTGGTGTTGACGGAGTAGACCCGCTCACCGCCCTCCTCGTGCGCGGAGGTGACCTTGTAGAGCATCGGGAACGTCGGCCAGGGCTGGCCCGGGTTCCGCTCCTCGCCCGGCCGCGGCATGATCTCCAGCTGCGTGACCGAGGCCGCGCCCTGGCGGTGGGCGGTGCCCACGCAGTCCGCGCCCGTGTCGCCGCCGCCGATGACCACGACGTGCTTGCCCTCGGCCGTGATCGGGGGCGCCACGTAGTCGCCCTCCTGCACCTTGTTGGCCAGCGGCAGGTACTCCATGGCCTGGTGGATGCCGTTCAGCTCCCGCCCGGGGACGGGGAGGTCACGGGCGGTCGTCGCGCCGGCGGCGATGACCACGGCGTCGTACCGCTTGCGCAGGTCCGTCGCCTTGAGGTCGCGGCCGATCTCGATGCCCGTACGGAAGCGGGTGCCCTCCGCGCGCATCTGCTCGATGCGGCGGTTGATGTGCCGCTTCTCCATCTTGAACTCGGGGATGCCGTAGCGCAGCAGGCCGCCGATGCGGTCGGCCCGCTCGTACACCGCGACCGTGTGACCGGCGCGCGTGAGCTGCTGGGCGGCGGCGAGACCGGCGGGACCGGAGCCGATGACGGCGACGGTCTTGCCCGACAGGCGCTCGGGGATCTGCGCGGCGACGTCGCCCGTGTCCCACGCCTTGTCGATGATCGAGACCTCGACGTTCTTGATGGTCACGGCGGGCTGGTTGATGCCGAGCACACACGCCGACTCGCACGGGGCGGGGCACAGCCGGCCCGTGAACTCCGGGAAGTTGTTCGTGGCGTGCAGCCGCTCGGAGGCGGCCTGCCAGTCCTCGCGGTACGCGTAGTCGTTCCACTCGGGGATGAGGTTCCCCAGCGGACAGCCGTTGTGGCAGAACGGGATGCCACAGTCCATGCAGCGCGAGGCCTGCTTGGAGATGATCGGGAGCAGCGAGCCGGGAACGTAGACCTCGTTCCAGTCCTTGAGGCGCTCCTCGACCGGCCGGGACCTGGCGACCTCACGGCCGTGGTTCAGAAAGCCCTTGGGATCAGCCATTGGTCGCCGCCTCCATCATCTTCTCGGTGATCTCGGACTCGTTGAGTCCGGCTCGCTCGGCGGCGTCCTTGGCGGCGAGCACTGCCTTGTACGTGCTGGGGATGATCTTGCTGAAGCGGTCCACGGACGCGGGCCACTCGGCGAGCAGCTTTTCGGCGACCGTCGAGGCGGTCTCCTCCGCGTGGCGGCGCACGACGTCGTGCAGCCACTGCTTGTCCGTGTCGTCGAGCTCCTCGACGGCGTTCACGTTGCCGACGTTCACGTTGTCGCGGTCGAGGTCGATGACGTACGCGACACCGCCGGACATGCCGGCCGCGAAGTTGCGGCCCGTCTCGCCGAGGACGACCGCGCGACCGCCGGTCATGTACTCGCAGCCGTGGTCGCCCACGCCCTCGGAGACCACCGTCGCGCCGGAGTTGCGGACGCAGAAGCGCTCGCCGGTGCGGCCGCGCAGGAAGAGCTCGCCGCCCGTCGCGCCGTAGGCGATGGTGTTGCCCGCGATGGTCGAGTACTCGGCGAGGTGGTCGGCGCCCCGGTCGGGACGGACGATCACCCGGCCGCCGGAGAGGCCCTTGCCGACGTAGTCGTTGGCGTCGCCCTCCAGGCGCAGCGTGACACCGCGCGGAAGGAAGGCGCCGAAGGACTGGCCCGCCGAGCCCGTGAAGGTGATGTCGATCGTGTCGTCGGGCAGGCCCGCGCCGCCGAACTTCTTCGTCACCTCGTGGCCGAGCATGGTGCCGACCGTGCGGTTGATGTTGCGGATCGCGACCTGGGCGCGGACCGGCTGGGCGTCGGTCGCGGAGTCCGCGGCGAGCGCGTCGGCGGCCAGCTTGATCAGCTCGTTGTCGAGCGCCTTCTCCAGGCCGTGGTCCTGCTCGATGACCTGGTGCAGCGCCGCGCCCTCGGGCAGTTCGGGCACGTAGAAGAGCGGGGACAGGTCCAGGCCCTGTGCCTTCCAGTGGGTGATGGCGCGCTCCACGTCGAGGTTCTCGGCGTGGCCGACGGCCTCTTCGATGGTGCGGAAGCCGAGCTCGGCGAGGATCTCGCGGACCTCTTCGGCGATGAACTTGAAGAAGTTGACGATGTACTCGGCCTTGCCGGCGAAGCGCTCGCGCAGCACCGGGTTCTGGGTGGCGATGCCGACCGGGCAGGTGTCCAGGTGGCAGACGCGCATCATGACGCAGCCGGAGACGACGAGCGGCGCAGTCGCGAAACCGAACTCCTCGGCGCCGAGCAGCGCGGCGATGACGACGTCGCGGCCCGTCTTGAGCTGGCCGTCGGTCTGCACGACGATGCGGTCGCGCAGGCCGTTGAGCAGCAGGGTCTGCTGGGTCTCGGCGAGGCCGAGCTCCCAGGGGCCGCCCGCGTGCTTGAGGGAGGTCAGCGGGGAGGCGCCCGTTCCGCCGTCGTGGCCGGAGATGAGGACGACGTCCGCGTGGGCCTTGGAGACACCCGCGGCGACCGTGCCGACGCCGACCTCGGAGACCAGCTTCACGTGGATGCGGGCCTTCGGGTTGGCGTTCTTGAGGTCGTGGATCAGCTGAGCCAGGTCCTCGATGGAGTAGATGTCGTGGTGCGGCGGCGGGGAGATGAGACCGACACCCGGGGTCGAGTGACGGGTCTTGGCGACCCACGGGTAGACCTTGTGGCCGGGGAGCTGGCCGCCCTCGCCGGGCTTGGCACCCTGGGCCATCTTGATCTGGATGTCGTCGGCGTTGACGAGGTACTCGCTCGTCACACCGAAGCGGCCGGAGGCGACCTGCTTGATCGACGAGCGGCGGGCCGGGTCGTACAGCCGGTCCGCGTCCTCGCCGCCCTCACCGGTGTTGGACTTGCCGCCCAACTGGTTCATGGCGATGGCGAGGGTCTCGTGCGCCTCTTTGGAGATGGAGCCGTACGACATGGCGCCGGTGGAGAAGCGCTTGACGATCTCGGAGACGGGCTCGACCTCGTCGAGGGAGATCGAGGGGCGGTCCGAGGTGAAGCCGAACAGGCCGCGCAGCGTCATCAGGCGCTCGGACTGCTCGTTCACGCGGTCCGTGTACTTCTTGAAGATCTCGTAGCTGCCGGAGCGCGTCGAGTGCTGGAGGCGGAAGACCGTCTCCGGGTCGAACAGGTGGGGCTCGCCCTCGCGGCGCCACTGGTACTCGCCGCCTATGTCCAGGGCGCGGTGCGCGGGCGCGATGCCGGAGGCCGGGTAGGCCTTGGCGTGGCGCGCGGCGACTTCCTTGGCGATGACGTCGAGACCGGCGCCGCCGATCTTGGTGGCGGTGCCGTTGAAGTACTTCTCGACGAAGGCCGTTTCCAGGCCGACGGCCTCGAAGACCTGGGCGCCGCGGTAGGAGGCGACGGTCGAGATGCCCATCTTGGACATGACCTTCAGGACGCCCTTGCCGAGCGCGTAGATCAGGTTGCGGATGGCCTGCTCGGACTCGATGCCCTGGAGGAAGGTGCCGGCGCGGACGAGGTCCTCGACGGACTCCATGGCCAGGTAGGGGTTGACCGCGGCGGCGCCGAAGCCGATGAGCAGGGCGACGTGGTGGACCTCGCGGACGTCTCCGGCCTCGACCAGCAGGCCCACCTGGGTGCGCTGCTTGGTGCGGATGAGGTGGTGGTGGACGGCCGCGGTGAGCAGCAGCGAGGGGATCGGCGCGTGCTCGGCGTCGGAGTGGCGGTCCGACAGGACGATCAGCCGGGCGCCGTTCTCGATGGCGGCGTCGGCCTCGGTGCAGATCTCCTCGATGCGGGCAGCGAGGGAGTCGCCGCCGCCGGAGACCCGGTACAGGCCGGACAGTGTCGCGGCCTTCATGCCGGGCATGTCGCCGTCGGCGTTGATGTGGATGAGCTTGGCCAGCTCGTCGTTGTCGATCACCGGGAAGGGCAGGGTGACGCTGCGACAGGAGGCGGCCGTCGGGTCCAGCAGGTTGCTCGCCGGACCGAGGGAGGAGCGCAGGGAGGTGACCAGTTCCTCGCGGATCGCGTCCAGCGGCGGGTTGGTGACCTGTGCGAACAGCTGGGTGAAGTAGTCGAACAGCAGACGCGGGCGCTGCGAGAGCGCCGCGATCGGCGAGTCCGTGCCCATGGAGCCGATCGGCTCGGCGGCGGCCTTGGCCATCGGCGCGAGGATGATCCGCAGCTCCTCCTCCGTGTAGCCGAAGGTCTGCTGGCGGCGGGTGACCGAGGCGTGGGTGTGCACGATGTGCTCGCGCTCGGGGAGGTCGGAGAGCTCGATCTCGCCGGCCTCCAGCCACTCCGCGTAGGGCTTCTCGGCGGCGAGGCCGGCCTTGATCTCGTCGTCCTCGATGATGCGGTGCTCGACGGTGTCGACGAGGAACATCTTGCCGGGCTGGAGGCGGCCCTTGCGGACGACCTTGGCGGGGTCGATGTCGAGGACGCCGACCTCGGAGCCGAGGACGACGAGGCCCTCGTCGGTGACCCAGTAGCGGCCGGGGCGCAGACCGTTGCGGTCGAGGACCGCGCCGACCTGGCTGCCGTCGGTGAAGGTGACGCAGGCCGGGCCGTCCCAGGGCTCCATCATCGTGGAGTGGAACTGGTAGAAGGCGCGCCGGGCCGGGTCCATGGAGTCGTGGTTCTCCCACGCCTCCGGGATCATCATCAGCACGGAGTGCGGGAGCGAGCGGCCGCCGAGGTGCAGGAGTTCGAGCACCTCGTCGAAGGAGGCGGAGTCGGAGGCGTCCGGCGTGCAGACGGGGAAGATCCGCTCCAGGCCCTTGTCACCGAACAGGTCGGAGACGAGCTGGGACTCGCGGGCGACCATCCAGTTGCGGTTGCCCTTGACCGTGTTGATCTCGCCGTTGTGCGCGACGAAGCGGTACGGGTGGGCGAGCGGCCAGCTCGGGAAGGTGTTGGTGGAGAACCGGGAGTGCACGAGCGCGATCGCGGAGGCGAAGCGGCGGTCGGACAGGTCCGGGAAGAAGGGCTCCAGCTGGCCGGTGGTCAGCATGCCCTTGTAGACGATGGTCCGCGCGGACAGCGAGGGGAAGTAGACGCCGGCTTCGCGCTCGGCGCGCTTGCGCAGCACGAACGCCGTGCGGTCGAGGTCGATGCCCTCGCTGCCGGAGGCGTCGCTCACGAAGATCTGGTGGAAGGCCGGCATCGTCGAGCGGGCGGTGGCGCCGAGGAGTTCGGGGGCGACCGGGACCTCGCGCCAGCCGAGGACGGTGAGGCCCTCTTCGGCGGCGATCGTCTCGATACGTGAGACGGTGTCGGCGGTGCCGTCCTCAGGGAGGAAGGCGATGCCCACCGCGTACGCGCCGGCTGCGGGAAGTTCGAATCCGGCCACCTCGCGGAAGAAGGCGTCCGGGACCTGGGAGAGGATGCCCGCGCCGTCGCCCGAGTCGGGCTCGGAGCCGGTGGCACCGCGGTGTTCCAGGTTGCGCAGAACGGTGAGCGCCTGCTCGACCAGCGCGTGGCTCGCCTCGCCGGTGAGGGTGGCCACGAAGCCGACGCCACAGGCGTCGTGCTCGTTGCGGGGGTCGTACATACCCTGCGCAGCAGGGCGAGCATCCATGAAGGACCACTTCTGGTCGTTCGTGGAGTGCTGGGACGGCTGGCGCGGCGTACGCATCGGCTCTCCCGTCGTCGTCGGGGCGGGGGGTCCCTCCCAGGCCTTGAGGCTCAGGGGGGAGACATCTGCCGAGGGACGACGTTGGCCCTCTGTTGGTGCAAAATTTCGTGCAGGTTACATGATGGAGCGATTCTCGGGAACCGGATACTCCGTTCCAACATGCGGACACCACGGGGTCGCGGCGGGGGTACCGCGCTCGGCGGTGGAAGGTATGGGGACCTAAGCGGACAGATCAATGTCCGTCGGCCCGGTTCGCTGCAGAGATCGTGATCTGCCGCGAGAAATACGGAGCAGGCGTCATTGCCTGCGGCGCTTACGGCTCATGCCCAGTGGTTAAGGAATCGAAACCGCCGGGTAACGACTACTTATGCAGTCCCTTGCATAGGTGATCGAGGCCTCATCCTACGGCCGCACCGAACAGACTGCCCAGGGCGTACGTCACACCCGCCGCGGCGCCGCCGAGAGCGAGCTGCCGCAGCCCGCTGAACCACCAGGACCGCGCGGTCACCTTGGCCACGACGGCACCGCACGCGAAGAGCCCGAGCATCGCGAGCAGCAGCGCCGGCCACAGCACGGTCGCGCCCAGCAGATACGGCAGTACGGGGAGCAGGGCGCCGAGCGCGAACGAGCCGAAGCTGGACACGGCGGCGACGGCCGGGGAGGGCAGGTCGCCGGGGTCTATGCCGAGCTCCTCGCGCGCGTGGATCTCCAGGGCCTGCTCGGGATCGCGGGAGAGCTGCCGGGCGACCTCCTGGGCCAGCTCGGGCTCGACCCCGCGGGCCTCGTACAGCGCGGCCAGCTCGCGCTCCTCGTCCTTGGGGTGCTTGCGCAGCTCCCGCCGCTCGACGTCGAGTTCCGCCTCGACGAGCTCGCGCTGCGAGGCGACGGAGGTGTACTCGCCGGCGGCCATCGAGAAGGCACCGGCGGCCAGGCCCGCGAGCCCGGTGATGACGATCGTCTGTTGGGAGACGGAGCCGCCGGCCACACCGGTCATCAGGGCGAGGTTGGAGACCAGGCCGTCCATCGCGCCGAACACGGCCGGGCGCAGCCATCCGCCGTTGACATCACGGTGGGTGTGGTTGTCGCGGTGCGCCGCGTGCAGCGTCGCCTCGGTCTCGATGATCGCCATACCGGTCCCCCAGGGTGCTGATTGGACTGTTTCCACTTTTTGACAACTAAGAAAGTACGCCTCAAATTTCCTGACCGCCAGCAAGGAAAGGCTGCGCTAACCTGCGCTTTTACCTCTCGATGCTCATCCGTGGCATGTCATGCACATATGTCGACCGGGTGACAGTGGAGCCCGCGAGGCTCCTGTCAACCGCCAAGGTGGGACAGATCCGCAGAGGGTTCCGCGCGCCGCATTCCGCGCACCGGCAGGAACCCTGAGAGGAGAGGCACGTATGGCTTCCATCGCCTGCATTCCCTCGGCCCCGGCACCCGGGAACGCCGCCGGTCTACGCGACCGGGCGCGCGGCGCACTGCTCGGACTCGCCGTCGGGGACGCGCTGGGCGCGCCCGCCGAGAACATGAAGCCGTCCGAGATCCGCGCCAAGTGGGGCCGGATCACCGGGTACGTCGCCGAGCATCCGGCCGGGACGGACGACACCGAGTACGCGATCTTCTCGGGGCTGCTGCTGGCCCGGCACGGCTCGGCGCTGACCGTGGCGCACGTCGAGTCGGCCTGGCACCAGTGGATCGCGGACCGCGACGAGGGGCCGTTCCGCGGCGCCGGTTTCAGCGAGCGCGGCACGCTGGAGAACCTGCGCCGGGGTCTCGCGGCGCCCATCTCCGCCCAGCACCGGCACGCGTGGAGCGACGGTCTCGCCATGCGCGCGGCCCCCTTCGGCGTGTTCGCGGCCGGCCGGCCCGCCGAGGCGGCCCGGCTCGTGGCGATCGACGGCTCGGTGAGCCACGACGGCGAGGGCATCTACGGCGGTCAGGCGGTCGCGGCGGGGGTCGCCGCCGCGATGGCGGGCGCTCCCACCATCGCCGTCGTCGCCTCCGCCCTGGCCGTCATCCCGGACGACTCCTGGACGGCCCGTTCCCTGCGCCGCGCGGTCGCGGTGGCCCATCGCGGCGAACGGGCGGTGCGCTCCGCGGTGGTGATCGGCGGCTACCCCTGGACCGACCTGGCGCCCGAGGCCGTGGCCCTCGCCTTCGGCGCGTACGCGGCGGCGGACGGGGCTTTCGCCGAATCGGTCCTCACCGCGGTGAACATGGGCCGCGACGCCGATACGACGGCCGCGGTGGCCGGAGCGCTGGCGGGCGCGACCCGGGGCGCGTCCGCGATCCCGGCCGCCTGGGCGGCGGCCATCGGACCGGCCCGCGGCAGCTGCCTCCCCTCGATGGAAGGCCACCACATCCTGGACGTGGCGGAACTCCTGACGCCGGAGGACGACGAGAAGTGGGGTGCCGGCGGCCGCGTACCCCCCGCCCCGGACATCTACGCCGTCGCCGCCTCGGACGCCTACGTCCTCTCGGACGCGGACGCGGATGCCTGCGACCCGGCCGCCGGTGACGCCGAGGTGCCCTCATGAGCCCCGGCCTGGCCGGAGACGAGTCCGGCCCGACCACCGGCGAGGGCGCCGCGTCGGCGACACCCCCCGAACCGCCCGCACTCGGCACGCCGACGGAACCGGGGACGCCCCCCGAGGGCGCGGAACCGGGTTCCCTCACCGTGACAACGGAGCCACGGGCCCCGGAACAGGAGCCCCTCGCCGTGGCGCCGAAGCCGGATTCACTCGGCGTGCCACCAGAGCCGGGGTCGCCCGCCCCGGCGGCAGAACCAGGGGCGCCCCACCCGGAGACGGAGCGGGACTCGCTCCCTGCGGGGGCGGACACGGTTCGACTCGATGTGGCGGCGGGACCGGGTGCCCTCGCCATGGCGGCGCAGCCAGACTCGCTCAGCCCGAAGACAGAGCCGGGATCGCCCGCCCCGGCACCGGAGCCCCTCGCCGTGGCGCCGAAGCCGGATTCACTCGGCGTGCCACCAGAGCCGGGGTCGCCCGCCCCGGCGGCAGAACCAGGGGCGCCCCACCCGGAGACGGAGCGGGACTCGCTCCCTGCGGGGGTGGACGCGGTTTCGCTCGGTGTGGGGGCGGAGCCGATCGCGCTCGGTCCCGTGGCGGGGTCAGGGGCGGCCGGTGCGGGGGCGGAGCCGGGTGTGCACGGTCCGGTGGGCGCGACGGTGGCGCTCAGTGTGGTGGGCGGGGGTGGGACGGTCCGGGAGCGGGGGAGTTTCCCGGTGACGGGGTCCGTGGGGGCGGGGGTGCGGCGGATCGAGGGGCTGCTACTCGGGCTGGCCGCGGGCGATGCCGCGGGATGGCCCGCCGCACGGCACCGGGCCGCGCGGATGCCCGAGTGGACGCGGCGGCTGACCCGCGAGCTGGACACCTTCGCGGAGCAGAACGCGACGACGACCCTGCCCGTGCCGATCGCGCTGAACCAGCCGCCGGAGCCCTTGCGGCTCGGCCCGTCGGACGACGCCGAGTGGGCGGCGTTCGCCGCGGAGGCCGTGCTGCGGGCCGGGGAGACCACGGCGCTCGGCGACCTGAGCCTGGACCGCAGGATGCGAGCGTCCATCGACCTGTCCTGGAACGCCGTCGCCAGCGAGGTCGCCGCCGCGGCGGACCGCGCCCCCGAGGTCGAGTCCGCCCTGCTCCCGCTGCGCGCCCGGATCTCGGTGCGCGCCGGACTCGGCAACCTCGCCACCGGACTGCGCCCGCCCGCCACCGGACACGACAACCCCCACTACTTCGACGACGCCGCCTGCGTACGGGCCTGTGTGCTCGCCGTGGCCCACCCGGGAGACCCCCGACTCGCCGCGGAACTCGCCGAGTTCGACGCCCGCTACACCCAGGACGGCGACGGCGTGCACGGTGCCCGCGCCATGGCCGCAGCCGTTGCACTGGCCCTCGCCGGGCACCCCGTGGACACCTGTGTGGACGCCGCCCTCGCCGAACTGCCCGCCGCGACGGAGATCGGCCGCAACGCCCGCCACGCCCTCGCACTGGCCCAAGGCAGCGAGAGCACCTTCGCCCTGGTCCCCCTGCTGGAGCACCAGATCGTCGACCACGTCTACAGCTACGGCATCGCGGCGGCCGAGACCGTCCCCGTCGCCCTGGCCCTGGCGCTGGCAGCGCGCGGCCGGATCGCCGAGGCGGTGCCCGCCGCCGCGTGCCTGTCCCGGGTCGCCGACTCGGCCCCCGCCCTGGCCGGCGCGCTCACCGGGGCGCTCGGCGGCGCCGCCGCGATCCCCGCCTCCTGGCGCGACGCCTGCCGCACCCTCTCCGGCTGCGCGCTGCCCCGCCTGACGGGGACGGATCTCATCGGGCTCGCCGAACTCCTGGAGGCGACAGGACTCGCCGACCCGCTCGATTCCCCGGAACTGGCGGCCCCAGAGGGATGATTCGGGCATGACGCCCAAAGGAGAAGGAACGGGAACCCTCGACGAACGGATCACCGGAGCCCTCGTCGGAGCCGCCGTCGGCGACGCGCTCGGCGGCCCCGTCGAGGGGTACTCCCCCGAGCAGATCGCCGAACGCCACGGCGGCCGCGTACGCGGCGTCGTCGGCCCCTGGAACGGCGACGACTGGCCCACCGCCCGCCCCATCGCCCCGTACCACAAGGGCGACGGACACGTCACCGACGACACCCTGATGACCCACGCGCTGGTACGGGTGTACGCCACCGTCCGCGACCACCTCGACGCCTACGCCGTCGCCGAGCACCTGGTCCCCGACCTGATGACGACCCCCCGCTGGATTCCGGAACTGGAGGCCGAGGCGCTCCCCCTCCAGCGGATCTTCCTCGCCGAGAAGTGGCTGGTCGCCCGCCTCCACTACGGCCATGTGGACCCCCGCGAGGCCGGCGCCGGCAACATCGTCAACTGCGGTGCCGCGATGTACATGGCCCCGGTCGGCCTGGTCAACGCGGCGAACCCGGCGGGCGCGTACGCCGAGGCGCTCGACATCGCCGGCGCCCATCAGTCCTCGTACGGCCGTGAGGCCGCGGGCGTCTTCGCGGCGGCGGTCGCGGCGGCCTGCTCGCCCGGCGCGACCCCCGACTCGGTCGTCGCCGCGTGCCTGTCGCTGGCCAAGGACGGCACCCGCGAAGCCGTCGAGGCGGTCTGCGAAGTCGCCTCCCGCCACACGGACTTCGAGTCGGCGCTCGTCCCGCTGCGCCGGGCGGTGGCCCCGTACGACACGGTCGGCCCCGACTACCGCTCCCCCTCCCTCGGCGCCCGCCGGCCCTCCCGTCTGCACTCCATCGAGGAACTCCCCGTCGCCCTGGGCATGTTGCTGGTGTCCGGCGGCGACTTCCGGCACGCGGTCCTCGGCTCGGTCAACTACGGCCGCGACTGCGACTCCATCGCCACCATGGCCGGTGCCCTCTCCGGCGCGCTGGGTTCCGAGGTCCCGCACGGCTGGTCGAAGACGGTGGCCGAGTCCAGCCGCCTCGACCTGGACGCCCCGGCGCGTACGCTCGCCGAGGTGACCCGGGAGATCTTCGACCGCGATGTCCACCGCCGCCGGGCCCACGAGGCGGCGTACGCCGCGCTGGCGGGAACGCCGTGCTCCGACTGACCTGGGTCCAACCCGAGGACCTCCTCGGCCACGAGCTCCACCAGGCCGCCCAGGACGGCCGCGAGCCGGCCGCCGTCGCCGCCCGCTGGCGCGCGGCGGGCGGTCGGCAGGCCCCGCTCCGCGCCGGCGCGTCGACGACCCCGGCCTCACCGTCCCTGCGCCGCCTCGCGGCCGATCTCCTCGACGAACTCGCCGCCCTGCCGAGACGGTTGGCGGACGACGAGCCGACGGATCTGGCCCTGATCAAGGCCGGCTGCCCCAGCTGGCCGCCCCCTCGGTACGCGCCCGCGCCCGCTCCCGCCCGGGCCCGCCTGGAAGCCGCCTGGCTCGGCCGGGCCGTGGGCTGCCTGCTGGGCAAACCCGTGGAGAAGCTCCCCCTCCACGCGATCCGGGCACTCGCCCGGGCCTCGGGCAACTGGCCCCTGAACACGTGGTTCACCGCGCGGGGCGTACCCCAGGACCTCCTGGACGCCCACCCCTGGAACCGGCGCTCCGCGCCCACCTCCCTGGCCGAGAACATCGACGGCATGCCCGAGGACGACGACCTCAACTACCCCCTCCTGAACCTTCTGTTGCTCCAGCGCCACGGCAGGGACTTCACCACCGCGGACGTGGCCCGCCTCTGGCTGGACGAACTGCCCGCCGGCCGCACCTTCACCGCGGAGCGCGTCGCGTACCGCAATCTCCTCAGCGGCATCGAACCCCCGGACACCGCCCGCCGTCACAACCCGTTCCGCGAATGGATCGGCGCCCTGATCCGCGCGGACGTGCACGGCTGGACCAACCCGGGCGACCCGGCCGGAGCCGCGGAACAGGCCCACCGCGACGCCACCCTCACCCACACGGCCAACGGCGTCTACGCAGCGATGTTCACGGCCGCCGCCATCGCCGAGGCGGCCACCGGGGCGAGCGACATCCACGCCTGTCTGCGGACCGGGCTGACCGTCGTCCCGCCCGGCTCCCGGCTGGCCCGAGCGGTCCGCCATGCCGTCCGACTCGCCCGTACGACACCGGACTTCGACACCGTCGTCGACGAACTGCACAGCACCCACCGCGACTGCCACTGGGTCCACGCCGTCCCCAACACCGCGATCATCGCCGCCGCCCTCACCCACGCGGACGGCGACTTCGGCGGCTCGGTCTGCCGGGCGGTGTCCGGCGGCCTGGACACCGACTCGAACGGCGCGACGGCCGGAAGCATCGCGGGCCTGCTCGCGGGCGACCCCGCCGGCCTGCCCGACCGCTGGACGAGCCCCCTCAAGAACCGGCTCGCCACCTCCGTCGCCGACTTCAACGGCATCGGCTTCGACGCCCTCGCCCACCTCACACAACGGGAGACCGTTCGCCCATGACCCATATCGCCGTGCTCGGCAGCACGAACATGGACCTCGTCGCGTATGTCGCCAAAGCCCCGCAGCGCGGAGAGACCGTGACGGGACGGGAGTTCCGCACGATCCCCGGCGGCAAGGGCGCCAACCAGGCGGTGGCTGCCGCGCACGCGGGCGCCGACGTCTCCCTGATCGGCGCGGTGGGCGCCGACGCCTTCGGCAGCCAGCTCCGTTCCACGCTGGAGCACTTCGGCGTGAACACCGACCATCTGCGCACCACCGAGGGCCCGTCCGGCACCGCACACATCGTGGTGGACGACGAGGGCGGCAACGCGATCGTCGTCATCCCCGGCGCCAACGGCACCGTCACCTCCCTCGCCCCCGGCGACGAGGGCCTCATCGCCAGCGCCGACGCGTTGCTCCTCCAGCTCGAGATCCCGCTGGAAGCCGTGCTCTCCGGCGCGGAGGCCGCGCGCCGGCACGGCGTCCGGACGATCCTGACCCCCGCCCCCGCACAGTTCCTTCCGCCCCAACTACTGGCCGTCATCGACCTGTTGGTGCCCAACCAGCACGAGGCCGCCGCGCTCACCGGCTTCACCGACCCGCACGGAGCGGCCGCCGCGCTGCTCGAACAGGTCCCGGAGGTCGTCGTCACGCTGGGCGCGGAGGGCAGCCTGTATGCGGCCCGGGGCGCCGAACCCGTCACGGTGCCCGCGCCCAGGGTGACCGCCGTCGACTCCACCGGAGCGGGCGACACCTTCGTCGGCACCCTCGCGGTGGCGCTCGCCGAGGGCCGGGAGATGCCGGAGGCGCTGGCGTGGGCGTCGGCGGCCGCCGCGATGTCGGTACAGCGGCCCGGGGCCTCGTCCTCGATGCCGTACCGCTCCGAGATCGACGCCCAGGCCGGCGCGTGAGCGGGCACCCGGCGGGCGGCCCCCTCAGCGGCCTGCGCGTCCTGGACCTCGCGACCCTGTTCGCGGGGCCGCTCGCCGCCACCATGCTCGGCGACTTCGGCGCGGAGGTCGTCAAGGTCGAGCACCCCGCCCAACCGGACCCGTCCCGGGGGCACGGTCCCTCGAAGGACGGTATCGGCCTGTGGTGGAAGCTCCTCGGCCGCAACAAGCGCACGATCACGCTCGACCTGTCGAAGCGCGGCGGCCGCGAGACCCTGCTCCGGCTCGCCGCCGACGCCGACGTGATCATCGAGAACTTCCGCCCGGGCACACTGGAGAAGTGGGACCTGGGCTGGGAGGAGCTGTCCGCGGCCAACCCCCGTCTGGTCCTCGCCCGGGTCACCGGCTTCGGCCAGTTCGGCCCGTACGCGCACCGCCCCGGCTTCGGCACGCTCGCGGAGGCGATGAGCGGCTTCGCGGCGATCACCGGCGAGCCGGGCGCGCCGCCGACCCTCCCCCCGTTCGGCCTGGCCGACTCGATCGCCGGACTGGCGACGGCGTACGCCGTGCTGACCGCGCTGACCGCGCGCGGGAGCACCGGCGAGGGCCAGGTGATCGACATGGCGATCATCGAACCGATCCTGACCGTCCTCGGCCCGCAGCCGATCTGGTACGACCAGTTGGGCCATGTCCAGCCCCGCACCGGCAACCGCTCGGCGAACAACGCGCCCCGCAACACCTATCGCACGGCGGACGGTTCCTGGGTCGCCGTCTCGACGTCGGCGCAGTCGATCGCCGAGCGGGTGATGCGGCTGGTCGGCCGCCCGGACGTGATCGACGAGCCGTGGTTCGCGACCGGCGCGGACCGGGCACGCCATGCCGACGTCCTGGACGGGGCGGTCGGCGCGTGGATCGCCTGCCGCAAGCGCGACGAGGTCCTCGCCGCCTTCGAGGAGGCGGAGGCGGCGATCGCCCCCATCCAGGACGTCCGGGACGTCATGACCGACCCGCAGTACCAGGCCCTGGACTCGGTCACCACCGTCGACGACCCCGAACTGGGCCCGCTGCGCATGCAGAACGTCCTCTTCCGGCTCTCCGCCACGCCCGGTGCGATCCACTGGGCGGGCCGCCCGCACGGCGCGGACACCGACGCCGTGCTCACCGAACTCGGCCTGACGGGGCCCGAGATCGAGGAGCTGAGAGCGGAGGGCGCGCTGTGACGGCGGAACTCCTGCCCCTCACCTGGCTGTACGTGCCCGGCGACCGTCCCGAGGTGGTGGCCAAGGCCCTCGCCTCCGGTGCGGACGTCGTCCTCGTCGACCTGGAGGACGCGGTCGCCCCGCACCGCAAGGAGTACGCCCGCGCCGCCACCGCCGACCTCCTCGCCGAACCGCCGCCCGTCCCGGTGCACGTCCGGGTCAACGCCCTCGACGGCCCGTTCGCCGACGCCGATCTGAAGACGCTCTCCTCGCTCCCCGGCCTGTCCGGTCTGCGCCTGCCGAAGGTGACCTCGCGCTCCGACGTCGTACGGGTGGCGGAGAGCGCGACCCCCGCGGAGGGCGGCACGATCCCGCTCTACGCCCTGCTGGAGACGGCTCTGGGCGTGGAGCAGGCCTTCGCCATCGCGTCGTCCCATCACGCTCTGCGCGGTATCGCGCTCGGCGAGACGGACCTGCGGGCCGACCTCGGCGTCCGCGACGAGGCGGGGCTGGACTGGTCCCGGGCCCGCCTGATCGTGGCCGCCCGGGCGGCGGGACTGCCCCCGCCCGTCCAGTCGGTCTACCCCGACATCCGCGATGTGGAGGGCCTGGCCTCGTCCTGCGCGCACGGCCGCGCCCTCGGCTTCCTCGGACGCGCGGCCATCCACCCCCGCCAGCTCCCCATCATCGAGCGGGCCTATCTCCCCACCCCGGCCGAGGTCGACTCCGCCGAGGCCGTCATCCGGGCGGCCGCCGCCGATCCGGGGGCCCAGGCCCTGCCGGACGGCCGTTTCATCGACGCGGCGGTCGTCACGGGCGCCCGCCGCACCCTCGCCCTCGCGCAGCGCCTGGTCTGAGACAACGCGAAGGGGGCGCCGCGTTCCAGGACGCGGCGCCCCCTTCGGTGCACTCGGTGTACGGGGAGAACTCAGCTCTTCTTGGCCGACCCGGCCTCGTCCCGCGACTGGGACTCCGCCTCCGACTCCGCGTCGGACTCCTTCTCGGACTCCGTCTCGGACTCCGTCTCGGATGCGGACCCGGCGGACCCGGCGGGTTCCCTCGACGTCACGGACTCGGTGACGGCCGGCTTGTCGAGGTCGACGGAGTCGCCGTCGGCCCCGGCCTCGCTCTTGTCCCCGGCCTTGTCCCCGGCCTTGTTCTTGTCGCCGTCCTTGGCCGCGGCCTCGTCCTCGGCCTCGTCCTTACCGGAAACGGACTTGCCGGAAGCGGACTCGTCGTCCTCGGCGGGGGCGTCCGCTTCGGCGCCCGGCTCCACGATCTCCTCGCGCCCCGGACGCAGCCGGGACGAGAGCACCATGTAGAGCACCGCGAGGAGGAAGACCACCATCGCGGTCCAGTCGTTGAGACGCAGGCCCAGGATGTGGTGGGCGTCGTCGACGCGCATGTACTCGATCCAGCCCCGGCCGACGCAGTACGCGGCGACGTACAGGGCGAAGGCGCGTCCGTGGCCGAGCTTGAAGCGGCGGTCGGCCCAGATGACCAGGAAGCCGACGCCGACGCACCACAGGGACTCGTACAGGAACGTCGGGTGGTAGTAGCCGGGGACGCGCCCGTCCGTGGAGGACGTGATGTGCAGCGCCCACGGAAGGTCCGTGGCCCTGCCGTACAGCTCCTGGTTGAACCAGTTGCCCCAGCGCCCGATCGCCTGGGCGAAGGCGATACCGGGCGCGAGGGCGTCGGCCCACGCGGGCAGCGGGATGCCCCGGCGGCGGCACCCGATCCACGCGCCCAGCCCGCCGAGCGCGATCGCGCCCCAGATGCCGAGCCCGCCCTCCCAGATCTTGAAGGCGTCCACCCAGTCACGGCCCTCGCTGAAGTACAGCTGGTAGTCCGTGATCACGTGGTAGAGCCGGCCGCCGACGAGGCCGAAGGGCACGGCCCAGACCGCGATGTCGGCCACCGTGCCGGTCCGCCCTCCCCGGGCGATCCAGCGCTTGTTGCCGAGCCAGACGGCTACGAAGACGCCGATGATGATGCAGAACGCGTAGCCGCGCAACGGAATGGGGCCGAGGTGCAGCACACCGTGCGACGGGCTGGGAATGTAGGCAAGTTCCATGGCAGGGTCGACGCTACCGTGCCGGACGCCACCCACGGCGGGCGGCCCCGCAACGGGTCCATAACGTGCGGCGCCCCCGGCCCGCGGACAGGCGGGGGGCGCCGGAGCCTGCGGACGGCTCAGCCCTTGTTGGCCGCCTCCACCATCTGCTTGAGCTTGGCGGGGGTCATCGACTGGTCCGCGTAGATGTTCTTGCCGCCGAGGAGCACCGTCGGTGTGCCCGTGAAGCCGCTGCTCTGGAACGCGGCGTTCGACTTCTCGACCCAGCTGTCGTGCGTACCGTCGTTGACGCAGCCGCGGAAGGCCGGGGTGTCCAGGCCGTCGACCTTGCCGGCGAGCTCGATGAGCTTGCTGTTGTCGGCGAAGGCGTCGTCGGTCTCCTTGGGCTGGTTCTCGTACAGCACGTCGTGGTACGCGCTGAACTTCCCGGCGTCCTGGGCGCACGCCGCGGCGTTGGCGGCCTTGCGGGAGCCGCTGCCTCCCATGTTCCCGTCGATCAGCGTGACGAGGTGGTACTCGACCTTCAGCTGCCCGGAGTCGACCAGCTCGTGGATCGTCGGGCGGTAGGCCGTCTCGAACGCCTGACAGGCCGGGCAGCGGAAGTCCTCCCACACCGTGAGGGTCGACTTGGCGCTGTCCTTGCCGACGGGGATCGCGAGACTGTCCTTGCCGGTGGCGCCCGAGGGCGACACGACCGGTCCCGACGTGTCGCTCTTCTTGTCCTTGCCTGCGTTGGCGGCCACCACGCCGATCACGGCGGCCAGGCCGAGGACGCAGACCACCGACGCCCCCACGATCAGCGCGCGCCGGCGCTTCTCCGCGGCCTTCTGCTTCTCTCGCTCGACCGCCAGCCGCTCGCGGGCGTTGCGCTTTCCGTCACGGTTCTTCTCGCTCACATCCGGCAGAACGAACCGGGGAGGCGCAGCGCGCCTCCCCGGTCCAAGGTCCACTCGTTCGGGTGAGCGGATTGTCCGTTACGTGCGGATCCTCGCGGTGGCGTTACGCCGTTCCGCGCACACCCTTCGCGAGGTCGCCCGCGAGTGCCCGTACGGCTTCGAGACCGGCCGCCTCGTCGGGCGCGTCCAGCATCCGCTTCACGAACGCCGAGCCGACGATCACGCCGTCGGCGAAGCCGGCCACCTCGGCGGCCTGCGCGGCGCTGGAGACACCTAGGCCGACGCAGACGGGCAGCTCGGTGGTGGCCTTGGTGCGCGCCACCAGGTCCTGCGCCTGGGCCCCGACCGACTCCCGGGTGCCGGTGACACCCATGAGCGAGGCCGCGTAGACGAAGCCGCTGCCCGCCGCGGTGATCTCGGCGAGCCGGGCGTCCTTGCTGCTGGGCGCGACGACGAAGACGGTCGCGAGGCCGTGCTTCTGCGCGTGCTCCCTCCACAGCGCCGACTCCTGGACGGGCAGGTCGGGCAGGATGCAGCCCGCGCCGCCCGCCTCGGCGAGCTCGGCGGTGAAGCGCTCGACGCCGTAGCGGTCGATCGGGTTCCAGTACGTCATCACGAGGACGGGCTTGCCGGTGGCCTCGAAGGCCTCCCGGACCGTCCGCATCACGTCCGCGATCCTGACGCCGCCGCGCAGGGCGATGTCGTCGGCGGTCTGGATGACGGGTCCGTCGAGGACCGGGTCGCTGTGCGGCAGCCCGATCTCGACGACGTCGGCGCCGCCGTCGAAGACGGCCTTGACGGCGGCGATGCCGCCGTCGACGGTCGGGAACCCGGCCGGCAGGTACGCGATGAGGGCGGACCGCCCCTCCGTCCTCGCCGCGGCGAGGGTGTCGCTCAACAGCTCGATGTTGCCGCTCACTTGGCGTCCCCCTCGATCTCGGCGTTCTCGCTGTCGGCGTCCGCGGCGACGACGGCGTCTACGCCGTTGTCGTAGAGGCCGAAGTAGCGGGCGGCCGTGTCCATGTCCTTGTCGCCGCGCCCGGACAGGTTGACGACGATCAGCCCGTCCTTGCCCAGCTCCTTGCCGACCTCCAGGGCACCGGCGAGCGCGTGGGCGCTCTCGATCGCCGGGATGATGCCCTCGGTGCGGGAGAGCAGCCGCAGGGCCTGCATCGCCGCGTCGTCGGTGACGGCGCGGTACTCGCCGCGTCCGCTGTCCTTGAGGTAGGAGTGCTCGGGGCCGATGCCCGGGTAGTCGAGTCCGGCCGAGATCGAGTAGGGCTCGGTGATCTGGCCCTCCTCGTCCTGGAGGACGTACGACCGTGATCCGTGCAGGATGCCGGGCTCGCCGGCGGTCAGGGTCGCCGCGTGCTCCCCGGTCTCCAGCCCGTGCCCGGCGGGCTCGCAGCCGATCAGGCGTACGCCGCTGTCGGGGATGAAGGCGTGGAAGAGGCCGATGGCGTTGGAGCCGCCGCCGACGCAGGCGACGGCGGCGTCGGGCAGTCGGCCCGCGCGCTCCAGGATCTGCCGCCGGGCCTCGACGCCGATGACCCGGTGGAAGTCGCGGACCATGGCGGGGAAGGGGTGCGGGCCCGCGACGGTCCCGAAGAGGTAGTGGGTGCGGTCGACGTTGGCGACCCAGTCGCGGAACGCCTCGTTGATGGCGTCCTTGAGGGTGCGGGAGCCGGACTTCACGGCGATGACCTCGGCGCCGAGCATGCGCATCCGGGCCACGTTGAGTGCCTGGCGCTGGGTGTCGATCTCACCCATGTAGATGGTGCATTCGAGGCCGAAGAGCGCGCAGGCGGTGGCCGTGGCGACGCCGTGCTGGCCGGCGCCGGTCTCCGCGATGACGCGGGTCTTGCCCATCCGCCGGGTGAGCAGGGCCTGGCCGAGCACGTTGTTGATCTTGTGCGAGCCGGTGTGGTTGAGGTCCTCGCGCTTGAGGAAGATCCGCGCGCCACCGGCGTGTTCGGCGAAGCGCGGCACCTCGGTGAGGGAGCTCGGGCGTCCGGTGTAGTGGACGAGCAGATCGTCGAGCTCGCGGGCGAACTCGGGGTCCGCCTTCGCCTTGTCGTACTCGACGGCGACCTCGTCCACGGCGGCGACCAGCGCCTCCGGGATGAACTTGCCGCCGTACGCACCGAAGTAGCCCTCGGCGCTGGGGATCTGACCCTCGGGGTCGGGAATGAAGAACTCGCTGGGCATGCGGATACCTCGCAGGGGCGACAGCCCCGGTTACGGGATCGGACAGGGGTCACGGAAGCCGGACGCACCCGCGCTCCGCCGTCACCGACGATCTCGTCGGTGAGAGCACCCGCCCCGCTGCCGGGCCACCCGCGCACGCGACGGACGTGCCGTCGCGAGGACTGGAGGTGCGGTGCCTGACAGGGCTCGGTCCACCTCTGCGGTGGACTAGGCCCGGTCCACCTCTGCGGTGGACTAGGCCGGGGAGGGCGCGAGCGCGCGTACGCGCCCGGGCCATCGCATGCCGTTGACCTGACCCGGCTCGTCGCCGATGACGTAACGGACCCGGCGCCCGTGCACACGGCGTGCGGGCGCCCGGCAGCCACGCGGCCGACAGCCGCGGGCGAGCCGGGCGTAGGGGTCACGGGCCGCCGAAGGGACCGGGAGCACGGCGGCGGACGGCACACGAGGGCGCCCGGCGTACGTGTCCCCGGGAAGGAGGGAGGGGTGTGTGCCCGGCGCGACGGCCGGGAGCGGGCCCCCGTCGTCCGGCCCCGGCACGGCTGACCCGGCCCGGGACGGCGAGACCTCGCCGGCCGGACGCGGCAGGGCCGACCCCGCGCGCGCCGGTACGCCGTCGGGGCACGGGCCCGGACGGGGTACGGCGGGGGCGAGGGTCGGGGCGGACACCGGCAGGTCAGTCCCGTCCGTGCCGCAGGGCCGGGTGAGCGCCTGCCGCGACCAGGTCGGAGACGGCGGTCTTCGGGTCGCGGCCGGTGACGAGGGACTCGCCGACCAGGACCGCGTCGGCACCCGCGTTGGCGTACGCGATGAGGTCGTGCGGGCCGCGCACACCGGACTCGGCGATCTTGACGAGGCCGTCGGGGATCTCGGGGGCGAGCCGCTCGAAGGTCGTGCGGTCGACCTTCAGCGTCTTGAGGTTGCGCGCGTTGACACCGATGATCTTCGCGCCGGCGTCCACCGCCCGCTCGACCTCGTCCTCGTCGTGCACCTCGACCAGCGGCGTGAGCCCGATGGACACGGCGCGCTCGATGAGGGACTCCAGGGCAGGCTGTTCGAGGGCCGCCACGATGAGCAGCGCCAGGTCGGCGCCGTACGCGCGGGCCTCCCAGAGCTGGTAAGAGGTGACGATGAAGTCCTTGCGCAGCACCGGGACGTCCACGCGGGCGCGGACGGCCTCCAGGTCGGCGAGCGAACCGCCGAAGCGGCGCTGTTCGGTGAGGACGGAGATGACGGCGGCGCCGCCCGCCTCATAGTCGGCGGCCAGGGCCGCCGGGTCGGCGATCGCGGCGAGAGCGCCCTTGGACGGGCTGGACCGCTTGACCTCGCAGATGACCTTGACGCCGTCGCCGCGCAGGGCGGCCACGCCGTCCTTGGCCGCCGGAGCCTTCGCCGCGCGCTCCTTGAGCTCGTCGAGGCTGACGCGCGCCTGCCGCTCCGCGAGGTCGGCACGGACTCCGTCGATGATCTCGTCGAGCACACTCACGCGAGCGGCCCCCTTCCCTGCGGTGGACGGTTGAAGCGGTTGAGCTGCCGACCCGGGTTCACCGTCCCTGACGGAAAAGTCGGCTCACTGCGATGGTATCCGGAGGAAGGCGTAGCCCTCGCATCCGGTTGACGCCGGTCCCATTACCTGGACATTTGTCATTTGATCAAGGATGCAGCCAGCCGCCGGACGGCAGGTTCCGGACAACCGTGAAGACCAGCACCAACGCGCCCACGGTCCACAGGTGGACCGGTCCGAGATCGAGCCGCGCCGGCCGTCCGCGCGCCGCGCGGATCACCCAGACGGCCCACACCACCGCGAAGGCCAGGTAGCCGCCGACGGCGAGCGCGTTGTCCGTGAGCGCCGTGGCGAGGTCTCCGTGCACGAAGGCGTGCGCGCTGCGCAGACCGCCGCAGCCGGGGCAGTAGAGGCCGGTGAGGCGCAGCAGCGGACAGACCGGGTAGTGACCGGGCTGATTGGGGTCGACGGCCCCGACGTACGCGAAGGCTCCGACGACGGCCGCGAGCATCCCACCGGGGACGGCGAGCCGCCGCAGCACCGCACCGGCGCCCGTCCCGGTCCGCGTCACGCTCTGGGTTTCGGCGTTCACCCGACGCATTCTGCCCTTCGCGCGTGGCGGGCGCGCGTCCGCATATGCCGAAGGCGGCCCCGGCGTGTGCCGGGACCGCCTTCGGCGGAGCCTCGGTGGGTCAGGCGTCGGCGCTCACGGTCTCGCGAGCGGTACGCGCGGGCTGCTCGGCCGCGGTCTTGGGCTGGCCCAGCCCCATGCTCCGCATGACCATGCCGACGACACCGCCCAGGACCACGACGACCATGCCGCCCCAGAAGCCCAGCGGTTCGGCCATCACCATGTAGGCACCCGCGATGCAGAAACCGATGAAGGCGATGATGACACCGGTCCAGGCGGCCGGGGTGTGACCGTGGCTGCTGCCCGCCATGACTTGCTCCTCGTTGCTGTATGCGTGTGTGAGTCGGACGCTCACCGTCCATTGTCCCGTACGTACGGGCCTGCCGTGAGCGGGGGGGTCGTGCCTCGCGCGTCCGTCCGGCCGAGTCACGACGAAGGACCCGGGGCGTACGGCCCGCCGGGCGCCGGGACCTAGGTCCCGGCCGGGTCGGGACCGGTCGGGTCCTCGCCCCGGTCGAGTGCCTTCCAGAGGTCCTCGGGGCGGTCGGGGTCGACCGGCTTGGCCTTGCGGGGCCGGGGCCTGCCGTCCCGCTCGTAGCGGCCGGACATGGCCGGCCACAGACGTCCGTAGCGGACGGCGAGCAGCCCGGCGAGCAGGATGAGCGCTCCACCGGCGGCGGCGACGTACGGCCAGACGGTGTGGCTGAGCGCGCCCGCGGTGGCGGCGGTGTTGCCGGAGGCGGCGGCGGCCCGCTCGTCGAGGGCGGAGCTGTCGCTCGCGCCGAGGACGGCGGCGACGACCGTGCCCGCTCCGGAGAGCGCGAGCAGCGCGGAGACCAGGAGGCGGCCGGAGCGGCGTACGGCGAAGACGGCGACGAGCGCGGCGAGGCCGACTATGGCGAGCGCCGCGGGCACGCCCGTGACGTCGCTGCCCTTGACGGTCAGCGGGAAGGCGCCGCCGGCCACGGTCGCGGTCCCCTCCGCCCAGCTCTGCCGGGTGGACAGCAGGGCCACGGCCGCGCCGAGCGCGCCGCTCAGCAGGGTCACGGCGAGGCTGCGGCGGCCGGACCGGGCGGGTCCCGCGGCTTCGGATCGGGGGTGAGGTACAGCAGTCACGTCGTCCACTATCGCCTGAACCCCGGGCGAACCGTCACCCGGGTTCACGTGAGCCTCGTCCCAGTGCCCGTCGCCGACGCTCGTACGGCCCGGGTCGCACCCGCGTCTGCCGGCGTCCGGAGCGGGCGGTACGACCCCGGGCGGGCGCGGTCGGCCGAGGCCCGGAGCGGGCGGTAAGACCCTGGGCGGGCGCGGTCGGCCGACGTCCGGAGTCGGCGGTACGAGACCCCCGGCGGGCGCGGTCGGCCGGGCTCCGGCGGGCCGCCGGACGGCTGTCCGGGCCGGTTCGCCCCTACCGGCCGAGACGGTTGGCCGTGTGCACCGCGCGCAGGACCGCCGCCGCCTTGTTGCGGCACTCGTCGTCCTCCGCGGCCGGCACCGAGTCGGCGACGATGCCGGCGCCGGCCTGGACGTACGCCGTGCCGTCGCGCAGCAGGGCCGTACGGATGGCGATGGCGGTGTCGGAGTCGCCGGCGAAGTCGAGGTAGCCGACGCAGCCGCCGTACAACCCGCGCCGGGACGGCTCCAGTTCGTCGATGATCTGCATCGCGCGCGGCTTGGGCGCGCCGGAGAGGGTGCCGGCGGGGAAGCAGGCGGTGAGCACGTCGAAGGCCGTACGGCCCGCGGCGACCCGGCCGGTCACCGTGGAGACGATGTGCATCACGTGCGAGTACCGCTCGATGGACATGAAGTCGACTACCTCGACGGAGCCGGGCTCGCAGACCCGTCCGAGGTCGTTGCGCCCGAGGTCGACGAGCATGAGGTGCTCGGCGCGCTCCTTGGGGTCGGCGAGCAGCTCGTCGGCGAGTGCCTGGTCGTCCTGGACGGTCGCGCCGCGCGGCCGGGTGCCCGCGATCGGGTGCACCATCGCCTGCCCGCCCTCGACCTTGACCAGGGCCTCCGGGGAGGAGCCGACGACGTCGAAGCCGTCGAAGCGGAACAGGTACATGTACGGCGACGGGTTGGTCGCCCGGAGTACCCGGTAGACGTCCAACGCGCTGGCCGTGCACGGTGTTTCGAAGCGCTGGGAGGGGACGACCTGGAAGGCCTCGCCGGCCCGGATGCGCTCCTTGATGTCCTCGACGGCGTCCTGGAAGTCGGGGCCGCCCCAGAGCGCGGTGTACTCGGGGAGTTCGGAGGGCGGGAGCGCGGCGGGCGGCTGGGACACCGCGCGCGAGAGGTCGGCCTCCATGGCGTCGAGGCGGGCGACGGCGTCCGCGTAGGCCTCGTCGACGCCGGTGTCCAGGTCGTTGTGGTTGATCGCGTTGGCGATCAGCTGGACCGAGCCGTCCCAGTGGTCCAGGACGGCCAGGTCGCTGGTGAGCAGCATGGTCAGCTCGGGCAGTTTCAGGTCGTCCCGGTCGCCGGGGCCGATCTTCTCCAGGCGGCGCACGATGTCGTAGCCCAGATAGCCGACCATGCCGCCGGTGAACGGGGGCAGTCCCTCGCCGTGCGGGGTGTGCAGCGCCTCGATGGTGGCGCGCAGGGCCGCGAGCGGATCACCGTCCACGGGAACGCCGACGGGCGGGGTGCCGAGCCAGTGCGCCTGTCCGTCCCGCTCGGTGAGGGTCGCGGCGGAGCGGACTCCCACGAAGGAGTAGCGGGACCAGGACAGGGAGGTGCGGCCGTTCTCGGCGGATTCGAGCAGGAACGTGCCGGGGCGCTCGGCGGCCAGCTTGCGGTAGAGCGCGACCGGCGTGTCGCCGTCCGCGAGCAGTTTGCGGCTGACGGGGATGACACGGCGGTCGGTGGCCAGCTTGCGGAACGTCTCGAGATCCATGGCGGCTGACCTTACTGATTCCGGGCCGGTACGCCGGAATCGGCGTCCTCGGGGCGGTGGCCGGCGTCCTTCAGCAGCACGTCGGCGTCGAAGCAGGTGCGGGCTCCGGTGTGGCAGGCGGCGCCCACCTGGTCGACCCGCACGAGGACGGTGTCGGCGTCGCAGTCCAGGGCCACGGACTTGACGTGCTGGAAGTGGCCGGAGGTGTCGCCCTTGACCCAGTACTCCTGGCGGCTGCGCGACCAGTAGGTGCAGCGGCCGGTGGTGAGCGTGCGATGCAGGGCCTCGTCGTCCATCCAGCCGAGCATCAGCACCTCACCGGTGTCGTACTGCTGGGCGATGGCGGGGACGAGTCCGTCGGCGCTGCGCTTGAGGCGGGCGGCGATCTCGGGGTCCAGGCTGCTGGGCGAAGGCGTGCTGGTCATGGATGCCATTGTGCCGCGCCGGACCGGCGTATCCGGCCGTTGTCCACAGGCCGGACCGGGTGGTTGTCCACAGGCCGGACGCCGTCGGATCCGCCGCGCTCTCCGCTGGGCGGAGCGGCTGCCCGGTCGTAGGCTGGCTGGCATGTCGACCCATGCCAAGCGTGAACGACTTCTCCTCGCCGACCTGTTGGATTCCGTGGGCCCGGACGCCCCGACGCTGTGCGAGGGCTGGAACAGCCGGGATCTCGCCGCGCACGTGGTGGTCCGTGAGCGCCGCCCCGACGCCGCGGGCGGCCTCCTCGTCAAGCAGCTCGCGCCCCGACTCGAACGGGTGATGGCCGAGTTCGCGGAGAGGCCGTACGAGGAGCTGATCCGGCTGATCCGTACCGGGCCGCCCCGCCTCTCCCCGTTCTCGCTGAAGCAGCTCGACGAGGCGTCGAACGTGGTCGAGTTCTACGTCCACACCGAGGACGTGCGGCGCGCGCAGCCGGACTGGACGCCGCGCGAGCTGGACGCGGTGTTCCAGGAGGCCCTGTGGTCGCGCCTGGAGCGTACGGCCCGGCTGATGGGCCGCGGCGCCCCGACGGGTGTGGTCCTGCGCCGCCCGAACGGCCAGACGACGGTGCTGAACAAGGGCACGCCGGTCGTGACGGTGACCGGCGAGCCCTCGGAACTGCTGCTGTTCGCGTTCGGCCGTCAGGGGATGGCGGACGTCGAGCTGGACGGCGACAAGGACGCGATCGCCAAGCTCCACGAGGCGAAGCAGATCGGGATCTGAGGACGCCGGCCTCGGGTCCTTCGGCCGAGGCCGCCCCCTTCGGCCGCGCCGGACCCTTAGGCCGTGCCGGACCCTTCGGCCGCGGCCGAGCAACGCGACGAGTACTTCGCCGGCGTCCCCGGCCGGTCAGCGGGGCAGTTCGGCGCGCCGCAGGTCCCGTACGCCGAGGGCGAGGACGCCGCCGAGGCCGCACACCGCGGCGCTGGTGACGAAGACCGGTCCGGTGCCCCACCAGCCGACCGCGGCGGCGGTCAGCGGCATGCTGAGCGGCGCGAGGCCCAGGCTGACGATGCCGGCGACGGCGGTGACCCGGCCCAGGTAGGCGGGGTCGGACTGGGTCTGGAGCAGCGCGCCGCACAGGGCGCCGCTGAGACCGGCGAGCAGTCCGACGAGGAGGGCGACGCCGACGGCCCCGGCGACGCTCGGCACGAAGGCGAGCGCGCCGATCGCCACGGAGCCACCGAGGATGGCCACGGCGGCCACGGTCCCCGCGCGCGGCAGTCGTCCGCGCAGGGTCAGCAGCAGTGCGGCGGCTCCCGCGCCGACGCCGAACGCGGCGATCACCCAGCCCATCCCGGACGCGCCCCAGCCGCGCCGGTCGGCGAGCAGGGTCAGTCCCACGTTCAGCGGTCCCACGAAGCCGAGGTCGCCGAGGGCGATGGCGGCGATGAGCGGGGCGAGGACGCGGTGGCCGCGGATGTAGCGCAGGCCGTCGCGGAGGTCGCGCCAGGCGGTGCGGTCCACCGGGTCCGCCGCGTCGTCCGAGGGCAGTTCCCGCATGCGTACGGAGATCAGCAGCGGCACCGACACGGCGATGAGCCCGCCCGCCAGCGCGAACGCCGTCGCCGAGCCGCCGAGGGCCACCGCGAGGCCGCCGAGCGGGGCGCCCAGCACATTGGCGAAGCGGACCGCGAGACCCCGCATGCCCTGCACCCGGGCGAGCTGGTCCCGGCCCGTGACCCGGGCGGGAAGGGCGCCCACGGCGGGCATGAACACGGCGTCGACGATGCCGAAGACGACGGCGAGCAGGGCCAGCAGCCACAGCCCGGGACTGGTCGTGAAGAGCAGCGCGGCGATCGTCAGCACGGCCGCGCAGCGCACCGCGTCGCTGCCGATGACGACCTTCCTCGGCCCGAAGCGGTCGGCGACCACTCCCCCGCCCAGCATCAGCAGGGCACGCGGCACGGCGCTGACGGCCATCACGAGCCCGGCCTGGGAGGGCGTACCGGCCTGGACGGCGGCCCAGGACAGCGCGATGTAGAGGACGTTGTCGCCGATCATCGACGAGGTGTAGGCACCGAGCCAGCGCAGGACGTTGCCATCGCGGTGTGCGGGCCTCCCGGAGGCCTGGGCGGGGTCCTGGGTGGGGGTGGGTATTGCGGTCGTGGTCACGGGGCCGAGTCCTCTCGGGGTCGGACGCGCTCGCTGGGGCGGACGGGCTCTCGGGTCAGGTGCGGAACGGGAATCCGTACAGGTGCAGCGCGACGTTCTCGCGCCCTTCGGTGTCACCGGACGCTTCCTCCGCGCGGCCCTTCTCGTCGTACTTCCGGATGACGTCGCGCAACTCCTTGTTGAGTTCGGTCAGTTCGGCCGGTGTCAGGCGCAGCGTGGACTCGACGTCGGATGACGCGCCGGTCCACTCGGCGCCCCAGGCGTGCCGCTCGTCCAGGTAGCGCCGGTAGAGGCCGGCGCGCTGGTCGACGAGAAGCCGGGCGAACGCGGTGTGGGCGGCGGCCTTCTCCGGCGCGCTCCGGAAGTCCTCGTCGTGGACGCTCAGCCCTTGCGACGCGGGCTGCCACCAGCGCTCACGGCCGTCCCCGCTGCGCGGCTCGGCCTCCTCGATCAGCCCGTGCTCGGCGAGCTTGCGCAGGTGGTAACTGACGAGCGAGGGCGCCTCGTCGACCTGCTCGCCCAGCTGGGAAGCGGTGGCCGCGCCGGCGATGTGCAGGGCGCGGTACAGCTGCATCCGCAGCGGATGGGCGATCGCCTTCAGCGTGCCCATGTCGGTGATCCGGCGGTCTTCCTTGCGCGTCATATCCTCACGCTAGATGTGAAAGAGAAGTTGCGCAATCAAAATTGCGCAATTTCCCTTTCACATCTTCGTCGAAGGAAGCCCCGGCCACCCGATGGCCGGGGCTTCCTTCGCGGACGGGATCAGCGCACGGAACGCCGGCCGCCGGCGGCGATCGGGCGAACGGTCACGGCGGGTCGAGCGCGGACGGTCACGGCGGGTCGAGCAGGGAGTGGGCGGCCAGGGCCAGCGACAGCTCCACGACGTCCGCGGGCCGGGTCAGCGAGCGGCCGGTGAGCTGTTCGCAGCGGCGCAGCCGGTTCAGGACCGTGTTGCGGTGGCAGTAGAGCCGGCCGGCGGCCCGCTGGGCGGAACCGTCGCAGGCGAGCCAGGCCGTCAGCGTGTCCAGCATGATGTCCCGGTCGGACAGGTCCAGCCGCAGCAGCGGCCCGAGAACCCGCTCGGAGAGCGCCGCGCCGAGAACCGGCGCGGAGACGACGAGCGCGGCGGGCAGATGCTCCTCCAGCACGACGGTTCCGCCGGACCGCGGGCACGCCCGCAGCGCCGTGTCGGCCAGGCGACGGGCGTCACCGATCGCCGCGAGACCGTCAACCACCGGGCTCACCCCGACTCGCGCGATCGCCGGGGCGGTCAGCCGACGGGCGATCTCCCCGGCGTCCGTGTCGAGCCCGTGCGTCCGGGGGCGCTCCGCGTCACGGCCGTACCCGCGGCCCGGACCGCCCTCGGCGGCCGAGGCGGCCTTCGGCTCGGGACCTGCGTCGAGGAGACCGCTCTCATGGCCGTGACCCGGTTCGTCCCCGTCGCAGCCGTGGTCGCCGTGGTCGCCGTGGTCGCCGTGGTCGCCGTGGTCGCCGTGGTCGCCGTGGTCGCCGTGGTCGCCGTGGTCGCCGTGGTCGCCGTGGTCGCCGAGCAGGACGATGCCGTAGCTCCCGCCGTTGTCCCGGTCTCGGTCGCGGTACCAGAGGACCCGGAAGCCCGAAAGGTGCACCTGGCCCCGCGCGTCCGCGAACGCCCGCCCGACCGGCAGGCGGGCCAGCACGACCGCGTACCGGCCCTGCTCGGGAAGCCCGAGGGCGGCCGCGGTGGCCGGCAGATCCGCGATCCGTGCGGTGCCGTCGAGCAGCGCGGCCGTCATCAGCCGCAGCCGGTTCTCCCTGCGCCACATCAGCTCGCGCTCCGTCTGACGGTAGGCGTCGGCCACGACGGCACAGTGGTCGTCGACGAAGTTCCACACGTCGGCGGCCACATGCACGAGCAGACGGGCGTCGGAGGGGTGGCGGCGGGTCGTCTCGTCGACGAGCTCCTGCCAGACCATGCCGCCGCCCAGCCGGAAGGCGCGCAGCAGGGCGTCCAGCGGGAAGCCGCGTTCGGCACGGGCCCTGCCGATGGCCCAGGAGCAGCGCTGGGCGGCCTCGCGCAGCTCACCCGGGCGGATCAACGATCCGACGTTGAGCCGCAGCGAGCGCTGTACCTCGTCACGCACGCTCTCCGCGTCGGCCTCCATGGCCGCGCGGTACGCGGGTTCGCGCTCCCTGAGGAGGTCCATCAGGCGTTCCGTGAGTTCGGGCAGCCCGGCCATCAGCGCCCGGGCGGCGCGGTGCAGTACCGAGAGGGCCTCCGCGTCCACGGCCGGGCGGGCGGCCCGTACCGGGGGCCGCGGTCCGGGCAGGGGCCGAACGTGGGCGGGTACGAGGTGCTGCATCGCTGTCCTCCACCGGAGTCGGCTCGGTCCGGACCGCCCGGTCGGCCGACGCGCGGCACACGGGTGCTCCGGACCTCCTGATCCCGCAGGATGACATACCGCCCGGTCGGTACCTAGGGGTGTGCGGTGGTCTTCTCGGCCCGGTCCACCATTCGGGAGAGCTCGACGCGGGATCGGACGCCCAGGGTGGCGAAGACATTGCGCAGGTGATGGTCCACGGTGCGGGGGCTCACGGACAGGCGCAGCGCCACTTCGCGATTGGTGGCGCCCTCGGCCACGCAGCGGGCGATCCGCAGCTGCTGGGGGGTCAGGAGCGCGAGCGGACCGGCCGGCTCACACGGTCCGGCGTCCCCGGTGGCCCGCAGTTCGGCCCGGGCCTGCGCGGCCCAGCCGAGTGCTCCGCCGCGCTCGAAGGACACCAGGGCGTCCCGCAGCCGGCCGCGGGCCTCACCCGGTCTGCGCCGGCGTCGCAGCCAGGCGCCGTACAGGAGTTGGGTGCGGCCGCGTTCGAAGTCCCCGGCCACCTCGTCGTGTCGGTCGAGCGCGGTGGTGAACAGTGCCTCGCGTTCCTCGGGGCCGCTCAGCAGCGCACGGCAGCGGGCCAGTTGGGCCGGGGCCTGGGGATCGGCACCCTGCGCGGCCCAGTGGGCGAACTCGGCCACCGCGGACCGGGCGGCCTCCGACTGGCCGGTGCGGGCCGCCGCCTCCACGAAGCAGGGGACGGCGAGCATCCGTACCGCGAAGTGACCGCGGCGCGGGCCCGCGCCCACTGGGACAGCGTGGCCGCCTGCGCGAGACCGTGGGGCGCGGCGACGCGTTCGGCGGCCGCGGCATGCTCCGCGACGGCCTCCGAGGACCCCTCGACCGACGCCACCAGCGCGAGGATCGCGTGGTGGTGTGCCGCGAGGTTGCTCTGACCGGCGCCGAGGGCCGTGCGCAGACCGTCCTCGGCGTGGGCGCGGGCCCGCGCGTGCCGGCCGGCACGCAGCTCTCCGTAGGCCAGGCGTTCCAGCGCCTGGGCGATCAGGATGTGCGGGCCCCGGGCCCTGGCGACGGCGAGCGCACGGGAGTTGGCGCGGCAGGCGGCGGGGAGGTCACCGACGACGAGGGCGGCGCTCCCGGCCCGCAGAAGGATCTCCGGGCCGTCGAGGGTCCCGGCCTCCCCCGCTCCGGCCACCACCTCCCGCAGCCATCGCCGTCCGGTGTCCGGGCGCCCGCGCATCACCGCGGACATCCCCTCCCGGTACGCCGCGAGCCGCCGGTCGGATGCGGGCTGTTCCTGAGTGTGGTGCGGGGCTTCCAGGTCCAGGGCCTCCAGGTCCAGGGCTTCCACGCACGCCGCCGCGTCGCCCATCGCCCAGGACGCCTCGACGGCGGCGAGCCGGGCGGCCAGGGCGTGGTGGGCGTCGGTGGGAGCCAGTAACTCGGCGGCCAGCAGCAGCGCTTCACGGGCGTCGGCGACCGGGCCGTCCTGGAGGGCGAGCTGCCCGCCGACCAGTTGGGCCGCCCCGCGCACGGCGTCGCGCGAGCCCTCGCACCCGGCCCGCGCGAGCAACTCCCGCGCGCGGTGCGGCAGTCCGGCGAGCCTCGCGTGATCGGCGGCGTTGATCAGGCGGACGGCGCGCGGGCCCTCGTCGGCGGCGAGTTCGGCCGACCGCGCCCAGGCCGCCGAACGCTCCGCGTGCGTCGGTCCGCCGCCCGGCAGCTCCGCCGCGGCGGCGAGCGCGTCGCCGAGGCCGGGGGCGGGAGCGGTGGCCGCCGAGGCCCGGTGGAAGAGGACGGGCAGGGCGCGCGGACCCCCTGCGTGGGCCTCGGCCAGCAGACGGTGGGCCGCGCGGCGACGGGCGGGCGGGACGGCCGCGTAGACGGTACGGGCCAGGCACGGATCGACGACGCGGATGCGGCCCCCGGCGAGTTCGAGGAGTCCCGCGGCCTCGGCGGCGTCCAGCGCACCCGCGTCGAGTCCGCCCGCCCCGGCCGCCCCGAGCACCACCACGGCGTCCGCCCCGGCCGCCCTCCCGTCCCGCTCCCGCTCGGCCGCCACCAACAGCAGCAACAGGTCCGCCCTGGCCGGCGCGGCGGGCGGCCGGACCGCACGGGTGGCGTCGCCCGGCACGGCGGGCGGCCGGACCGAACAGGTGCCGTCGCCCGGCGCGGTGGGCGGCGGCGCCGTGGAACCCGGCTCGGCGAGCGGTTCCGGCTCGCGCCCGGGAGCGGGTGCCCGACCGGGCTCGCGGCTGCGGTCCGGTTCGTTCGACGTACCCCGAGCGGGGGGCGGTAACGTGCTCCGGCCCGCGGTCCGGAGAGGACTTCGCACTGTCGCGTTTCCGGTCACGACCGTCACGTTACTTCTGCGTAAACGACGGCGGAAGTCCCGCGTTCCCTTGTCCCGCTGGGCCCGCAAACCCCTTGTGACCAGGGCGGACAGGCCCTGACAGGGGTCGTCGCTGGGCGCGCTCCCAGGCCCGGCGGGCAAGGCTTGTGCGCCCGCACAAGGACGGCGGCGGGGTGCCGTGCGAGCACCCGTATACCGCGCGGGCCAGAGACACACGACGGTGACCGCCACCGCGAACGGTGGCCGTCACCTGCGCACGGGTCGGACCGTGCGGGCGGGTCAGGAGGTGTGCGGGCAGTTGCCCCGGTACTCGGCGATCGTCAGCGAGGCCTGCGGCAGCGGGCAGAGGAACTGCTCATAGCGGGTGTCATTGTCGATGAACCGCTTCAGCCACGAAATGCTGTATTTCGCGATCGTCGTGTTCGAGCTGTTGGGCGTGAAGTGGGTGGCACCCCTGAGTTCCAGGTACGCCTTGTCGAGCGTGCTCGGAAGACTCTGGTAGAAGGGCTCGGAGTGCGTGGCCACCGGTGCGATCGTGTCTCCGTCGGCACCCACGATCAGGGTCGGCGTCTTGATCTCCGGCCAGGTGGTGTCCCGGTTCCAGCCGGTGAGCGGGATCGCCGCCTGGAGCGAGGGGCGGCTCTTCGCTGCCTCCAACGTGCCGCCACCGCCCATCGAGTGGCCCATGACACCGAGCCGGCTGCTGTCGATCCTGGTCCGCACGGAACTGCTCTGGGTCAGGTAGTCGAGCGCGGCCAGCAACTGCCGGCCACGGCTGTCGGGCTGGTCGAGGGTGGTGAGGGTGTCGATGGTGAACACCACGAAGCCCTGCGAGGCGAGCCGGGGCCCGAGCCAGGCGATGGACGACTGGTAGGCGGTGTACCCGGGTGAGATGACGACCGCGCCGAAGGTGCCGTCGCTGGTCGAGGTCGGATAGTAGACGGTGCCGCCGCCGAAGCCGCTCACGGACAGCGAGGAGACGATGGTCTGGGAGACGGCGTACGACCCACGGGCCGCCTCGATACTGGCGTTCGTGGGGGCGGGGCCACGCTCGTACGGGTTCGCGGCGGCCTGCGCCGAGACGACCGGTGCTCCGACGGCCTGCGCTCCGGTGGCCTGCGCGGCGACGAGGCCGCCCGCGGCCAGGAGCACCGCGAGACCGGCCCGCGCCAGACGGCTCGTGAGCCGGTGCGGGCGGCGGGAGGACGGGGCGGGGCCGACGGGTGCGGCGGGGAAGGGGCGGTTCGGCTGCTGCACGGGTGCATCCTCTCGGTGAGGGAGGACGGACCCGCGCCGCGGTCGTAGCGCCGCCCTGGCATCGGTGTCGAAAGGCGCACGCTGCGAAACGGCGGGGTCCGTCTCGGTGGTTGCGGTGGCAACTGTCCGCCCCGGACCCGGCCCGTACATCGGCAGAATCACCGGTCTTGGCCCGCCGCCACCCCACATCCGACACACCGCATCCGACACACCGTGGAACCCGCGCATCAAGGCCCGCGGCACGCGTCCCCTTCGCCACGGAGCACAGAGCACAGAGCTCGGCACGCGGCACGCGGCACGCGGCACGCGGCACGCGGACAGGGAACGAACGACAAGGAACGACAACGAACACGGCCCGCGCCCGGCAGCGGAGGCTGCCTGGGTGCGGGCCGTGAACGGTGGCGCGGGATCGTCAGCGGACGGGATGCCCCGCGCCTCGCAGGGTCTCCTTGACCTCGCCGATCCGCAGGTCCCCGAAGTGGAAGACGGACGCGGCCAGCACCGCGTCGGCGCCCGCCTCGATGGCCGGCGGGAAGTGGTCGAGCCGGCCTGCTCCGCCGCTGGCGATCAGCGGAACGGTGACGTGCTTGCGTACGGCCTCGATCATCTCGATGTCGTAGCCGTCCTTCGTGCCGTCCGCGTCCATCGAGTTGAGCAGGATCTCGCCCGCGCCCAGGTCGGCGGCCCGATGGGCCCACTCGACGGCGTCGATGCCGGTGCCCTTGCGGCCGCCGTGGGTGGTCACCTCGAAGGAACCGTCCGCGGTCCTGCGCGCGTCCACCGACAGCACCAGGACCTGCCGTCCGAACCGCTCCGCGATCTCCCGGATGAGGTCGGGCCGGGCGATGGCGGCCGTGTTGACACCGACCTTGTCGGCGCCGGCCCGCAGCAGCTTGTCGACGTCCTCGGCGGTGCGGACACCGCCGCCGACCGTCAGCGGGATGAAGACCTGCTCGGCCGTGCGGCGCACCACGTCGTACGTGGTCTCACGGTTGCCCGAGGACGCGGTGATGTCCAGGAACGTGAGCTCGTCGGCGCCCTCGGCGTCGTACACCTTGGCCATCTCGACGGGATCGCCCGCGTCCCGCAGGTTCTGGAAGTTGACGCCCTTCACGACCCGGCCGTTGTCCACGTCCAGGCAGGGAATCACTCGGACCGCCAGGGTCATGACTGCGCTTCTCCCTGTTCTGTGTGGCCTTCGCCGGACTGCTCCGCGTGGCCTTGGCCGGACGAACCCGCGTGCTCTTCGCCCGTACGGAACGCCTCCACCTCGACCTCGACCACCAGGCGCGAGTCCACCAGACCCGCGACGATGATCATGGACGCGGCGGGGCGGACGGCGTCGAACAGCAGCTTGTGGGCGCGGCCGACGGCCTCCACGTCCCGGGCATGGGTGATGTACATCCGCGTACGGACGACGTCGTCGCGGCCGAGGCCGAGCTGCTCCAGCGCGTCGAACGCGACGCGGAAGGAGTTGAGCGCCTGCTCGTACGGGTCGCCTTCGGCGATCTGGCCGTCGATCACGGAGGTGCAGCCGGACACCAGCACCAGGCCGTTCGGCAGTTCCACCGCGCGGGAGTAACCGAAGGTGTCCTCCCAGGGCGCGCCGGTCGAGACGCGGCGTACGGCGCTCACCGGGATACCGCCTCCAGTGCCTCTTCGAGGGTGAACGCCTTGGCGTACAGGGCCTTGCCGACGATGGAGCCCTCGACGCCGAGCGGTACGAGCTCGGCGATGGCGCGCAGGTCGTCCAGGGACGACACCCCGCCGGAGGCGACCACCGGGCGGTCGGTCGCGGCGCACACGGTGCGCAGCAGTTCCAGGTTCGGGCCCTGGAGCGTGCCGTCCTTGGCGATGTCCGTCACCACATAACGCGCGCAGCCCTCGGAGTTGAGGCGCTCCAGCGTCTCGAAGAGGTCTCCGCCGTCGCGGGTCCAGCCGCGGCCGCGCAGCGTCGTGCCGCGGACGTCGAGCCCGACCGCGATCTTGTCGCCGTGCTCGGCAATGACCTTGGCGACCCACTCGGGGGTCTCCAGGGCGGCGGTGCCGAGGTTGACACGGGTGCAGCCGGTCGCGAGGGCGGCCGCCAGGGAGGCGTCGTCGCGGATGCCGCCGGACAGCTCGACCTTGATGTCCATCGCCCTGGTGACCTCAGAGACCAGGTCCCGGTTGTCGCCGGTGCCGAACGCGGCGTCCAGGTCGACGAGGTGCAGCCACTCGGCGCCCGCGCTCTGCCAGGCCAGGGCGGCCTCCAGAGGGGAGCCGTAGGAGGTCTCGGTCCCGGACTCGCCGTGCACGAGACGGACGGCCTGGCCGTCGCGGACGTCGACGGCCGGGAGGAGTTCGAGCTTGCTCACAGTGTTCCGATCCAGTTGGTGAGGAGCTGGGCTCCGGCGTCGCCGGACTTCTCGGGGTGGAACTGGGTGGCCCACAGGGCGCCGTTCTCGACGGCCGCCACGAAGGGTTCGCCATGGGTGGACCAGGTCACCAGAGGCGCCCGCAGCAACGGGTTGCCGACTTCCAGGGACCAGTCGTGGACGGCGTAGGAGTGGACGAAGTAGAAGCGGGCGTCGGCGTCGAGGCCGGCGAAGGCCTGCGAGCCGGCCGGGGTCTCGACGGTGTTCCAGCCCATGTGCGGCACGATGTCGGCCTGCAGCGGGCCGACGGTGCCCGGCCACTCGTCGAGGCCCTCGGTCTCCACGCCGTGCTCGATGCCGCGCGAGAAGAGGATCTGCATGCCGACGCAGATGCCCATGACGGGGCGGCCGCCGGAGAGCCGGCGGCCGATGATCCAGTCGCCGCGCGCGTCCCTGAGGCCCTGCATGCAGGCGGCGAAGGCGCCGACGCCCGGCACCAGCAGACCGTCCGCGTTCATCGCGGTGTCGAAGTCGCGTGTTATCTCGACCTCGGCGCCCGCGCGGGCGAGGGCGCGCTCGGCGGACCGTACGTTTCCGAAGCCGTAGTCGAAGACGACGACCTTTTTGGCTGCGCTCAACTCCACACCTCCAGCCTCATGACGCCCGCGACGAGACACATCGCGGCGCCGATGGAGAGCAGTACGACAAGGCTCTTGGGCATGTCCTGCTTGACGAAGGAGTAGATCCCGCCGAGAAGGAAGAGGCCGACGACGATCAGGATGCTGGAAAGGCCTGTCACAGCGCGCCCTTCGTGGAGGGGAGGATTCCGGCGGCGCGCGGGTCGCGCTCGGAGGCGTAACGCAGGGCACGGGCCAGCGCCTTGAACTGGCACTCCACGATGTGGTGCGCGTTGCGCCCGTAGGGCACGTGCACGTGCAGCGCGATCTGGGCCTGGGCGACGAAGGACTCCAGGATGTGCCGGGTCATCGTCGTGTCGTACTCGCCGATCATCGGCGCCATCTTCTCGGGCTCGGTGTGCACGAGGTAGGGGCGGCCGGACAGGTCGACGGTCACCTGGGCGAGCGACTCGTCCAGCGGGACCGTGCAGTTGCCGAAGCGGTAGATCCCCACCTTGTCGCCGAGCGCCTGCTTGAAGGCGGCGCCCAGCGCGAGGGCGGTGTCCTCGATGGTGTGGTGCGAGTCGATGTGGAGGTCGCCCTCGGTCTTCACGGTCAGGTCGAACAGACCGTGCCGGCCGAGCTGGTCGAGCATGTGGTCGTAGAAGCCGACGCCGGTGGCCACGTCGACCTTGCCGGAGCCGTCGAGATCGATCTCGACGAGGACCGACGTCTCCTTCGTCACCCGCTCCACGCGTCCAACGCGGTTCATGCGCTCTGCTCCTTCGGGGATGTGGGGGTGTCCCCCACAGAGCCCATTAGTTCACGTACCGCTAGTTCACGTACCGCGTCGAGGAACGCGTCGTTTTCCTCCGGGGTTCCGGCGGAGACCCGCAGCCACCCCGGTACGCCGTTGTCCCGGACCAGGACGCCCCGGTCGAGGATCTTCTGCCAGGCGGTGTGGGCGTCGGCGAACCGCCCGAACTGCACGAAGTTCGCGTCCGATTCGGTCACCTCGTAGCCGATCGCGCGCAGCTCGGCGACCAGCCGGTCCCGCTCGGACTTCAGCTGCTCCACGTATCCGAGCAGTATGTCGGTGTGTTCCAGGGCGGCCAGCGCGGTCGCCTGCGTGACGGCGGACAGGTGGTACGGCAGCCGTACGAGCTGGACGGCGTCCACCACCGCCGGGTGCGCGGCGAGATACCCGAGGCGCAGACCCGCCGCGCCGAAGGCCTTCGACATCGTCCGGGAGACGACGAGATTCGGCCGTCCTTCGAGCAGCGGCAGCAGCGAGTCGCCGTGACTGAACTCGATGTACGCCTCGTCGACCACGACCATCGACGGCTTCGCCGCCTGCGCGGCCTCGTAGAGCGCGAGGACCGTCTCGGGCGGAACCGCGTTGCCCGTGGGGTTGTTGGGGGTGGTGATGAAGACGACGTCCGGCCGGTTCTCGGCGATCGCCCGCTCGGCGGCCGCGGGGTCGATGGTGAAGTCCTCGTTCCGCGGGCCCGAGATCCAGGCCGTGCCGGTGCCGCGCGCGATGAGCGCGTGCATCGAGTACGACGGCTCGAAGCCGATCGCGGTGCGGCCGGGTCCGCCGAAGGTCTGGAGCAGCTGCTGGATGACCTCGTTGGAGCCGTTGGCCGCCCAGACGTTCTCGGTGCCTACCAGGTGCTTACCGGTCTTCGTCAGATAGGCGGCCAGCTCGGTGCGCAGCTCCACCGCGTCCCGGTCGGGGTAGCGGTTGAGCCCGCGGGCCGCCTCGCGGACCCGCTCGGCGATCCGCTCGACGAGCGGCTCGGGCAGCGGGTACGGGTTCTCGTTGGTGTTCAGGCGTACCGGGACGTCGAGTTGGGGTGCGCCGTAGGGGGTCTTGCCGCGCAGTTCGTCCCGTACGGGGAGATCGTCGATGCCAGTCACTTGCCCTCGGGTACCTTCCAACCGAACCTTGCCTTGATCGCCGCGCCGTGCGCGGGCAGGTCCTCCGCCTCCGCCAGCGTCACCACGTGATGGGCGACGTCGGCGAGCGCGTCCTTCGTGTAGTCGACGATGTGGATGCCGCGCAGGAAGGACTGGACGGACAGGCCCGAGGAGTGGCAGGCGCATCCGCCGGTCGGCAGAACGTGGTTGGAGCCCGCCGCGTAATCGCCGAGCGAGACCGGGGCCCAGGGGCCCACGAAGATCGCTCCGGCGTTCCGGACCCGGTCGGCGACCGCGGCCGCGTCCGCCGTCTGGATCTCCAGGTGCTCGGCGCCGTAGGCGTCGACGACCCGCAGGCCCTCGTCGATGCCGTCGACGAGGACGATCGCGGACTGCCTGCCGCCCAGGGCCGGGACGATCCGGTCCTCGATGTGCTTGGTGGCCGCGACCTGCGGCTCCAGCTCCTTCTCCACGGCGTCCGCGAGCGCCGGGGAGTCGGTGACCAGGACGGCGGCGGCGAGCGGGTCGTGCTCGGCCTGGCTGATCAGGTCGGCGGCGACGTGCACCGGGTCGGCGGTGTCGTCGGCGAGGACCGCGATCTCGGTCGGGCCGGCCTCGGCGTCGATGCCGATCCGGCCGGTGAAGTAGCGCTTGGCGGCGGCGACCCAGATGTTGCCCGGACCCGTGACCATGTTGACGGAGGGGCACGACTCGGTGCCGTACGCGAACATCGCGACGGCCGTGGCGCCGCCGGCCGCGTACACCTCGTCGACGCCGAGGAGGGCGCAGGCCGCGAGGATCGTCGGGTGCGGCAGGCCGCCGAACTCGGACTGGGCCGGGGAGGCGAGCGCGATGGACCCGACGCCGGCTTCCTGCGCCGGGACCACGTTCATGATCACGGACGACGGGTACACGGAGCGGCCGCCGGGCGCGTACAGCCCCACGCGGTCGACGGGCACCCACTTCTCGGTGACCGAGCCGCCGGGCACGACCTGGGTGGTGTGCGTCGTCCGGCGCTGTTCGCGGTGGACGAGACGGGCGCGGCGGATGGACTCCTCCAGGGCCGCGCGCACGGCGGGGTCGAGCTGCTCCAGGGCGTCGGCGAGGGCCTCGGCCGGGACGCGTACGGACTCCAGCCGTACTCCGTCGAACTTCTCCGCGTAGTCGATCAGCGCCGCGTCGCCCCGATGATGCACGGCCTCGCAGATCGGTCGCACCTTCTCCAGGGCGGCCGAGACGTCGAAGTCGGCTCGGGGCAGCAGGTCGCGCAAGGCGGAACCCTCGGGGAGGGCGTCGCCGCGCAGATCGATTCGAGTGATCGGGAAATGTTGCAGCACGGGGACAATTCTCTCAGACGGCGCCGAGGCGCCGGACGCCTGTATCAATGGCTGATACAAGCCACCTTCGGTTCCACGGAAGATCCTCGTCACCAGTAGCGTTCGGGCCGTCACTGAGCGGGCATTGCACGAATGTACGAACCCGCGAGTAGCTGGGGAGGAAGGGACATGCCGTGACCGAGGGTGCCGGCATCCGCACCGGGGACCTGCCGGACGAGCTGACCGCCACCGAAGCCGGGATGTGGCAGGCCTTCCGCAACGGCAGCGTGTACGACCTGCGCAGCGGGGACACCGCCGCGGACGATCCGCACGGCGGCCATCCCTGGGGGCCCGAGCGGAGCGTGCGGGCCCGGATAGTCGCCTGGCTGCTGCTGGACGGGCCGCCCGCCCTCCAGGGCCGGGTCGCCTCCCTGAAACTGACCGGCGTGCGGATCACCGATGTGCTCGACCTCGCGGGCGGCACGGTGGTGCCGTACGTGGAGCTGAAGGGGTGCCGGTTCGAGAAGGAGGTCCTGCTGCCCGAGTCCCGGTTCACGACCGCCCGGCTGGTGAACTGCTCGGTGCCGCGGCTGGAGGCGGCCCGGCTGCACACCGAGGGCGATCTGCATCTGCCACGCTGCCGCTTCCACAACGGGGTACGGCTGACCGACGCCCACATCGGCACGGATCTGCTGCTCAACCAGGCCGTGGTCTACCGGGACCGGCGCGGGCGTTCGATCACCGGCGACGGCATGACCGTAGGCCAGGACCTCCAGGCCGAGATGCTGGAGTCGCACGGCGAACTGAGCCTGCGCGGCGCCACCGTCGGCGTCTCGCTGAGCCTGCGCGGCAGCAGGCTCACCAATCCGTACACCCGGCTGGCCCTCAACGCCCCCCAGCTGACCGTCAACCGCACGCTCTACATGACCCCCGCGGGTCTCGGCAATCCGGTGATGACCAGTGGCACCACACCGGCGCGCGGCACGCTGGTGCAGCGGTTCGAGTGCCAGGGCGGCATCCGCCTGGACGACGGGCGGTTCGGTGACGCGGTCGACTTCGACCGGGCCCGCTTCACCTTCGACGACGACCAGGAGCTGTCGCTGCTCCGGGTCCAGACGCCCGAGCTGCGCTTCCTCGGCGAGCGGCCCGAGCGCGGCAAGGTCGTGCTGTCCGGCGCGCGGGTCGTCAACCTGGTCGACCGGGCGTCCAGCTGGCCGGGACCCGGCAGCCTGCACATGGGCGGCTTCACGTACGAGAACCTGGTCCCGCAGGGCGGCTTCCCGCTGACCCGGCGGCTGGAGTGGGTGGCCGCGGCGACCGCCGAGTACAACCCGGAGCCGTACGAGCGCCTGGCCACCGTGCTGCGCAACTCCGGGGAGGACGAGGACGCCCGCGAGGTGCTGCTCGCCAAGCAGCGGCGCCGCCGCGAGACTCTGCCGCTGGCCGCCAAGCTCTGGGGTTACGCGCAGGACTGGACGGTCGCCTACGGGTACCGGCCCGGCCGGGCCGCCCTGTGGATGGCGGTGCTGTGGGCGGCGACGTCGGTCGCCTTCTCGCACGCCGGGCATCGGCCGGCCAACGGCGACGGGCATCCCCCGTGGAACGCCTCGCTCTTCGCCCTGGATCTGCTGCTGCCGGTCATCGACCTGGGCCAGGCCGACGTCTGGCAGCTGCGCGGGGCCTGGCAGTGGCTGGCCGCGGTGGTGATCCTCCTCGGCTGGATCCTGGCCACGACGGTGGCCGCGGGGGCCACCCGGCTGCTGCGGCGCGGCTGACGCGGGGACGCGATACGGGGGCTCCGACGCGAGGGCGCGCCACCAGGGGCCGGTGGCCGCCGACGCCGGCGCCGAAGCCGGGCCGTCCGGCAGTCCGGCAGTCCGGTGTACGACGCTTCGCACAGCCGCCGCACACGGGATCCACACCACCCTTTACCCGTCCTTGACCGTATGCCGCACAACCAAACGGAGGTTACGAAAGCGTCACCGCACACCTCTGGTACTGCTCCGACCTGCGGTTTTCAATGGTCGACACCATGGCACTGCTGCGCGCGTTCCTCCGTACGGCCCGGATGGCACGGAACACCTCACGCCTCGCCGTCGGACTGCCGGCCGACGACGAGGTACTGCTCGACGCCCCCGACGACCGTCTGGGCCCCGCGCTCGTCGCGGCGGGCCGGGGGGAATACGCCCCCGCGGCCAAGCTCATGGCCACCACCCGCGAGTCCGCCGAGTGGGAGAACCGCGACCGGTACGCCATGCGCCTCGCCACCTTCGCGCGCTCCCGCGACGAATGGCTCAGGGAGTGGCAGGCCGCCGACCCGCACGATCCGGACGCCCTGCTCGTCAGGGCCGAGCTGGCGGTCCGCCGAGGCTGGGAGTCACCCGCACGGGTCGAGCTGCTGCGCGAGGTCGGCCCGCTGATCACCTCCGCCGCCGAGGGCGACCCGCGCGACCCGGTGCCCTGGCGGATCGCGCTCGACCACGCCCGCGGCACGAACGTCGGGCACACCGAGTTCGAGCAGCTGTGGGGCGAGGCGGTCCGGCGCTCCCCGCACCACTACGGCTGCCACGTGGCCGCCCTCCAGTACCTCTCGGCCGCCTGGTACGGCTCGCACCGCGAGTGCTTCGACTTCGCCGAGCCGGCCGCGCAGGACGCGCTGCCGGGCTCCCTGGTGCAGGCGCTGCCGGTGCGCGCGGCCTTCGCCTATCTGACCGAGGGCGGCGGTCCCGCGGTGCCGCGCGAGCGCCTGGACGCCGCGGCCGACCTCGCGATCGCCCTCTCCGCGGCCTACGCGGCCGCCGACCCGTGGCCCGCCGAGGTACGCAACCTGCTGACGTACGTCCTGGTCCGGCTGGAGCGCTGGGAGGACGCGCTGGAGCAGCTGCGCATGATCGGCCCGTACGCGACCTCGTTCCCCTGGGACCGGGTCTCCGACGACCCCCTCGGCCAGTTCCTGGAGCTGCGCGACGGCGTCCGTCTGGAGGTCGCCTCGGGGCTTCCGCTGCGGGATCCGGGCCCCGATCGGCATCCAGGGAATGGGCGGGGCGGACGCGCACGCTCCGGCGACCATTAGGCTTTCGCGTCGTGACCACCGTCCGGCTCCCGCTCTTCCCCCTGAACTCGGTGTTGTTCCCCGGGCTCGTGCTTCCTCTGAACGTGTTCGAGGAGCGTTATCGCGCCATGATGCGCGATCTGCTCAAGACCCCCGAGGACGAACCGCGCCGATTCGCCGTCGTCGCCATCCGCGACGGCCATGAGGTGTCGCCCAGCGCGCCCGGCATGCCGGACCAGACCGCCGTGCCCGAGCGCGGGCCCGCCGCCGGCTTCGGCGACGATCCGCTCAAGGCCTTCCACGAGGTGGGCTGCGTCGCCGACGCGGCCACGATCCGTGAGCGCGCCGACGGCAGCTTCGAGGTGCTGGCGACCGGCACGACCCGCGTCCGGCTGTTGTCCGTGGACGCCTCCGGCGCGTTCCTGACGGCCGAGCTGGAGGAGCTGGAGGAGGATCCGGGCGACGAGGCCGGAGCGCTCGCCGAGGGCGTGCTGCGCGCCTTCCGCCAGTACCAGAAGCGGCTGGCCGGAGCGCGGGAGCGGTCGCTGTCGACCGGCGCGGACCTGCCGGACGAACCGGCGGTCGTCTCCTACCTCGTCGCGGCCGCCGTGATGCTGGACGTCCCGGCCAGACAGCGGCTGCTGCAGGCCTCCGACACGGCCTCCCGGCTGCGCGAGGAGCTGAAACTGCTGCGCGCGGAGACGGCCATCATCCGTAATCTGCCGTCGTTGCCCGCATCGGACCTGACGCGCGGCCCGACGAGCCTGAACTGACGCTTGCGAGAAGGTCGATGGCCAAGAAGCCGAAGAAGCAGCAGTCCGGCGGCACCCCGGCGACGGTGGCACTGACGGACGCGGGTGTCCCGTACACCGTCCACGCCTACGAGCACGACCCCTCCCATCCGTCCTACGGCGAGGAGGCGGCCGAGGCGATGGGCGTCTCGCCGGAGAGGGTCTTCAAGACCCTGGTGGCGGACGTGGACGGAGCGCTCGTGGTCGCGGTCGTCCCGGTGGCGGGCTCCCTGGACCTCAAGGCCCTCGCCACGGCGGTGGGCGGCAAGCGGGCGGCGATGGCCGACCCGGCGGCGGCCGAGCGCACGACGGGGTACGTCCGCGGCGGCATCTCGCCACTCGGCCAGCGCAGGAAGCTCCGCACCGTGCTGGACTCCTCGGCCTCCGGCCACACCACGATCTGCGTCTCGGCGGGCCGACGAGGCCTGGAGGTCGAGCTCGCGCCCGCCGATCTGGCCAGGCTCACGGAAGCGGTGTCCGCGCCCGTCGGGCGCGGGTGACCCACCGCCGTCCACGCCCGAGAGGCACAGACGTGCGTGACCCCTCCACGTCCGGGCCCGAGAAGCACAGGCACATGTGACCCCTCGACGTCCGGGCCCGAGAAGCACACGCGTGCGTGACCCCTCGACGGATGTCCCGTCCTCGGTTAAGTACGAGGGACATGTCGAAGAAGACGCGGAAACGCAAGTGGCGCATCAGGAAGGGCCGCTCGAACCACGGCCGCCGTCCGGCGTGACCCACGCTCCGCACCCCGGCGCCGGCCGGGCGGCACCTCTTGAGGCACCTGGCCGGTGTTGCGCCGCCCTGCCCCCGGCTAGGAGGCGGGAGGCCCCGGCGGCGTGGCCGGGTAGGGGCTCTGCTGGTACGGGTCGGGGTCGCGGGGGCCGAACAGGGCCATGAGGCCGAGGTGGACCACCAGGGCGCTCAGGGACCACGCCAGCAACGCGCCCTTGGCCCCGAGCTTCAGCGGCGCGGAGAACGTGACGCCCTTGCCCACGGCCTTGGCGTGCGCGACCACGTCCTGCGTGGGCCCGAGCCAGATGCCGACCCGCCAGGCGAGCAGCGATCCGAGCAGGCCCCCTACGGCGAGCCCGATCACCAGGGGCACACCGCCGCGCCGCCGGACGAGGAACACGACGAGGGCGCTCAGCGCTCCGAAGCCCAGCGCGAGCAGAGTGAACGTTCCATCGACGCCGATGGCCTGCTCCCCCTCGGTGTCCTTGAGGTACACCGCGGTGGCGTCCGCGATCAGTGGCACATGCGGCGCCAGCCACGACCAGAGCACCCCGAGCAGAGCCCCCGCGAGCGCGACCGCGATCGTGATCACGGCGGCCTCCCGCAGTTCGGTCTTCATCCCGGGTCCGTCCTGTCCGTAGGAGACCTCGTACGCGGCCGGGTACACGGGGTAACCCGCGGGGCCGGGAGCGGGCGGAGTCTGCCAGGCGGGGTGCGGTTGCTGCCGGTCCTGCGGGGACTGTTCGTGCGGCGGCGGAGGTGGAGTCAGCGGAGCGGTCACCCTGCCATCGTGCCAGGCCCCGCTGGCGGCCGCGTCACCGGACGGCCGCCCGGCGGTAGGCCCAGGCCGCGAGGGCCAGTGAGGCCACCCCGACTCCGGCGCAGACGGCCAGATCACCGAGGACGACGGCCCAGTCGGGATGCGCCCCGAAGGTGCGCGCGAAGGCCTCGACACCGTAGGTCGAGGGCAGCAGGTCCCGGGCGTACTGCACCGGGGTCGGCATGCGGTCCGCCGGGAGAACGCCCAGCAGCAGGGCCGCGGACATGCCGAGCTGTCCGAGCAGCGTGGCAAGCTCGGGCCGCGGCGCGAGCAGCCCGAACGCGGCCCCGAGCCCGGCGAGCGCCGCGCCCGCGAGCGGGACGACCGCGGCGAGCACCCACAGATGCGCCAGCGGCAGCCCGAAGAGCAGGCACCCGAAGACGGCGGTGACGACGGTGCCGGGCACGGTGAAGGACGCGTAAGCGCCGGCGGCACCGAGCACCACGGCCGCCGGCGGCACCGGCAGCGTCGCGTAGTGGTCGAGCCCGCCGCTCGCGCGCAGCTGCCCGAAGTACTGCGCGAGCAGGTTGAGCGCGACGAAGGCCACGACCAGGACGGTCGACCCGGCCACCACGGCGCGCGCCTCGGCGCCGCCGTCCACCACCCCGCGCATCATGATCATGATGCCGACGGACTGGAAGGTGGCCACGAACAGCAGCGGGATCCGTGCGACGCGGGCCCGGGAGAGCTGCGCCCGGTACACGGCGGCCAGCGACGGCCACAGCCGCGCGCGCGGCCCCAGCTCCGCGGCGCCACCGTCGGCGTGCTCGGCCACGGACAGCGCGCTGCCCGGCAGGACTCCAGCGGGTACGACACTCACGTCGAACTGCTCCCCTTCACTCCGGCAGCCGTCCTGTTCCGCACACGTACGACGCCCCTCTCCCGTACGGATTCCATGCCGCGGGCGCTCACGCCTTCACCAGTCCCTGTGTCGCGTGGCCGCCGAGTGCCAGGTACACATCCTCCAGGCTCGGCGTGGCCAGGGTGAAGTCGTCGAGTGCCGCGAAGGCGGCGCCTCCGGTGACCGTGGCCACGGCGGCGCGGGCCTCCTCGGGCGCGAGCCGCAGTGTCCAGCGGCGGCCCGACTCGACGGCGCGGGCGCGCAGTGCCGCGACCTCGGGGACGTGCAGCGGGGCGCTGTCGCGCCAGACGAGTTCGACCCGCACCTCGCCCGCGACGCGCTCCTTGAGCCCGGCCGGGGTGTCGCAGGCGATGACCCGCCCCTCGTCGAGAACGGCGACCCGGTCGAGGACGGTCTCGGCCTCGATGACGTTGTGGGTGACGAGCAGGACCGTGGCGCCGTGCTCGGCGCGACGCCGGTCGACGGCGGCCCAGACGGCGCGCCGGGCGACGGGGTCCATGCCGGTGGTGGGCTCGTCGAGGACCAGCAGCGGGCGGCGCCCGACGAGCGCGGCGGCGAAGCAGGCGAGTCTGCGCTGCCCGCCGGAGAGCTTCTTCAGGGGGCGGGAGGCGAGCGGGGCCAGGCCCAGTTCGTCGAGGACGGCGTCCCGCTCGGCGCGCGCCGAGCGCAGGTCGAGTCCGCGCAGCCGCCCGGTCGTCTCGGCGGCGAGGGACACGGTCAGCTCGTCCAGGGCGGTGGACTCCTGCCCGAGGTAGGCGAGGAGCCGGGCCGCCCGCTCGGGGTGGCGCACGATGTCGTGGCCGAGGATCTCGACACTGCCGCTGTCGGGGCGCATCAGCCCGGTCAGCTGGCGCACTAGGGTGGACTTGCCGGCGCCGTTCGGTCCGAGCAGCCCGAAGATCTCGCCTCGGCCGATGTCCAGACGTACCTCGTCGGTGGCCCTGACCTCGGGTGTCGCCGGGGTGCCGCGGCGGCCGCGGACCGCCGGGTAGGTCTTGGTGAGACCTCGCACGGCGCACACGACATCGCCCCTGTGTCCCATTCGGACCGCCTGTGCCGTGCGCGTACTCACGAAGGACGAGAGTACGTGGTCCGATGCCCTGTTATGCGCTCGGGGCCATGGCGGACATCCGGACGAAGGCCTCCGCGCGCCTTCGCCGACGGCTTCGGATCACTCCCCGACGGGCGCGTGCTCCGCCGAGGTGCGCACATCGATCTCGCGCCAGAATCCGGCCCGGATCGCATACCGGTCGTGCTCGTCGATCTGGTCGTCCTTGTGCGCGAGGAGGCCGAAGCGGGCCGCGTAGCGCAGCAGCTCGCCGTCCACCCGGTGCGGAACCCGCGGGTACATCGCCGACAGCTTCTGCAGATGACTCGGGTCGGTGAGGCGCCCCATCCAGCGGCGCGCGAAGACCTGGCCCACCTCGAAGGGATCACCGCCCACCGTGGTGATGTCCTCCTCACGGTCCGCCCACCGCTGCTCCGCAGAGGTGAGCTGGGCGAGCGTGGGCAGCGCGGCGGCTTCCGGGGGCTCCGTGGCGCCGCCGGGCCGGTCGACCCAGCCCTTGTCCGAGGACCAGCGCAGCGTGGCGTTCGTGGGGTGCTGGGCGGCCTGGGTGCCCGGTCCGCGCAGCGCGGCCAGGTCCTTCGGTGTGGGAACCCCCTTGGGGGCGGGCACCCGTTCCTGGGAGCCGTTCTGCGATTCGGCCGCCTGGTGGTGTTCGGCCTCCTGGGCCGAGCGCTCGGCGGCCGCCGCGAGCGCCGACTCGGGCAGCGGCGCGGAGAGGATGGCGGCGATCTCCGGGCGCGGCACCGGCGGTGGCGCGCAGATCCCGCCGAAGTCCTTGGCACGGATGGCCTTGGTGATCCAGGCCCGGTCGAGCACCCGCCGTTCGTCGGCCTCGGCGACCAGGTCCTCGGACTGGTTGTAGTCGCCGTCCGCGGCCTGCACGGCCCACAGGTGTACGGCGACTCCGTGTTCCTTGGCGGCCATCATGCCCGGGAGCAGATCCCCGTCGCCGGTCACGAGGACCACGTCGGAGCAGGCACGGTTGCGCGCCAGTTCGGTCAGCTCGGCGTGCATGGCGGCGTCCACGCCCTTCTGCGCCCACCGCCCGTCGCTGCGGGTCAGCGCGCCCAGCCGCACCGTCACGCGTGGCATCACGCGCAGCCTGCGGTGTTCCGGCTGCGGTACGCGGTCGGGGGCGCCGTCGAACCAGTAGATGCGCAGCAGGGGCCGCTCCGTGTCGGACTCGGCGCGCTCGCGCAGGCCCTGGACGAGGGCGGTGTGGTCGACGGTGATCCGGGATCGCGAAGGCTCCCCGGCGAGGAGACTGGCGGCAGCCCCGAGCAGATACCCGGCATCCACCAGGACGATGCAGCGGTCCACGCGATCCACCCTCTTTCCGGGAGGTTTGCTTCGGGCTTCCTTGGAGTCTGCCCGACCGTGCGGAGGTTAACGGCCGGAACTCGATCTTCGGCGTGGCGGATCGGGAGAACACCTACCGACAGGACTTATTACGCACGGTAATTCTACGAAATGCGCCACTTGCCAGCCTATGTGAATCTGGTCGCGGCCCTGGCCCCTAGATCCCCCTCAGGAGGCAGATCACCATGGCCAAGAACAAGAACCGCAAGCAGGGCGGCCACGCCGACCGCTCCTCGCAGGCTGAGCGTGCGCAGGAGCAGGCACAGCGGTCGTCGGCGGAGGCACAGCAGTCGCCGATGTCGCAGGCCCAGGGCAGCCCCGCTGATGTTGCCCGTAAGCATCAGAAGCGCTTCGGCCACAACTGAGGCCGCCGCGCGGGCCATTGAAGGCCCACAGGGCCGTTGAGGCCCAGGCACGCACTGAGGGGCGCATCCGTTCGCGGATGCGCCCCTCAGTGCGTGGGTCGTACGGACGTCAGCCGGCCAGACAGGACGGGCCGAGCAGCACCTTCAGGTCACCGAAGAGCGCCGGGTCCGGCTTCACCCGGTGCCGGTCGAGGCGCAGCACCGTGGTCTTGCGCGGGCCCTGGAGCTTGATGCGGACCTCGCTCTCGCCCTTGTGGTGACTGAGGATCTCACCGAGGCGGGTGACCATGGGCGGAGTCACCTTCAGCGCCGGGATGGTGAGGATCACGGGCGCGTTGGTGCCCGCGTTCGACAGGTCCGGGACCTGGAGCTCCATCGCGACCAGCCGCGGCACGTCCTCGCGCTTGTCGAGGCGCCCCTTGACGAAGACGACCGCGTCCTCGACCAGTTGGGTCGAGACCAGCTGGTACGTCGCCGGGAAGAACATGCACTCGATGGAGCCCGCGAGGTCCTCCACGGTGGCGATCGCCCAGGCGTTGCCCTGCTTGGTCATCTTGCGCTGCAGGCCCGAGATGATGCCGCCGATCGTGACGACCGCGCCGTCCGCGTGCTCGCCTCCGGTCAGCTGGGAGATGCCCGCGTCCGCCTTGTCGGACAGGACGTGCTCCAGGCCGAAGAGCGGGTGGTCGGAGACGTAGAGGCCGAGCATCTCCCGCTCCTGGGCGAGGAGATAGGCCTTGTCCCACTCGTCGGCGGTGAACTCCACGTCGAGTCCGAAGCCGGGCTCGCTGGTGTCCTCGTCGCCCATGCCGCCGAAGAGGTCGAACTGACCCTCGGCCTCCTTGCGCTTGACCGCGACCACGTTGTCGATCATCGGTTCGAACTGCGCGGTGAGGCCCTTGCGGGTGTGCCCCATCGTGTCGAACGCGCCCGCCTTGATCAGTGATTCGGTGGTGCGCTTGTTGCAGGCGACGGCCTCGACCTTGTCGAGGTAGTCGGGGAAAGAGGCGTACTTCCCCTTGGCCTTGCGGCTGCGGATGATCGACTCGACGACGTTCGTGCCGACGTTGCGGACGGCCGAGAGGCCGAAGAGGATCACGTCGTCGCCCTGGGCGGCGAAGTTCTGCTCGGACTCGTTGACATTGGGCGGCAGCACCTTGATGCCCATGCGCCGGCACTCGTTGAGATAGACGGCCGACTTGTCCTTGTCGTCCTTGACCGAGGTGAGCAGCGCGGCCATGTACTCGGCCGGGTAGTTCGCCTTCAGGTAGCCGGTCCAGTACGAGACGAGTCCGTACGCGGCGGAGTGGGCCTTGTTGAAGGCGTAGCCGGCGAAGGGGACCAGGACGTCCCACAGTCCCTGGATGGCCTCGTCGCTGTAGCCGTTGTTCTTGGCTCCGGCCTGGAAGATGGTGAAGTTCTTCGCCAGCTCGTCGGGCTTCTTCTTGCCCATCACGCGGCGCAGGATGTCGGCCTCGCCGAGCGAGTACCCGGCGATGATCTGGGCGGCCTTCTGGACCTGCTCCTGGTAGACGATCAGGCCGTAGGTGACGGCCAGGACCTCTTCGAGCGGCTTCTCCAGCTCCTTGTGGATCGGGGTGATCTCCTGGCGCTTGTTCTTGCGCTCCGCGTAGTTGATGTGCGAGTTCATGCCCATCGGGCCCGGCCGGTAGAGGGCCGAGACGGCGGAGATGTCCTCGAAGTTGTCGGGCTGCATCTGGCGGAGCAGCGAGCGCATCGGGCCGCCGTCGAACTGGAAGACGCCGAGGGTGTCACCGCGGCAGAGCAGTTCGAACGTCTTGGGGTCGTCCAGCGGGAGGGCGAGCATCTCCAGGTCGACGCCCTTGTTGGCCTTCACCATCTTGATGGCGTCGTCCATGATCGTGAGGTTGCGCAGGCCCAGGAAGTCCATCTTGAGCAGGCCGAGCGACTCGCACTGGGGGTAGTCCCACTGCGTGATTGTCACGCCGTCGGTGTGCCGCACCCAGATGGGGGCGTGGTCGACGATGGGCTCGCTGGACATGATCACGCCGGCGGCGTGCACGCCCATCTGCCGGACCAGGCCCTCGACGCCCTTGGCGGTGTCGATGACCTTCTTCACGTCCGGCTCGTTCTCGTACATCCCGCGGATCTCGCCGGCCTCGCTGTAGCGGGGGTGCGAGGGGTCGGTGATGCCGTTCAGGTCGATGCCCTTGCCGAGGACGTCGGCGGGCATCGCCTTGGTGAGCCGGTCGCCCATCGCGTACGGGTAGCCCAGCACGCGCGCGGAGTCCTTGATGGCGTTCTTCGCCTTGATCTTGCCGTACGTGCCGATCATGGCGACCTTGTCGGCGCCGTACTTCTCGGTCACGTACCTGATCACCTCGACGCGCCTGCGCTCGTCGAAGTCGATGTCGACGTCGGGCATGGAGACGCGCTCGGGGTTGAGGAACCGCTCGAAGATCAGACCGTGCGGGATCGGGTCGAGGTCGGTGATGCCCATGGCGTACGCGACGATCGAGCCGGCCGCGGAACCACGGCCGGGGCCCACCGCGATGCCCTGCTTCTTGGCCCACATGATGAAGTCGGCGACGACGAGGAAGTACCCCGGGAACCCCATCTGGATGATGACGTCCATCTCGTACTCGGCCTGCTTCTGGCGGTCGTCGGGGACGCCGCCGGGGAAGCGGCGCTCCATGCCGAGGCGCACCTCCTCCTGGAACCAGGTGACCTCGGTGAAGCCGTCCGGGATGTCGAACTTCGGCATGAGGTTCTTCGCCTCGAACATGCCGGTGGTGTCGATCTGCTCGGCCACCAGGAGGGTGTTCGCGCAGCCCTCCTGCCAGGCGTCCGAGGAGTCGACGGCGTACATCTCGTCCGTGGACTTCAGGTAGTAGCCGGTGCCGTCGAAGCGGAAGCGGTCCGGGTCGGAGAGGTTCTTGCCGGTCTGGATGCACAGCAGGGCGTCGTGGGCGGTCGCCTCGTGCGCGTACGTGTAGTGCGAGTCGTTCGTCACCAGGGGCGGGATGCCGAGCTTCCGGCCGATGTCGAGAAGGCCGTCACGGACCCGGCGCTCGATCTCGATGCCGTGGTCCATCAGCTCCAGGAAGTAGCGGTCCTTGCCGAAGATGTCCTGGTACTCGGCGGCGGCCTTCAGGGCCTCTTCCTCCTGGCCGAGGCGCAGCCGGGTCTGGAGCTCGCCGGAGGGGCAGCCGGTGGAGGCGATGAGCCCCTCCGACCACTTGGAGATCGTCTCCTTGTCCATCCGGGGCCACTTCTGGAGCCAGCCCTCGGCGTACGCGTCCGAGGAGAGCTTGAAGAGGTTGTGCAGGCCCGTCCGGTTCGCCGCCCAGATCGTCTTGTGCGTGTAACCACCCGAACCGGACACGTCGTCGCGCTTCTGGTGCGGCTGGCCCCACTGGATCTTGCGCTTGTTGCGCCGGGACTCCGGGGCGACGTACGCCTCGATACCGATGATCGGCGTGACGCCCGCCTTCTTCGCCGTGTGGAAGAAGTCATAGGCCCCGTGGAGGTTGCCGTGGTCGCTCATCGCGATATGGGTCATGCCCATCTCGTTGCACGCGTCGAACATGTCCTTGAGCCGCGCGGCACCGTCCAGCAGCGAGTACTGGGTGTGGACGTGCAGGTGCGTGAACGGCGGCTTCGACACGGTTTCGGCCTCCAGGAAGAACCATTGGTGACAGGCTGCGGACAGTCTGGGGGGTCAGCGTCGAAGTCTATGACGCGCGACTGACACTCGGCGGAGGATCACCCGTACCTTCATGCGGGGGCCGGGATCCGGGGCGTAGGTTCGTCGCCGGAACCCGGGCACTCCCGCGTATCTTCGTCCGTTGGAAGTGGACGGACCCCTTGTCCCCGGGGCGGCGCGCCCGCCCTGTCAGCCACGCACCACCTGCACCAGGAGGCACCCAGCGATGTCGGTCCCGCAGCTCAGCGCCGAGCAACGCGGCGAGCAGATCCTCGCCGTCTTCGACACCGCCTTCGGCGAGCTCCTGGCCGCCGACCCGGCCGCGTTCCGCGTGAAGTTCCGCAAGATGGCGGCCTCCGCCTTCGCGTTCTACCGCGGCACCGCGGCCCTCTTCTACCACGACCTCGACCAGGACAGGCGGGGCGGTCCGTACCTGGACGAGCGCACCTCGCGCGTGTGGATCCACGGCGACCTGCACGCCGAGAACTTCGGCACGTACATGGACGCCCAGGGCCGTCTGATCTTCAACGTGAACGACTTCGACGAGGCCTACGTCGGCCCCTTCACGTGGGACCTCAAGCGCTTCGCGGCCTCCGTGGCCCTCATCGGCTACGCGAAGGCGCTCAGCGACGAGCAGATCACCGAGCTGGTGCGGGTGTACGCGGCCGCCTACCGCGAGCGCATCCACGCCCTCGCCACCGGCGCCAAGAGCGACGAAGTGCCGCCCTTCACGCTGGACACCGCCGAGGGCCCGCTCCTGGACGCCCTGCGCGACGCCCGCTCGCTGACCCGCTTCGGGCTGCTCGACTCGATGACCGAGATCCGCGACTTCGAGCGCCGGTTCGCGCCGGGCGGCGGCTCGATCGAGCTGGACGCCGCCACCCGCTACAAGGTCCTCGCGGCCTTCGACGGCTACCTGGAGACGCTCCCGGAGTCCTCGCTGACCCGCCCGGACTCGTACCGCGTGAAGGACGTCGTGGGCCGCCGCGGCATCGGCATCGGCTCGGCCGGCCTGCCGTCGTACAACATCCTTCTGGAGGGCAACAGCGACGCCCTGGAGAACGATGTGGTGATCTACATCAAGCAGGCCCAGACCCCGGCCGTCTCCCGGCACATCACGGACTCCTCGATCCGCGAGTACTTCCAGCACGAGGGCCACCGCACGGTGATCTCGCAGCGCGCCCTGCAGGCGCACGCCGACCCGTGGCTGGGCTGGACCGAGCTGGACGGCGCGGGCCAGCTGGTCGCCGAGGTCTCGCCGTACGCGGTGGACCTGGACTGGGGCGACATCGACGACCCCGAGGAGATCGCCTCGGTCGTCGCGGACCTCGGCCGGTCCACGGCCACGATGCACGCGGCGGCGGACGACGAGAGCGGTCACTCGGAGCTGGTGCCGTTCTCCACGGAGCGGGCCATCGACGCGGCCATCGCGGCCGACGAGGACGGCTTCGCCGACCTCCTGGTGGACTTCGCGCACAGTTACGGCACCCGCGCGCGGGGCGACCACCAGATCTTCGTGGACCTGTTCCGCAACGGCCGGATCCCTGGGCTGTAGGCCAACAGGCTCGGTCGCCCACAACGCTCCCGTAACGCACAGGAATCCTTTAGGGGACGCTTACGGGAGCGCGTGGGAGACTCGGCTCCGCTATGGAGATATCCGGGACCCAGCTCAGAGCCGTGCGCGCGGCAGTGTTCACGGCCGTCGTCGTGACGCTCTCCGCCGCGTCGCACGTGCTGCTGTCCCGGGTGCCGCTGCCACTGTCCACCGTGGCCGCGATCGCCGCCGCCGTCTTCGCCCTCTCCTTCGCCCTGGCGGGCCGTGAGCGGGGCTTCGGCCGGATCGCGGCCCTGCTGATCCCGCTGGAGCTGGCCGCCGACACCGTGTTCACCACGGGCCAGCACGTCTGTTACGGCAGGGCGGGCGGCCCCGTCGCGGGTCCGCTGCACTCGGTCGGATTCGACGTGCTGTGCGGCGGCGGCAGCCTGGGCACCCCGCTGTCCCGGGTGACCGGCGGCGCCCCCGACCGTGCCGCCGCCCTGCTCTCCGACGCCGACCCGGCCGCCGCCTGGCTGCTGCTCGGCGCGCATGTCACCGTCGGCCTGCTCGCGGCCGCCTGGCTGCGCCGCGGCGAGCGCGCGCTGGACCAGTTGCTGCGCGCGGTGGCCGCCTCGACCTTCCGGCCGCTGCTGCTCGCGGTCGCCGCGGTGACCGTACGGCTCGCCCCGGCCCGTCCGCTGCCGCGCACCGCGCGCCGGTCGACCGCCGCCCGTACCCGCCTGTTCGAGCACTCCCTGGGACGACGCGGACCGCCCCGCCCGGCCGCCTTCGCCTGAGCGACCGCCCTGAGCGACCGCCCTGGGCGACCACTTCCGGGCACCGGCTCCTGAGCGACCGCTCCCGGGCCACGGCTCACTCCTCCGCTTCCGGGCGACAGCGCGTGAACGAACGTTCCTGAGCGCAGCCCTGAGCACCAGCAGTCCCCCATACGTATTCCGCGTACGACGTGTGCGCGTCCCTGATGGAGATCACCAACATGAGCAAGCGGAACAGCGCGGCAGAGAAGACCGCGGCCCGAGAGCGGCTGCGTGCCGAGCGCGAGCGCCAGGCCAAGCGCGACAAGATCAGGCGCCAGGCGATCGTGGCCGGTTCCCTCGTCGCGGTCCTCGCGATAGCGGGCGGCATCGGCTACGCGGTCGTGCAGAACAACAAGCCCACCTACTGGGAGGGCCTGAAGGACGCCAAGGTGGTGGCCCCGGCCAACTCCACGGGCACCGACGGCACCACCCTCGTCATCGGCAAGGCCACCGCCAAGAAGACCCTCAAGCTCTACGAGGACCCGCGCTGCCCCGTCTGCGCCTCGTTCGAGCAGACGGTCGGCCCGACCGTCAAGAAGGACCTCGACAGCGGCAAGTTCAAGATCCAGTACGTCGGTGGCACGTTCCTCGACGGCGACTCGCTGGGCAAGGGCCAGATCGGCTCTCGCGGCGAGGGCTCCAAGAACGCGATGAGCGCGATGGGCGCCGCGCTGAACGTCAGCCCGGAGGCGTTCCTGGAGTACAAGACCGCGCTGTACTCGGCGAAGTGGCACCCGGACGAGACGACGGACAAGTTCAAGGACGACGCCTACCTCATCAAGGTCGCGAACACCGTCTCCGCGCTGAAGGGCAACACCACGTTCCAGGACGCGGTCAAGAAGGGCACCTACGACGCCTGGGCCCTGGCGATGTCCAAGACGTGGGACAACAACAAGGACGGCGTCACCGGCACGCCGAGCCTGGTGATGGACGGCAAGAAGCTCACCGGCGCGGACGGCAACGCGCCGATGACGGTCGCCGACTTCACCACGGCGATCGACGCGGCCCTCAAGGCCTGACCGTCAACGTGGCGGGTTCCGAGCCGTCCACCGCGACGGGCGGGTGACCTGAGCGGCCGCCGTGGTCCGAGTGACCCGAGCGGCGAAAAGACAAAGAGCGGGCGAACTTTTCCAGTTCGCCCGCTCTTGGCTTGTACTGCTCGGTAACCTCATCGCCCGTGACCAGTCGACAGAGATCAACCGACTCCGCGGGCGCCTTCAACTCCCGCGCCCCGCGCCGCCGTACGGTCGTCAAGGCCGCGGCCGCCACCGCCGTCCTCGCCGCCCCGCTCGCGGCCGCCCTTCCCGCCCGCGCCGCCGAGGCGCCGGCCTTCCTGCACGGTGTCGCCTCCGGCGACCCGCTGCCCGACGGCATCCTGCTGTGGACCCGGGTGACACCCGACTCCCAGGCGATACCGGGCTCCGGACTCGGCCCGGACACCGAGGTGAGCTGGGTCGTCGCCAAGGACAAGGCGTTCACCACGATCGTCGCCAAGGGTTCCACCGTCGCGACAGCCGCCTCCGACCACACGGTCAAGGCCGACATCCGCGGCCTGGCTCCGGCCACCGACTACTGGTTCCGCTTCTCGGCGGGCGGCACCGATTCACCGGCGGCGCGCACCCGCACCGCGCCGGCGGCGGACGCGGCCGTGCCGGGTCTGCGCTTCGGCGTGGTCTCCTGCGCCAACTGGGAGGCCGGCTACTTCTCGGCGTACCGCCACCTCGCGGCCCGCAACGACCTGGACGCCTGGCTGCACCTCGGCGACTACATCTACGAGTACAAGTCCGGCGAGTACGGCACCCGCGGCACCGTCGTACGGCCGCACGCCCCCGCCAACGAGATCCTCACCCTCGCCGACTACCGCACCCGGCACGGCCGTTACAAGACCGACCCGGACCTTCAGGCCCTGCACCACAAGGCGCCGGTCGTCGCCATCTGGGACGACCACGAGTTCGCCGACAACTCCTGGTCGGGCGGCGCGGTCAACCACACCGAGGGCGCCGAGGGCGCCTGGGCGGCCCGTCAGGCCGCCGCGAAGCAGGCCTACTTCGAGTGGATGCCGGTCCGCCCGGCCATCGCCGGCACCACCTACCGCAGGCTGCGCTTCGGCAAGCTCGCCGACCTCTCGCTGCTCGACCTGCGCTCCTTCCGGTCGCAGCAGGCGTCCACGGCCAGCGGCTCGGTCGACGACCCGGACCGTACGCTCACCGGCCGCGCCCAGCTCGACTGGCTCAAGTCCGGGCTCAAGTCCTCGGACACCACCTGGCGTCTGGTCGGCAACTCGGTGATGATCTCGCCGTTCGCCGTGGGCTCCCTCTCCGCCGACCTTCTCAAGCCGCTCGCCAAGCTGCTCGGTCTCCCGCAGGAGGGCATCGCCCTCAACACCGATCAGTGGGACGGCTACACCGACGACCGCCGCGAACTGCTCGCGCACCTGCGCTCCAACGCCATCCGCAACACGGTCTTCCTGACCGGCGACATCCACATGGCCTGGGCCAACGACGTGCCGGTGGACGCCGGTACGTACCCGCTGTCCGCGTCCGCCGCCACGGAGTTCGTGGTCACCTCGGTCACCTCCGACAACCTCGACGACATCGTCAAGGTCCCCGAGGGCGCCGTCTCGGCCATCGCCTCCCCGGTCATCCGCGCCGCCAACCGCCATGTCCACTGGGTCGACACCGACCGCCACGGCTACGGCGTCCTGGACGTCACCGCCGGCCGCGCTCAGATGGACTACTACGTGCTCTCCGACCGCACGAACCCGAACGCGACCTCGTCCTGGGCCCGTTCGTACCGCACGCGCACCGGCACGCAGACGGTGGAGCGGACCTACGACCCGGTCTAGGCCCCTCGGGCCCGTCCGTCGACCGGACGGGCCGCCAAGGACTCCCGGCTAGAGACTGTCGAGGAAGCCGAGCGCCACCTTCCAGGTGGCCTCGGCCGCCTCGGCGTCGTAGTCGGGCAGGTCGGGATCGGTGTAGATGTGCCCGGCACCCCCGTACCGGTAGATCTCCACGTCGGCCCCGGTTCTCTGCATCTGGAGATACCAGGCGCTCAGCCAGTCGTCCGTCTCGAACTGGTCCGGCTCGGCGACATGCAGCTGGACCGGCAGTTCGTCCACCGACGCGCTCTCGGCGATGTCCGACGTGCCGTGCAGCAGGAGCAGCCCGCGCGCCTTCTCGTCGCCGAGAGCCAGCGTCTGCGCGACGGAGGCGCCGAGGGAGAAGCCCGCGTAGACCAGGCCCCGCTCGGAATAGGGCGCGACGGCCAGGACCGCGCGCTTCAGCAGTTCGTCCTTGCCGATCTCGTCGTTGAAGGCCATGCCCTCCTCGACGGTCTCGAAGGTGCGCCCCTCGAAGAGGTCGGGCGTCCACACCTCGTGGCCCGCGGCCCGCAGCCGGTCCGCCGCCGCGCGCACCGCCGGCCGCAGACCGTAGGTCGAGTGAAAGAGCATGATGTTCATGACTCCCATGGTGCCAGCCGGGACCGACAGCGCCGGGCGGAGGGCGTGGCCCCTGCCGGGTCGCGCGGATACCCCGTTCCCTTCCGAGAACACATGTTCATGACCGCCCGTGGCCGGTTACGTTCTCAGGCATGGAGAACGTACTGCGCCCAGTGATCGTCGTCGGTGGCTCGGTCGTGCTCACGCTGCTCATCGGGTGGTCCGTGGACCTCCTGTTGCGTCGGGCGGACGACCGGCACAGCGAGACCTCCCTGTGGGGTCTGCTCCGCCGCGGCCGTATCCCCTTCCAACTGGTCCTGTTCGCGGCTCTGCTCAGAGGCTCGTACGCCGAGGCGAAGCTGCTGGTGGAGCACCGGATCGGCATCGGCCGGACCCTGACCCTGATCCTCATCGGCGCCGCCGCCTGGCTGGTGGTGAGCATCGCGACGGCGGTCGTCGAGACCTCGTACACCCGCTACGCGAACGCGCACCGCGATCCGGCGCGGGTCCGCCGGGTCCGCACCCAGGTCACGCTGATCCAGCGCGTGGTCTCCGCGGTCGTCGGGGTGGTCGCGATCGCCGCGATGCTGCTCACCTTCCCGGCGATGCGCGCGGCCGGAGCCTCGCTGCTGGCCTCGGCCGGAATCCTCGGCATCGTCGCCGGTGTCGCCGCCCAGTCCACGCTCGCGAACCTGTTCGCCGGACTGCAGATCGCCTTCGGCGACATGGTGCGGCTCGGCGACACGGTGGTGGTCGACGGCGAGTGGGGCACGGTCGAGGAGATCACCCTGACGTTCCTGACGGTGCGGACGTGGGACGAGCGCCGGATCACCATGCCGGTCTCGTACTTCACGTCCAAGCCGTTCGAGAACTGGTCGCGCGGCACTCCCCAGATGACCGGCATCGTCTTCCTGCACGTCGACCACTCCGCTCCGGTGGAGGCGATGCGCGGGAAGCTGCGCGACATCCTGCGCGAGTGCCCGGCCTGGGACGGCCGCGACTACGGCCTCGCCGTCACCGACTCGACGCCCAACACCATGCAGGTACGCGCCCTGGTCACCGCGAAGGACGCGGACGACATCTGGACGGTACGGGTCACGGTCCGCGAGCAGCTGATCCGCTGGCTGACCGAACAGCACCCCTACGCGCTCCCCCGCGTCAACACCGCCGAGGCGGTGCTGCCCCCGGGGCAGATCCGTCGCCAGGGGCGCGCGGAGCCGGACGGCGCGGACGGGGTGGCGGCCCGCGCGAACCACGGCCGCCACGCCCACGAGCCGCCGCGGACGGGCCCCGGCCGGGGCTGACCCCTGGATCCCTGGGGGGCCGAAGGCCGCCCTTCGGTCCCCGGCCGGATCAGCGCAGGCTGCGTACGTCGAGGTGTCTGAGGACCCGGTCCACGATCTCCGGATCGGCCCCGGGCTCGCTCCGCGCGGACAGCACCTCGTGCCGGGCCGCGCTCATCATCTCCCCCTGGATGCGCCGCATCCGCTTCATCCGCCGGACCCGCTGCTCATGCGCCTCGCGCCGCTCCTCGTCCCCCAGGTCGGGGCTGATCCGCACCCCGATGTCGAAGGCCCGGCGCAGCAGCTGCTCGGAGACCTCCTCCGGCAGCTCCTCCACCTCCTCGATCTCCCGCAGCCGCCGCCTGGCGGCCTTCGCGGCCCGCGCCGCGAGCTCCTTCTCGAAGGCCTTCTCCACGTCCTCGTCGGCCCGCACCCCGAGCTTTCTGACCAGCCACGGCAAGGTGAGTCCCTGGAGCACCAGGGTCGCCATGATCACCCCGAAGGCGATGAAGACGATCTCGTCCCGGTCGGGGAACGGCGACCCGTCGTCCATCTCCAGCGGAATCGCCAGCGCCAGGGCCACGGAGGCGACGCCGCGCATCCCCGCCCACCACATCACCACGGTCTCCCGCCACGACGTCGGGATCTCCTCGTCGTAGTCCCGCTTGGCGTGCAGCCGCTTGGTCAGCCAGGTCGCGGGAAGCAGCCACGCCAGGCGTACGAGCACGACCACGACCACGATCGTGGCGGCCCAGCCCAGCATCTCGCCCCAGCGCCCCGACGCCGTACGGATCGCGTTGTGGAGTTCGAGCCCGATGAGCCCGAAGGCGACGCCGGTGACGAGGGTGTCCACCACGTCCCAGACGGTCGAGCCGGCGAGCCGGGTCATGACGTCGTCGGCGTCGGTGGCGTACTCCGCGAGGAACAGGGCGGTGGTGAGCACGGCGAGCACGCCCGAGCCGTGCAGTTCCTCGGCCAGCACGTAGGCGGCGTACGGCACGAGCAGGGTCAGCCCGATCTGGAGGGTGGCGTCGCCGAGCAGCGACATCAGTTTGTTCGCCGCCCATCCGAGGGCGCATCCGATGACGATCGCGACGACGGCCGACAGCACGAGGTCGAGTCCGGCGCGCCACGGCGAGAAGCTCCCGCTGACCGCGGCGGCGATCGCGACGTGGTACAGCACGATGGCCGTCACGTCGTTGAAGAGCCCCTCCCCCTCCAGGATCGACACCAGTCGGCGCGGCAGCCCGAGCTGTCCCGCCACGGCGGTGGCCGCCACGGGGTCGGGGGGCGCCACCAGCGCGCCGAGCGCCACCGCGGCGGCGACCGGCAGGCCGGGCACGATCGCGTGGGCGACGGCCGCCACGGCGAGCGTGGTGACGAACACGAGCGCCACGGCGAGCAGGAAGATCGGGCGCCGGTTGGCTGCGAACTGTCTCCACGAGGTGCGCCGCACCGCCGCGTACAGCAGCGGCGGCAGCAGCGCGGGCAGGATCAGATCCGGCGGGATGTCCACGTTCGGGACGAACTCCAGCACGGCCAGCACTATGCCGAGCAAGGTCATCAGGACCGGCGCGGGAAGCCCGAACCGCTCTCCCACCGGGACACTGATCACGGCCCCGAGCAACAGCACGAACAGCAGGGCCAACTGATCCACGGTCAGCGCTCCGGCGGGGTCTAGACGATCAAAGGCGAACCAGACCTCCAGCGTGCCACGCCGCTACGACAATCCCCGCTCACAGGGCCTTGCGCATCGCGCGGTGCGGCATTCCGGCGTCCAGGAACTCCGGCCCGTACGCCACGTATCCGAGCCGCTCGTAGAACCCCAGCGCGTGGGTCTGCGCGTGCAGGTCCACGGCGGCGAGGCCACGTGTGCGTGCAGCGTCCTCGATGGCGCGGACGAGCGCGGCGCCGACGCCGAGCCCACGGGCCTCGCGCGTCACGGCCAGCCGCCCGAGCGAGCCGACGGTCAGGTCCCCGCCGGCCTTGGCCGCGGCCGCCTCACCCTCCAGGAGACGCCCGGTGCCGAGCGGTACGCCGTCCTCGCGGACCGCCAGCACGTGCAGCGCTCCGGGGTCGTACGCGTCGTACTCGATGTCCTCCGGGACGCCCTGCTCACCGACGAAGACGTCCTTGCGCACCGAGAAGCAGGCCTCACGGTCGGCGGCGTCCTCGGCGACCCGCACCGTGTACGCGCCGTCCCGCACCGCCGGGGTGGCCTCCGCCACCCCGTCCGAGCCGCCGCTCACGCGTAGCTCTCCTCACGGACCTTGTCGAGTGCGGCCTGAAGGTCCTCGGGGTAGTCGCTCCCGAGCTCCACCCACCGTCCGTCCGCGGGGTGCTCGAAGCCGAGCCGCACGGCGTGCAGCCACTGGCGGGTGAGGCCGAGGCGCTTGCCGAGCGTGGGGTCGGCGCCGTAGGTGAGGTCGCCGACGCACGGGTGGCGGTGGGCGGCCATGTGGACGCGGATCTGGTGGGTGCGCCCGGTCTCCAGCTTGATGTCGAGCAGGGAGGCGGCGCGGAACGCCTCGATGAGGTCGTAGTGCGTGACGGAGGGCTTGCCCTCGGCCGTGACCGCCCACTTGTAGTCGTGGTTCGGGTGGCGTCCGATGGGCGCGTCGATGGTGCCGCTGGTCGGGTCCGGGTGGCCCTGCACGAGCGCGTGGTAGCGCTTGTCGACCGTGCGCTCCTTGAACTGGCGCTTGAGCGAGGTGTACGCGCGCTCCGACTTGGCGACGGCCATCAGGCCCGAGGTGCCCACGTCGAGGCGGTGCACGATGCCCTGGCGCTCGGCGGCACCGGAGGTGGAGATCCGGTAGCCGGCGGCGGCGAGACCGCCGATGACGGTGGGGCCGGACCAGCCGGGGCTGGGGTGCGCTGCCACGCCGACGGGCTTGATGATCACGAGCACGTCGTCGTCGTCGTACACGATCTCCATGCCCTCGACGGGCTCGGCGACGATCTGCACGGGAGCGGGGGCCTGCGGCATCTCGACCTCGAGCCAGGCGCCGCCGTGCACGCGCTCGGACTTGCCGACCACCGAGCCGTCGACCGTGACCTTCCCCGCCGCGGCGAGCTCTGCGGCCTTGGTACGGGAGAAGCCCAACATGCGGGAGATGGCGGCGTCGACACGCTCGCCCTCCAGGCCGTCGGGCACGGGCAGGGTGCGGATCTCGGGAACGGTGCTCACCCGTCGAGTATGCCGGACGGCTCGGACACCGCCGGACCACCGCCCGAACGTCAGTGCCCGTTCAGGCCTCCGGGCGGCCCCGTACGCGGGCCCACGGCCGCCCGTCCCGCGCCCGTGCGTCAGTCCTTGTGGACCGTGCCGTCCGGGTCGAGGCCCCGGAAGGACAGCAGCACGATCAGGATGCCGCCGCAGACGATCGCCGAGTCGGCGAGGTTGAAGACGGCGAAGTGCTTGGGTGCGATGAAGTCCACGACCGCGCCCTCGAAGACGCCGGGCGAACGGAAGATCCGGTCGGTCAGGTTGCCGAGCGCGCCGCCCAGCAGCAGGCCCAGGGCGATGGCCCACGGCACGCTGTAGAGCTTGCGGGCGAGCCGGGCGATGACGACGATCACCGCCGCCGCGATCACCGTGAAGATGATCGTGAACGCCTCACCGAAGCCGAAGGCGGCACCCGCGTTGCGGATCGCCTCGAACTTCAGCCAGTCCCCGATGATCTCGATCGAGTCGTGGTGCTCCAGCTTGGCCACCACGACCATCTTGCTGACGAGATCGAGGGCGTACGCCAGTACGGCCACCGTGAAGAGCACGGCGATCCTGCGCTTGCCCCTGGGCCGCTCGGCCGGGGCCGACCCGTCGGCGCCGGACCGGTCGCCCGACGCCGCGTTGCCGTCGGACTGCTCCGGATCGGCTCCCGCCGCTCCTGGGATGTCCGGCGTACCGATGATGCGCTCCGCCTCTGCCACGTGAGTGAGTCCCTCGACCTAGGTTCCTGACTGAGGACGAGGGTACGGCACGCTCTCCCGGGCCCAGGTGCTCAGGAGCGCTCCGCATCGCGAGGCGGTGGCGCTCCCGCTTCCCGCGCGCGGCGTCAGTGCCTGCGTTCCTGCTTCTGCTTGCACTCGACGCACAGGGTGGCGCGCGGGAAGGCCTGCATGCGGGCCTTGCCGATGGGGTTGCCGCAGTTCTCGCAGAGCCCGTAGGTGCCCGCGTCCAGGCGCTCCAGGGCGCGCTCGGTCTGCTCGAGCATCTCGCGCGCGTTGGAGTTGAGCGCCATCTCGTGCTCGCGTGTGATGTTCTTCGTACCGGTGTCCGCCTGGTCGTCGCCCGCGCCGTCGCCGGAGTCCCGCATCAGGCCCGCGAGGGCCTCCTCGGACGACGAGATCTCCGTGCGCAGCCGCAGGGCCTCCGACTGGAGCTCGGCGCGTGCCGCCCCGACCTCTTCCGCGGTCCAGGGGTCCTCCCCCGGGCGCACCGCGAGCTCGCCGGGCTCCATCGCGGCGATCCTCGCCTTGGGGACCGCGGTGGCCTTCTTCGCGGCCGTGGCCGTGCGCGGAGTCTTCTTCGCAACCACCGTCGTGGCTCCCGTCGTCTTCGCGGCCTCGGCCGCGCCCTGGGCCGCGGAAGCGGCCGTCTTCTTGGCCGTGCTGGTGCTCTTCCTCGCCGTGCCGGCTGTCTTCCTGGCCGCGGCCTTCCTGGACACCGGCTTCCCCGCCACGGACGCCGTCTTCTTCGCGGTGGCCTTCTTGGCGGCCGTCTTCTTGGCAGCCGCCTTCGAGGACGCGGATTTCGGGGACGCGGTCTTCGTGGACGCGGTCTTCGTGGACGCCGGTTTCGTGGCGGACGCCTTCGAGGCCGCTGGTCCGGAATCGGTCTCCTTCGAGGCGTCGGCCTCGGCCGTCACGGTCTTCGAAGGTGCCGCTGTCCGGTCGGCCGTCCTGGCGGCCACCGTGCCGGCCGCTTTGTCAGCCGTCCTGTCCGGCGTTCTGCCAGCCGTCCTGTCGACCGTTTTGTCGACTGTTTTGCCAGATGTCCTGTTCGCCGTCTTCGTGGGGGCGGCCTTCCCGGCCGGGGCCACCGTCTTGGAGGTCGTCTTCACCGGCTTCGCCTCATCCGTCGCGGGAGCGGCCCGAACGCTCTTCTTCCCTGTCACATCCTTGGCCGCCGCATTCGTGGATCTGCCGGACGCCGACTGCTGTACGGCGGTCTTCTTCGCCACCATGGCCGCGGCCCCTTCACATATTGTGATCTTGATCGCGAATCGTGCTGGGACGATAAATCGACTTCTGGCGCGCGGCAACGGGGCACGCCCACGATTCGCCCGCCCCGCGAGCCCCGCGCGGCAAGCCTGCATGCGTTGTGCCCAGCTCCCCGCCCGGTAATCCGCCAGGCCCGCCGTCCCAGGATCCGGACCCGCGCACCTCGCCATTCGGGTCACCGCGCAGGCCACGGCGGTACCCGGGAAAACCGGTCGGCCACTGTCCGCGGGGCGCCGTACACTGGGCGGAGCGAGAAGCGTGGATGGGGACGAGTAGCGGCGTACGCGGCCATGAGCGACCCGGGGACGGTGGAAGCCCGGGGGCGAGCGCGACGCGAAGATCACCCCGGAGCCGCCGGAAGAACACCCCTCAGGGGCCAGTAGACCCGGTATCGCGACCCCAATGAGGGGGCTCACTGATGCGAATGGCGCATCGGGGAGCCAAGGAGGGTGGTACCGCGGGAGCGCGCCGCACACGGCGTCCGTAGCAACACGGCTCTCGTCCCTCCGACGGAAGGCAGAAAGTCCGTTGGAGGAAGCTCGCCGATGACAGCGCCGACGTACCGCCAGGTGCCCGCCCAGGTCGACCTGCCCGCCCTCGAGCACGCCGTGCTCGACTTCTGGCGCGAGCAGAAGATCTTCGCCAAGAGCCTTGAGCAGTCCGAGGGCCGGCCGGAGTGGGTGTTCTACGAGGGCCCGCCCACCGCCAATGGCATGCCGGGCGCCCACCACATCGAGGCGCGCGTCTTCAAGGACGTCTTCCCGCGCTTCCGCACCATGCGCGGCTACCACGTGGGCCGCAAGGCCGGCTGGGACTGCCACGGCCTCCCGGTGGAGCTGGCGGTCGAGAAGGAGCTCGGCTTCACCGGCAAGCAGGACATCGAGGCGTACGGCATCGCCGCGTTCAACGACCGGTGCCGCGAGTCCGTGACCCGTCACACCGACGCGTTCACCGAGCTGACGAACCGCATGGGCTACTGGGTCGACCTGGACGACGCCTACCGCACCATGGACCCCGAGTACATCGAGTCCGTGTGGTGGTCGCTCAAGGAGATCTTCAACAAGGGCCTGCTGGTCCAGGACTACCGCGTGGCGCCCTGGTGCCCGCGCGACGAGACGGGCCTCTCGGACCACGAGCTGGCCCAGGGCTACGAGACGATCGTCGACCCCTCCGTGTACGTCCGTTTCCCGCTCACCTCCGGTCCGCTGGCCGGCCGGGCCGCGCTCCTTGTATGGACGACCACGCCGTGGACGCTGGTCTCCAACACCGCGGTCGCCGCGCACCCGGGCGTCACCTACGTCGTCGTGACGAACGGCGAGGAGCAGTTCGTCGTCGCGCAGCAGCTCGTCGAGAAGGCGCTCGGCGAGGGCTGGGAGACCACGGGCGAGTCCTTCACGGGTGCCGAGATGGAGCGCTGGACGTATCAACGTCCGTTCGAGCTCGTCGAGTTCCCCGAGCCCGCCCATTTCGTGGTCAACGCCGAGTACGTGACGACCGAGGACGGTACGGGTCTGGTCCACCAGTCCCCCGCCTTCGGCGAGGACGACCTCAAGGTCTGCCGCGCGTACGGTCTCCCGGTCGTGAACCCGGTCCGCACCGACGGCACCTTCCAGGAGGACGTCCCGCTCGTGGGCGGCATCTTCTTCAAGAAGGCGGACGAAAAGCTCACCGAGGACCTCCAGAGCCGCGGCCTGCTCTTCAAGCACGTGCCGTACGAGCACAGTTACCCGCACTGCTGGCGCTGCCACACCGCGCTCCTTTACTACGCGCAGCCGTCCTGGTACATCCGCACCACGGCCGTCAAGGACCGCCTCCTCCAGGAGAACGAGGACACCAACTGGTTCCCGGAGTCGGTCAAGCACGGCCGCTTCGGCGACTGGCTGAACAACAACATCGACTGGGCGCTCTCACGCAGCCGTTACTGGGGCACCCCGCTCCCGCTGTGGACGTGCGAGGAGGGCCACCTCACCTGTGTCGGCTCGCGCGCGGAACTGTCCGAGCTGACCGGCACCGACCAGTCGGAGCTGGACCCGCACCGCCCGTACATCGACGCGGTCACCTTCCCGTGCCCGCAGGACGGCTGCGGCCTGACGGCGACCCGCGTCCCGGAGGTCATCGACGCCTGGTACGACTCGGGCTCGATGCCGTTCGCGCAGTGGGGCTACCCGTACAAGAACAAGGAGATGTTCGAGAGCCGCTACCCGGCGCAGTTCATCTCCGAGGCCATCGACCAGACCCGCGGCTGGTTCTACACGCTGATGGCCGTCGGCACGCTGGTGTTCGACAAGTCCTCGTACGAGAACGTCGTGTGCCTCGGCCACATCCTCGCCGAGGACGGCCGCAAGATGTCCAAGCACCTGGGCAACATCCTCCAGCCGATCCCGCTGATGGACCAGCACGGCGCCGACGCGGTGCGCTGGTTCATGGCGGCCGGCGGCTCCCCGTGGGCGGCCCGGCGCGTGGGCCACGGCACGATCCAGGAGGTCGTCCGCAAGACGCTCCTCACCTACTGGAACACCGTCGCCTTCCAGGCCCTCTACGCCCGCACCACCAACTGGGCGCCCAGCGCGGCCGATCCGGCCCCGGCCGACCGCCCGGTCCTGGACCGCTGGCTGCTCTCCGAACTGCACGCGCTCACCGACCAGGTGACACAGGCCCTGGAGGCGTACGACACCCAGCGCGCCGGAAAGCTCCTGTCGGCGTTCGTCGACGACCTCTCGAACTGGTACGTCCGCCGCTCCCGCCGCCGCTTCTGGCAGGGCGACAAGGCGGCGCTGCGCACGCTGCACGAGGTCGTGGAGACGGTCACGCGGCTGATGGCCCCGCTGACCCCGTTCATCACCGAGCGGGTCTGGCAGGACCTGGTCGTCCCGGTCTCCCCGGACGCCCCCGAGTCCGTGCACCTGTCGACCTGGCCGGAGGCGGACCTCTCCGTCATCGACCCGGAGCTGTCGCGCCAGATGGTGCTGGTACGCCGTCTCGTCGAGCTCGGCCGGGCCACGCGCGCGGAGTCGGGCGTCAAGACCCGCCAGCCGCTGTCCCGCGCGCTGATCGCCGCGACGGGCTTCGCGAACCTCGACCCCGAGCTGCACGCGCAGATCACCGAGGAGCTGAATGTGAGTTCCCTCGCCTCACTCTCCGAGGTCGGCGGCTCACTGGTCGACACGACGGCGAAGGCGAACTTCCGCGCGCTGGGCAAGCGCTTCGGCAAGGGCGTCCAGGATGTGGCGAAGGCCATCTCCGGGGCCGATGCCGCCGCGCTGTCCCTCGCCCTGCGCGAGGGCACCGCGTCGGTCGAGGTCGGCGGCGAGACCGTGACCCTGGCCCCGGACGAGGTCATCATCACGGAGACCCCGCGCGAGGGCTGGTCGGTGGCCTCCGACTCCGGCGCGACCGTCGCCCTCGACCTGGAGATCACCGAGGAGCTGCGCCGGGCCGGTCTCGCCCGGGACGCGATCCGGCTGATCCAGGAGGCCCGCAAGAACAGCGGCCTCGACGTCGCCGACCGCATCGCGCTCCGCTGGACCTCCACGGACCCGGCGGTCATCGCGGCGCTCGGCGAGCACGCCGGTCTGATCGCCGACGAGGTCCTCGCCACGGACTTCGCCCAGGGCGAGGCCGACGGCGCCTTCGGGGAGCCGTTCACGGACGAGGGCCTGTCCCTGGTGTTCCGCCTCCGCAAGGCGTAACGAGGACCGGCGCACCCGTACCGAAGGCCCGGGGCCACCAGGATTTCCTGGTGGCCCCGGGCCTTCGGCGTTGCGTACGCCGCACAGAGGCCCGTGGACCGCACAGACGCGCCATGCTCTCCGCACAAGCGCCCGTGGACCCGCACAGACGCCCGTGGAACCCGCACAGACACGCCATGCACCACGCACGAGCCCGTGGACCCGTACAAGCGGCCCCGTGCACCCGTGCAAGCGACCCCATGCACCCCGTGCAAGCGACCCCATGCACCCCGTGCAAGCGACCGCTTGCACCCCGTACACGCCCCGCGCACCGCGCCCCACGCAGCGCGCAAAAGGGCGGGGCCCCCGGAATCCGGGGGCCCCGCCCTGAACGCTGCCGACGCCTAAGGCGTGTTCCTGGCCGTCAGTTGTCGTCCTCGTCGATGAGGAACCCGCGCATCGGCGAGGGCGCCTGCTGCATCGGCGACGGGCCCTGGGGCCGCACCGGAGCCATCGGCTGGGTCATCGCCGGCGACATCTGCTGCTGCCCGCCGTAGGACGGCGGGGCCTGGCCCGGTCCGCCCATGCCCTGGTTGCCGCCGTAGGACGGCGCACCGGCGCCTGCGGGGGCCATGGAGGGCGCGGAGGACGACGGCAGGGAGGCCGTGGCCGGGGTGCGCGGCGGAGCGAGCGAGTCGTCCGCCTGCGTCTCCAGCTGGCGCAGCTGCGACTCCAGGTAGGACTTCAGACGCGTACGGTACTCGCGCTCGAAGCCGCGCAGGTCCTCGACCTTGCGCTCCAGCGTGGCGCGGGCGGACTCGAGGGAGCCCATCGCGACGCGGTGCTTCTCCTGCGCGTCCCGCTCCAGGGCGTCGGCCTTGGCACGGGCGTCGCGCTCCAGACCCTCGGCGCGGCTGCGGGCCTCACCGACGATCTTGTTGGCCTCGGAGCGGGCCTCGGCGATCGCCTGGTCGGCGGTCTGCTGAGCCAGCGAGAGGACACGGGCGGCGCTGTCGCCACCGGGGCCCTGCTGCGGCATCTGCTGGCCGTGGCCCATGGGGCCACCCATGGGTCCGCCCATCGGGCCACCCATCTGCTGCATCTGCTGCATCTGGCCGGGGCCCTGGCCCATCGGACCCTGGCCCATGGGGCCCTGACCCATCGGACCCTGACCCATCGGACCCTGACCCATGGGGCCCTGACCCATCGGACCCTGACCCATCGGACCCTGACCCATCGGACCCTGACCCATCGGACCCTGACCCATGGGGCCCTGGCCCATCGGACCCTGACCCATGGGGCCCTGGCCCTGCTGGCCCTGCTGGCCGCTGGGGCCCGCGGGCAGCTGCGGCGCACCGCTGGGCAGCTGGGGCGGGCCACCCATGGGGCCGCCCATGCCCTGCGGCGGACCCGATATGCCGGCGGGCACAGGGGCGCCCGGGCCTCGCATACCCTGCGGCGGGCCCTGCTGGTCCTGCTGCTCGGGCGGCTTGCGCATACCCTGCTGCTGCTGGTTCTGCGCAGCCGCGCGCGTGGCAGCGGCCAGCTTGGCGCGCAGGTCCTCGTTCTCGCGGAGCAGTCGAGTCAGTTCGGCTTCGACCTCGTCGAGGAAGGCATCGACCTCGTCCTCGTCATAGCCTTCTCGGAGGCGGACGGTCGTGAACTGCTTGTTCCGCACGTCCTCGGGGGTCAACGGCATCTCTTCACCTCAACGTAGTCGTCGGCATTCGGCAAGACCGTATCGTTCACAGCCGGCTCACGACGGAGATCAGGATGTAGACGATGATCATCAGTACGAAGAAGGACAGGTCAAGCGCCACGCCCCCGAGACGCAGCGGCGGAATGAACCGCCGCAGAAGCTTGAGCGGTGGATCGGTGACAGTGTAGGTGGCCTCCAGAACGACCACCATCGCCTTGCCGGGTTGCCATGAGCGGGCGAACTGGAAGACGTAGTCCATGACCAACCGGAAAATCAGCACGATGAGGAAGCACATCAGCGCGATGTAGAAAACCTGCCCGACCACGCTCATGATCCGTGCTTCCCTCTCCCCTGTTTCCCATGCGGTGTTCCCGGTCCTGCGTCTCAGCTCTGGTTGAAGAACCCGCCCTCTGCGATGCGGGCCTTGTCCTCCGCCGTGACATCGACGTTAGCAGGCGACAACAGGAACACCTTCTGCGTCACCCGCTCGATGCTGCCGTGGAGACCGAACACCAAACCGGCCGCGAAGTCGACAAGTCGCTTCGCGTCGGTGTCATCCATCTCCGTCAGGTTCATGATCACCGGAGTGCCCTCACGGAAGTGTTCCCCGATGGTACGGGCCTCGTTGTAGGTCCGGGGGTGCAGCGTGGTGATCCGGTACGGCTCTCGTTCCGACACGACCTTGGGCATGATCACCGGGGCGTTCTTCTCCATGCTTTGACGTTCTTGTGTGATGGACGCCACGGGGGCGATGCGCGCCGGACGCCCTGACTCCGCGGCGAGCGAAGAGGAATGCGGCACCGGGTCGCGCGGAGCCGAGGGCTGCACCACTCGTACCGATTCGTCCCGCTGGGACTGGTGCGCCTGATGTGACTGGTGCGACGGCTCATGCCGTCGCCGGTCCCGCTCGGGCTCCGGGTCGAGCTCGGGCTCGAAGTCGTCGTCGGGGTCGAATCCCCTGCCGTCGTACCCATCGTCCTCCACGAGGCCGAGGTAGACCGCCATCTTGCGCATCGCGCCGGCCATGCTCTGAGTCCTCCGCTCTGTGGTGGATCGGCTGACGAATTGCCAAGTGCCCGCGATCCACGAGGTCGTTATGCCCGCCTTTGGCGGAAATGACCATATTTTCTGCTGTGGTCCGACTTCTTGGCGACGTTACCCGAGGCTGGGTCGGACTCCGAGTACCGCAGTACCGACGCGTACATGTGTCGCTCCGGCCGCCACGGCTTGTTCGAGGTCCGAGCTCATCCCTGCCGAGACCATGTTCGCAGCCGGATGGGCCCGGCGCACGGCAGTCGACAAATCCATCAGCCGCTCGAACGCCGCCTGTTGGCGTCCCGCGTACTCGCCGGTGAGCGGAGCGACGGTCATCAGCCCGTCGAGCCGGAGTCCCGGGGCCCGCGCGACGAGGTCGGCCAACTCCTCGATTCCGCCGACCCCCACGCCTCCCCGCTCACCCCGGCCACGCTCCTGCGCGTCCAGCGCGACCTGGATGAGGCACCCCACCTCACGCTCCGACCGCACCGCTTCCTTCGACAGGGCCGCGACCAGGCGGGAACGGTCGACGGACTGCACGAGATCCGCGTAACCGACCACAGAACGCACCTTATTGGTCTGCAATTGCCCGACAAAATGCCACAACAGAGGCAGATCCGAGCACTCCGCGGCCTTCGGCGCAGCGTCCTGGTCCCGGTTCTCGGCGACATGGCGCACACCGAGTTCCGACAGGATCCGCACATCGCTCGCGGGATAGGTCTTGGTGACCACGATCAGGGTCACCTCTTCACGCTTGCGCCCGGCGGCCACGCAGGCCGCCGTGATGCGCTCTTCCACCTGCGCCAGGTTTGCGGCGAGTTGAGCCTTACGGTCTGTCATGCCCATCAGTCCAGCCAGACATAACCGGCGAGCCGCCCGGTGGTGCGGTCCCGTCGGTACGAGAAGTGGTCCCCCGATTCGAGCGTGCACACCGGCGACTGCTCCCGGTCGCGCACTCCGAGCCGTTCCAACTGCGCGTGCACCCCGGCGGTCACATCGACCGCGGGCGTCCCCCACCCGGTCTCGGCGTAGGCCGCGGGCTCGACGGCCGCGACCTCGGCGCGCATGGCGTCCGGCACTTCGTAGCACCGTCCACAGACCGCGGGTCCGGTGCGGGCGACGATCCTGGCCGGATCGGCGCCGAGTTCCACCATGGCCCGTACGGCCGCGGGCACCACGCCGACGACCATGCCGGGCCGTCCCGCGTGGGCGGCGGCCGCCACACCGGCGACGGGGTCGGCCAGAAGGACGGGCGTGCAGTCGGCGGTGAGAACGGCGAGCGCGAGCCCCCGCCGTGCCGTGACGATCGCGTCGACGGACGGGATCTCCGAGGAGCCCCACGGCTCCTCGACAACCGCCACGTCCGGTCCGTGCACCTGGTTCATCCAGACGACCCGGGCCGGATCGAGACCGAGCGACTTCGCCGCCAGTTCCCGGTTCGCGCGTACGGCGCCCGGGTCGTCGCCGACCGCTCCGCCGAGGTTGAGCTCCTCGAACGGAACGGCGCTCACCCCGCCCCACCTGTCGGTGAAGGCGAAGTGGGCGCCGCTCGCGGTGCTCGTTTCGGAGCGATGTCCTATCACTTCAGGAAGTCCGGCACGTCCAGCTCCTCGGCCGCGCTGTCCGAGTAGGAGCGGGACGGCGGGACCGGCGGGGACACCGGCAGTTCGCTGACCGGCTCCGGAGCGGGCTCCGGGGCGGCCTCCTTCGGGGTGACGCTGCCGAGCGACCCGAAGGACGGGCGGCTCTCGGTCTGGCGCGCCGGAGCGGGCTCCTCGCGTCGGGCCGAGGTCGAGCCGAGGACGTTGTCCCGCTTGGCCGGCGGCTGGCCGCCGTCGAAGCCGGCGGCGATGACGGTGACCCGCACCTCGTCGCCGAGGGCGTCGTCGATGACCGCGCCGAAGATGATGTTGGCCTCGGGGTGCGCGGCCTCGCTGACCAGCTGGGCGGCTTCGTTGATCTCGAACAGGCCGAGGTCGGAGCCGCCGGAGATGGAGAGCAGGACGCCGCGGGCGCCGTCGATGGAGGCTTCGAGGAGCGGCGAGGAGATCGCCATCTCGGCCGCCGCCACCGCGCGGTCGTCGCCGCGGGCCGAGCCGATGCCCATGAGGGCCGAACCGGCCTCGGACATCACGGACTTGACGTCGGCGAAGTCGAGGTTGATCAGACCGGGCGTGGTGATGAGATCGGTGATGCCCTGAACACCGGAGAGCAGGACCTGGTCCGCCGACTTGAAGGCGTCGAGGACCGAGACCTGGCGGTCCGAGATGGACAGCAGCCGGTCGTTCGGGATGACGATGAGGGTGTCGACCTCTTCGCGGAGTTCCGCGATGCCGTCCTCCGCCTGGTTGGCGCGGCGCCGGCCCTCGAAGGTGAACGGGCGGGTGACCACGCCGATGGTGAGTGCGCCCAGCGAGCGGGCGATGTTGGCCACGACGGGCGCGCCGCCGGTGCCGGTGCCGCCGCCCTCTCCGGCCGTCACGAAGACCATGTCGGCCCCCTTGAGGACCTCCTCGATCTCCTCGCGGTGGTCCTCGGCGGCCTTGCGGCCGACTGCCGGGTTTGCTCCGGCTCCGAGGCCGCGCGTGAGTTCCCGGCCGACGTCGAGCTTGACGTCGGCGTCGCTCATCAACAGCGCCTGAGCGTCGGTGTTGATGGCGATGAACTCGACGCCCTTGAGACCGACCTCGATCATCCGGTTGATGGCATTGACACCACCGCCGCCGACACCGATGACTTTGATGACTGCGAGGTAGTTCTGCGGTGCTGCCACGTCGAAGGCCTCTCGCCTCGAGTTACGTGTCGTCGCCTCGCACGGTCGCGATCCGACGACTGATGCCGAATGGGACGGTCCGAACGCCGACCCGAACCCTAACGCTGAAGTTTAGGGTTACCAGTGTGTCTGTTCCTTGGACTCTTCCGAACAGGACACTAAGTCGACAAGTGGCGCACGTTCAACGAACACGCCGAACCTCCCGTTTTTCTTTTCACCCTATGTGATCAGGCGGAGCGCTGCCCAACCAGGGTCCTGGCCTGCGCAGATGCCGGTCAACTGCCCGATGAGGCGGGGGCGGTGGGGGCACTTACGTCGAAGTGCCGGGCCCCGGGAGCGGCTTTCATGAGAGCAAGGAGGGTCCTGGCCTTCGCACGGCCCTTCTCGCCGCTGCCCCACTCGACGGTCCGGCCGCCCCTCAACTCCAGCGTGACGGCGTCGTAGGAACGGACCTTGACGGTACGGGTGTCACGGGCGACGGCGTCCGGAATGTCCCCGGCGATCCGCACGGCCTCACGCACCAGCCGGTCGGCGGGGAAGCGGCGCAGCACGGCGGGCCGCGACACCGTCAATTCCAGTACGGGCACGCCCTTCGGGGCCTCGGAAACGGTGGCGAACCGCACGCCTTTTGCGTCCACTTCGATGAAGTTCGCACCCTTTTCGACGATCAGGACCGGGGTACGTTCGGTCACTTTCAGACCGATTTCATGCGGCCAGGACCGAACGACGTCAACCGAGTCGATTCGGGGCAGTTCTCGGCGCAACCGCGCCTCGATCATGTCCGTGTCGACGGAAATCAGTGGGGATCCGACCGGAACTTCGGCCGCTTTCCGTACCTGTTCGGCGGTCAGCACGCGGGTTCCGGAGGTCGATACGTCCTCCACCCGCAGCCAGGGCGAACCATAGAGAACCCACACCGTGGCGGCCCCCGCCAACACCACGGCGATCAAAAGGATGATGAGCCTACGAAGGCGACGGAGCCGCCCGAGGAGGGGCGGCCGGGGCGGGCCAGATTCCAGCTTCTGCCGTTCACCGCGCTCGGCGGTCGTCGGTCCGGCCACGCTCCCTGCCTTCCCTCATGCGGTCCTAGCGGTGGCGCGAGGCGATCGCCTCGTACACCATGCCGACGAGCAGCTCGTCGGCGTCCCGGCGGCCGAACTCGCTGGCGGCGCGCGACATCTCGTACAGCCGGTGCGGGTCGGCGAGCACGGGCAGCACGTTCTGCTGCACCCACTGCGGGGTCAGCTCCGCGTCGTCGACGAGCAGTCCGCCGCCGGCCTTGACCACCGGCTGGGCGTTCAGCCGCTGTTCGCCGTTGCCGATGGGCAGCGGGACGTAGGCGGCGGGCAGTCCGACGGCGGAGAGTTCGGCGACGGTCATCGCACCCGCGCGGCAGAGCATCATGTCGGCCGCGGCGTACGCGAGATCCATCCGGTCCACGTACGGTACCGGGATGTACGGGGGCATCCCCGGCATCTGGTGCACCTGCGGCAGTTCGTTCTTCGGACCGACCGCGTGCAGGATCTGGATTCCGGCCTGCTGGAGGTACGGAGCCGCCTGCTGGACCACCTCATTGAGGCGGCGGGCGCCCTGCGAGCCGCCCGACACGAGGAGCGTGGGCAGGTTCGGGTCGAGCCCGAACGCGGCGCGCGCCTCGGGCCGTACCGCGGCCCGGTCCAGGGTGGCGATGGAGCGGCGCAGCGGGATGCCGATGTAACGGGCCCCGCGGAGCTTGCTGTCGGGCGTGGAGACGGCGACCTGGGCCGCGTACCGCGATCCGATCTTGTTGGCGAGGCCGGGGCGGGCGTTGGCCTCGTGGACGATGATCGGCACGCCGAGGCGCTTGGCCGCCAGGTAGCCGGGCAGGGCCACATAGCCGCCGAAGCCGACGACGGCGTCCGCCTTGGTGCGTTCCATGATCTGCTCGACAGCCTTGATCGTGCCGCGCAGCCGTCCGGGGACGGTGATCAGCTCGGGGGTGGGCTTGCGCGGCAGCGGCACGGCGGGGATCAGCGCGAGTTCGTAACCGCGCTCGGGTACGAGCCGGGTCTCGAGTCCGCGTTCCGTGCCCAGGGCCGTGATCCCCACGGTCGGGTCCTGCCTGCGCAGGGCATCCGCGAGGGCGAGCGCGGGCTCGATGTGGCCGGCGGTCCCCCCGCCGGCGAGTACGACATGCACCGAAATTCACCGCTCTCCGGACGAACGCGCCGCCGAGGCACGCCGTCGCATCGTGTTCCATCTCCGGGGCCCCGCGGCCCTTGCGGACTCTCTCACCGCACCCCGCCTTCTGCCAAAGCGGGGGTGCCGCATCGCGAGAGCCGCCCGCGCAGCGGGGTCGTCACGCGCGAAGGCGATCAGCAACCCGATGGCGAACATGGTCGGCAGCAGGGCGGAACCCCCGTAGGAGAACAGCGGGAGCGGGACACCGGCGATCGGCAGCAGACCGAGCACCGCACCGATGTTGATCACGGCCTGGGCCGTGATCCAGGTGGTCACGCCTCCCGCGGCATACCTCACGAAGGGGTCCTCCGTGCGTCCGGCCACGCGGATACCCGCATAGCCTAGAGCCGCGAAGAGGGCGAGTACCGACAGCGTCCCCGCGAGGCCCAGTTCCTCCCCGGTGATGGCGAAGATGAAGTCGGTGTGCGCTTCGGGCAGTTGGCCCCATTTCTCCACACTGGCGCCGAGTCCGGAACCGAAGAGTCCGCCGGAGGCGAGGGCGTAGATGCCGTGCACCGCCTGCCAGCAGGTGTCGTTCGGGCCCGGCTCGGTCGCGCCGATGCAGGCCAGCCTGGACATGCGGTTGGGGCTCGTCTTGATGAGGAGGAAGCCGATCGCCAGGGCGACCGACAGCACGCCCACGAACAGCCGCGTGGGCGCTCCGGCCAGCCACAGCAGCCCGAACAGGATCGCCGTGAGGATGATCGCCGTGCCCATGTCGCCGCCGAGCATGATCAGGCCGAGCAGCATGAAGGCGACGGGCACGAGCGGCACCAGCATGTGCTTCCACTGGGTCAGCAGCCGCTTGTCCTGTTTGCGGGCGAGCAGATCGGCGCCCCACAGCACGAGCGCGAGCTTGCCGAACTCGCTGGGCTGGATCTGGAACGAGCCGCCCAGCGAGATCCAGTTCTGGTTGCCGTTGACCGCGACTCCTATCCCGGGCACCTGCACCAGGGCCATCAGGAACACGGCGCCCGCCAGTATCGGGTAGGCCAGCGCCCGGTGCAGCTTCACCGGCATCCGCGAGGCGACCAGCATCAGCACACCGCCGATGAGGGCCGCCAGGAACTGCTTGCGGAAGAAGTACGACCCGGGCAGCGACAGCTGGAGTGCCGTGATCTGCGAGGCCGAGTAGACCATCACGAGCCCCAGCACGGTGATCAGGAGGCTGCCGCCGAGGATCAGGTAGTAGGCCGTCAGCGGCCGGTCCCAGGCCTTGCGGGCACGGATGAAGAGGCGGCGTACGGGGTTGTCGCGCGACACCCGGGCGGCGGCCGGCCGCCGGCCGGCCCGCTGCACGGGAGGTCGGCCGGTCCGGCTAGTCGGCATCGGCGTCTCCGGGCCACAACGATGTCACGCGTCCGTCCCTCCCAGGGTCGCCCGGCGAGGCGGCCGGGTCAGGCGCCGAGTTCGCGAACCGCCTCCGCGAACGCGTCACCGCGCTTGTTGTAGTTGGCGAACATGTCCATGGACGCGCAGGCCGGGGCCAACAGCACCGTGTCCCCGGGCTCGGCGAGCCGCCTGGCCTCCTGGACAGCCGCGAGCATCGCCCCAGTGTCGGTCCGGTCGAGGTCGACGACGGGTACTTCCGGGGCGTGTCGCGCCAGGGCTTCACCGATCAGCGCGCGGTCCGCGCCGATCAGGACGACGCCCCGGAGCCGCTTCGCCGACCTCGCGACCAGCTCGTCGAAGGTCGCGCCCTTGGCGAGCCCGCCCGCGATCCACACGATCGACTCGTAGGCCGCCAAGGAGGCTTCCGCGGCATGCGTGTTGGTGGCCTTGGAGTCGTCGACGTAGGCGACCTCGTCCACATCGGCGACGTGCGCGATGCGGTGCGCGTCCGGGGTGAAGTCCCGCAGCCCGTCCCGTACGGCCCGGGCGGGCACCCCGTAGGCGCGCGCGAGGGCCGCCGCGGCAAGGGCGTTGGCGATGTTGTGCGGGGCGGGCGGACGGACGTCGGAGACCTCCGCCAGCTCCTGGGCGTTCTTCTGCCGGTTCTCGACGAAGGCGCGGTCGACCAGGATGCCGTCCACGACGCCGAGTTGGGAGGGCCCAGGAGCGCCGAGGGTGAAGCCGACGGCCCGGCAACCCTCCTCGACGTCCGCCGCGCGCACCAGGTCCTCGGTGGCCTTGTCGGCCACGTTGTAGACGCAGGCGACCCGATTGCCTTCGTAGATACGGCCCTTGTCGGCGGCGTACGCCTCCATGGAGCCGTGCCAGTCGAGATGGTCGGGCGCGAGGTTCAGTACGACCGCGGAGTGGGCGCGCAGCGAGGGCGCCCAGTGCAGCTGGTAGCTGGAGAGTTCGACCGCGAGGACGTCGTACTGCTCCTCGCCGAGGACGGCGTCGAGCAGGGAGACGCCGATGTTGCCGACGGCCGCCGTGCGCAGGCCCGCCGCCTTCAGGATGGAGGCGAGCATCTGGACGGTCGTGGTCTTGCCGTTGGTCCCGGTGACCGCGAGCCAGGGCGCGGCCTTTCTGCCGTCCTGTTCCCGCAGCCGCCAGGCGAGTTCGACGTCGCCCCAGACCGGGACGCCCGCCGCGGCGGCCGCGGCGAACAGCGGCTTGTCCGGCTGCCAGCCGGGCGCGGTCACGATGAGCTCGGTGCCCTCGGGCAGGGTGGCTCCGTCACCGAGGCGCACGGTGACGCCGAGCGCCTCCAGTTCCGCGGCCTGCGCCCGGGCCCGTTCGTCGTCGCCGTCGTTGACGACGGTGACGAGCGCGCCGAGGCCGTGCAGGACCTTGGCCGCCGGGATTCCCGAGACGCCGAGGCCGGCGACGGTGACGTTCTTGCCCTGCCAGGTGGTCACTTCTTGGCTGCCCATCCTGCGTAGAAGAGGCCGAGTCCGACGATGACGCACATGCCCTGGATGATCCAGAAGCGGACCACCACAAGGACTTCGGACCACCCCTTGAGTTCGAAGTGGTGCTGGAGCGGGGCCATTCGGAAGACGCGCTTCCCGGTCAGCTTGAAGGAGCCGACCTGGATGACCACCGACATCGTGATGAGGACGAAGAGGCCGCCGAGCAGGGCGACCAGGATCTCCGTGCGGGAGCAGATCGCGAGACCGGCGAGCGCGCCGCCGAGGGCCAGCGAACCGGTGTCACCCATGAAGATCTTGGCCGGCGAGGTGTTCCACCACAGGAAGCCGAAGCAGGCGCCCATCAGGGCGGAGGCGACGACAGCGAGGTCGAGCGGATCGCGTACCTCGTAGCAGGCGGCCGGGTTGGTGAGGGTCTGCGCGTTGGCGCAGGACTCCTGGAACTGCCAGACGCCGATGAAGGTGTAGGCACCGAAGACCATCGTCGCGGCGCCGGTGGCGAGGCCGTCCAGACCGTCCGTCAGGTTCACGCCGTTCGACATGGCGAGGATCATGAACAGCGCCCAGACAACGAAGAGCACCGGGCCGATGGACCAGCCGAAGTCCTGGACGAAGGAGAGCTTCGTGGAGGCCGGGGTGTTGCCGCGGTTGTCGGCGAACATCAGCGCCAGCACCGCGAAGCTGATGCCCACGATCAGCTGTCCGGCCATCTTCGCCTTGGCCCGCAGGCCCAGCGAACGCCGCTTAATGATCTTGATGTAGTCGTCCAGGAAGCCGACCAGGCCCATGCCCGCCATCAGGCCGAGCACCAGCAGGCCCGAGAAGGTGGGCGGATAACCCGTGATCACCTTGGACAGGAAGTACGCGATGATCGTCGCGAGGATGAAGGCGATACCACCCATGGTCGGCGTACCGCGCTTGCTGGCGTGCTCACGCGGGCCGTCGTCGCGGATGTACTGGCCGTAGCCCTTGCGGGCCAGCAGCTTGATCAGCAGCGGAGTGCCGACCAGGGTCAGGAACAGGCCAATGACTCCCGCGAACAGGATCTGCTTCATCATCGGGCGGAAACCTCACCCTCGGTACCGTCGGCGAGCAGCGCGAGCGCCACCCGTTCCAGCCCGACGGACCTGGACGCCTTCACGAGCACGACGTCACCTGGGCGCAGCTCACTGCGCAACAGGTCGACAGCCGCCTGTGCGTCGGACACGTGCACCGACTCCTCACCCCACGAACCCTCGTTATATGCGCCCAGTTGCAGCCAGGACGCTTCCCTGCCCCCGACCGCGACGAGCTTGCCGACATTGAGCCGGACGGCAAGCCGTCCGACCGCGTCGTGCTCGGCGAGCGCCGCGTCCCCGAGCTCGGCCATCTGACCGAGCACCGCCCACGTACGGCCCCCTTGTGCCTGATGGGCTTTGCCCATCGACGCGAGCGCGCGCAGGGCGGCTCGCATGGACTCGGGGTTCGCGTTGTAGGCGTCGTTGACGACCGTCACGCCGTCCGGACGCTCGGTGACCTCCATCCGCCAGCGGGAGAGGGTGCCCGCCTCGGAGAGCGCGCGGGCGATCTCGTCTGCGGACATGCCCAGCTCATGGGCGACGGCGGCCGCGGCGAGCGCGTTCGACACGTGGTGCTCACCGTACAGGCGCATGGTCACATCACTGCACCCGGAGGGTGTGCGAAGGCTGAAGGCAGGCTGTCCGTTCTCCGTGAGCCGGACGTTCTCGGCCCGTACGTCCGCTTCGTCGGACTCTCCGAACAGGATCACGCGTGCCTTCGTACGGGACGCCATGGCGCGTACGAGGGGATCGTCGGCGTTGAGGATCGCGGCGCCGTCCTCGGGGAGGCTCTCGACGAGCTCGCCCTTTGCTTGCGCGATCTGCTCGCGGCCGCCGAACTCGCCGATGTGGGCGGTGCCCACGTTGAGGACGAGACCGATCTTCGGCGGGGTGAGACCCGTGAGATAGCGGATGTGGCCGACGCCGCGGGCGCCCATCTCCAGCACGAGGAACTTCGTGTCCTCGGTGGCGCTGAGCGCGGTGAGCGGCAGTCCGATCTCGTTGTTGAGGGAGCCGGGTGTGAAGACGGTGGGCGCCTTGCTCCGCAGCACCTGGGCGATCAGGTCCTTGGTGCTGGTCTTGCCGGCGGAGCCGGTGAGGGCCACGAGGGTGGCGCCGAGCCGTTCGACGACGTGGCGGGCGAGGGCACCGAGGGCCGTCTGCACGTCGTCGACCACGATGGCGGGGACGCCGACGGGGCGGGACGCCAGGACGGCGGCCGCGCCGGCTCCGATCACCGCCTCGGCGTAGTCGTGGCCGTCCACGCGTTCACCGACGAAGGCGACGAAGAGACTGCCGGACTCCACTTCACGGGAGTCCCTGACGACCGGTCCGGTGACCTGTACCGCCGGATCCGGTATGTCGTACGTCTGCCCGCCGACGACTGCTGCGATCTCGGCGAGGGAGAGGGCGATCACAAGTTCATCCCTGGGTCTGCTGGATAGCTTCGCGAAGCACTTGGCGGTCGTCGAAGGGACGCACCACCCCGGCGATGTCCTGGCCCTGCTCGTGGCCCTTGCCCGCGACCAGCACGGTGTCGCCCGGCTTTGCGCGCGCGACGGCGGCGGCGATGGCGGCGGCCCGGTCCTCGAAGACCTGGACCTCACCGCGCTCGTGCGCCGGCACCTCGGCCGCGCCCGCGAGCATCGTGGCGAGGATCGCCAGCGGGTCCTCGGAACGGGGGTTGTCGGAGGTCAGGACGGCGGTGTCGGCGAGCCGGGCCACGGCCGCCCCCATCGGCATCCGTTTGGTCTTGTCACGGTCGCCGCCGCAGCCGAGCACCACGTGCAGCTTGCCCTCGGTCACCTTGCGCAGGGCGCGCAGGACGGATTCGACGGCGTCCGTCTTGTGGGCGTAGTCGACGACGGCGAGGTACGGCTGGCCCTCGTCCACGCGCTCCAGGCGGCCCGGGACCCCGGGGACCGCGGCGATACCGTCCGCGGCGGCCTGCGGGTCGATGCCGGCGACGGCGAGGGCGACGATCGCGGCGAGCGCGTTCGCCACGTTGAAGGGGCCCGCGAGCGGCGAGCGGGCCGTGATCCGCTCGCCCTTGGGGCCGACCGCGGTGAACGTCGAGTCCATCGGGCCGACTTCGACCTCCTCGGCGCGCCAGTCGGCGTCCGGGTGGCCCTCGGCGGAGAAGGTGACGACCGGGACGGTGGCTTCCCCGGCGAGCCGGCGGCCGTACTCGTCGTCGAGGTTGACGACGCCGAGCCGGCTGCGTCTGGCCGTGAACAGCTGGGCCTTGGCCTGGAAGTAGTCCTCCATGCCGGTGTGGAACTCCATGTGTTCCGGGCTCAGGTTGTTGAAGACGGCGACGTCGAAGACGCAGCCGTCGACCCGGCCGAGGACCAGCGCGTGGCTGGAGACCTCCATCGCGACCGAGTCGACACCTCGCTCGCGCATGACGGCGAACAGGGCCTGCAGGTCGGTGGCCTCGGGCGTGGTGCGCTCCGACTTGATGCGCTCGTCGCCGATGCGCATCTCGACCGTGCCGATCAGGCCGGTGGAGCGGACCGTCTTCAGCCCGCCCTCGACGAGGTAGGCCGTCGTGGTCTTGCCGGAGGTGCCCGTGATGCCGATCTGGAGGAGATCGCGCCCCGGGTGGCCGTAGATGGTGGCCGCCAGTTCGCCCATCGATCCGCGCGGGTTCTCGACGACGAGGACCGGCAGACCGGTGGCCGCGGCGCGCTCGGCGCCGGTCGGGTCGGTGAGCACGGCGACTGCGCCGAGGCCGGCCGCCTGGGTCACGAAGTCGGCGCCGTGCAGGCGGGCGCCGGGCAGGGCGGCGTACACGTCGCCGGGTCGCACCGCGCGGGAGTCATGGGTGATGCCCGTGACCCCGGCGTCGCCCTCCGGCGCCTCGGCGCCCAGCTGATCGGCCAGCTCCGCGAGGTGGATGGCGGAGACGTGAACCGGACGCGGCGGTCCCGGATATGTCACAGGAACGCCCTTCTGGGTGGTTTGGGACTGATCAGCTTGTGGCACGGCGGTGAGCGTACCGGGCTCACCCCCGCCGGGGCGAAGCGAGGGCTCGGGCTCGGCGTTCGAGGAGGAGTGGTTCCCGGGGTCCGGGGTGATCGTTGTCACGAGTGGTTCCTGGTCCGTTGTGCGTGGGGGCTGATCAGGGCGTGCGGTCGGAAGCGGTCACGGCGTGAAATCGACGGGCAGGCGGGCCGCGTGGGCACCGGTGGGCGGGACCTGGAGGGTCTTCAGTGCGAACTCCATGACCTGCTTGTAGACGGGTCCGCAGATCTGACCGCCGTAGTAGAGGCCCTTCGTGGCGTTCTGGATCGCGCAGTAGACGGTGATCCGCGGCTTGTCCGCGGGGGCGAATCCGGCGAACGACGAGGTGTAGCCGTGGTATTTGCCGGTGGCCGGATCCACGCGGTTGGCCGTACCCGTCTTGCCCGCGACCCGGTAGCCGGGGATGCGCGCCTTGGCGCCGGTGCCCTGCTCGTCGTCCACCACGGACTCCAGCATCCGGGCGAGGGTCTTCGCCGTCTTCTCGCTCACGACCCGGGTCTTCCTCGGCTCGGCGGCGGGTGTGAAGCGGCCGTCGGCCCCCTTGGTGCCGCGCACCAGGGATGGCTCGATACGGACGCCGCCGTTGGCGATGGTCGAGTAGACGGAGGCCGCCTGCATCGCGTTGATCGACACGCCCTGGCCGAAGGGGATCGTGTACTGCTGCGAGGTGGACCACTTGTCGGGGGGCGCGAGGATGCCCGCGGTCTCGCCGGGGAACCCGAGCCCGGTGTGGCTGCCGATGCCGAACTTGCGCAGATACGAGTAGAGGACCCGGTTGGCCTGCTTCTGGGTCTTGCCGAGCTGGCCGGTCGCCAGGATGGTGCCGATGTTACTGGACTTGGCGAGCACCCCGTTGAGCGTGAGGTACCAGGTCTGGTGGTCGATGTCGTCCTGGAAGAGCCGGTCGCCGCGGTGCAGCCGGTTCGGCACGACGACGTGGGTGTCGGGGGCGGCCACGTTCTCCTGGAGGACGGCGGCCATCGACATCAGCTTCGCGGTGGAGCCGGGCTCGTACGCGTCCTGGAGGGCCGCGTTGCCCATGGCCGCCGCGTTGGCCTCGGTGAGGTCGTTGGGGTCGAAGCCGGGCGAGTTGGCCATGGCGAGGATCTCGCCGGTCCTGGTGTCCTGCACTATCACGTAGCCGCGGTCCGCCCTGGACTTCTTCACCTGCTCGGTGATGGCGTCCTGCGCGGCCCACTGGATGTCCCGGTCGATGGTCAGCTCGACGTCGGAGCCGGCGACGGCCGGTGTCTCGGTGGAGCCCACGGTCGGCACCTGGCGTCCGCCGGACTGGGCGTAGCGGATCTTGCCGTCCTTGCCGGTGAGCTCCTTGTTCAGCTGCTGCTCGATGCCGCCACCGCCCTTGCCGTCGGCGTTGACCCAGCCCAGTATCCCGGCGGCGAGATCTCCGTTCGGGTACACGCGCTTGCTGGCCGGCACGGCGAGGACGCCCGCGAGGACGTTGACCGTGCTCTTGTCGGTCTCCGACTTCGTCCCGAGCGTGCTCTTCAGATCCTTGATCTGCTTCCAGACCTGGGGGGTGCGGCGGTGTGCGAGGAGTGTGTAGCGGGTGTTCTTCGTCCGCAGTTTCCTGGCGACGGTGTCCACGTCCTGGCCGATGATCGGGCCGAGGAGCGCGGCGGCCTGCTCGGGGGCGTCCCCCACCTCGGTGGCGGCGCGCGTGAACATCGTCGGGTCCGCGGTGATGTCGTACGCGTCCACGCTCGTCGCCAGCTCGACGCCGTCGCGGTCGGTGATCCCGCCGCGCTCGGCGGCCAGCGTGCGACCGACGTACCGGTTCTGCTCGGCCTTCGCGGTGTAGGTGCTCGCGTCCACGGCCTGCACCTGGAGCAGCCGGACGACGAACGCGATCATCACCAGCGTCAGCGCGAGACTGACCATGCGCAGGCGGGGCCGGGGGCTGCCGAGCCGGATGACGCGCGGGCCTTCGGGGCGGGCCGCGGCCGGGCGGCGCACGGGGCGGCGGTCGCCCGGGCCCGGGCGGCTCCGGCCGCCGGGGCGTACGGGCCTGGCGGGGCCGGGCACTCGGCGGCGCGGCGGTTCCCTGTCGGACACTTCCGTCACCTGCCGGGGGTTGTGGAGGGCTGTGTGGACGGGGCGGCGGCCCGGGTGGTGAGCGCGCCCGGGGACGGCTGCCGCGGGGCGGGTGTCGGGGCCGGACTCGACGCCGCGCGCGGGGTCGGGCTCGCGGCGGGGCTCGCGGGCCGGGCCGGGGGCAGGGCGAGGACCTCGGGCGGGGGGATCATCGGGGCCCGCGCGGCGGACTGCCGGCCGGCGGCTCCGGGGACGCCCTTGACCGTTCCGTCGGGGTTGAGGAAGGCCGGGTCGCCGCCGGGGACCATGCCGAGTTCGCGGGCCCGGCGCTGGAGGGCGTCGGGGGCGGAATAGGCGTCCACGTCCCGCTGGAGGGCCTGCTCCTCGTCGGTCAGGCTCTTGGTGTCCTTCTGGAGGTCGTCGAGGCGGAACGCCCCTTCACTGAGCGCCGAGTTCAGCACGAGGAGCCCGATGAGACCGCCGCCGAGGAGGAGGACGACCAGCAGGACGAAGGGGGTGCGGGCGGCCTGTCCGGCCCCGGCCGGAAGGAGCCGCGCGAGCCGGGCGGCCCGCCCCCTGAGTTCGGGTTTCCCGCTCACGCGCCCTCCTTCTCCCCGCGCCTCACTCGGCGGCGTCCTCACGGATGCGCTGTGCCCCCCGCAGCCGGGCGGGAGCCGCTCGCCTGTTCTCGGCGACCTCTTCCTCGGTGGGAAGTTCGGCACCGCGGGTGAGGAGCTTGAGCCGGGGCTGGTAGCGCTCGGGGACGACCGGCAGTCCGGGCGGCGCGGTGTTGGCGGCGCCGGCCGCGAACACCTGCTTGACCAGGCGGTCCTCCAGCGAGTGGTACGACAGCACCGCGATACGGCCGCCGACGGCGAGCACCTTCACGGCCGCGGGAACCGCCCGCTCCAGGACACTCAGTTCACCGTTGACCTCGATGCGCAGCGCCTGGAAGGTGCGCTTGGCGGGATTGCCGCCGGTGCGCTTGGCCGCCTGCGGCAGCGCGTCACGGATCAGCTCCACGAGCCGCGCACTGTTGGTGAAGGGCTCCTTCTCGCGCTCACGCACGACGGCGGAGACGATCCGCTTGGCCTGCTTCTCCTCGCCGTACGCCCGCAGGATCCGCACCAGTTCGCCCGGCGGATAGGTGTTGAGCACCTCGGCCGCGCTCATGCCGGTCGTCTGGTCCATGCGCATGTCGAGCGGGGCGTCCTGCGCGTACGCGAACCCCCGGTCCGCCTCGTCCAGTTGCATGGACGAGACGCCGAGATCGAACAGGACGCCCTGGACGCGCGGGATGTCCAGACGGTCGAGCACGTCGGGGAGTTCGTCGTAGACGGCGTGCACCAGGGAGGCCCGGTCGCCGAAGGGGGCGAGCCGCTCTCCGGAGAGGCGCAGCGCCTCCTTGTCACGGTCGAGGGCCACGAGTCGCACTTCGGGGAACCGGGTGAGCAGTGCCTCGCTGTGACCGCCGAGCCCGAGGGTGCAGTCGACGACGACGGCTCCCGGCTCGGCGAGGGCCGGGGCCAGCATGTCCAGGCACCGATGGAGCATGACCGGGACGTGTCGGCTCTGCCCCTCCGGTCGCCCGCTGCCACCCTCGTTGGGAAGCGCTTCGCGCCCTTTCATTCCGGGCCCTCTCAGGTCCGGCGCGGCCATACGCACCGCCGGGTCCCCACCCGCTCGGGAAGGGGAGGTCTGCTGGCGCCGGATGAGTGGCGTCAGCCGACCGGGAGCGGGAGGAGGCCGAGCCGTACGTACGCGCCGCGCACGCGGGGAAACACCGGAAAGTCGCCGGGTCTCCAGGGGAAAACAGTCCAGCGGGGAGAGCCTCGCCTCCCACTTCGCGTCACTTTAGTCCACGCTGTCTCGCGGTCAATCAACCGGCATGCGCGTCGCGGACGCCGCTCGGAGCGAAGCCGCGGATCCGGAAGAATCACCCGAACGGGCACGTCGTCACCGCCCGTGTGGATTACCTCACAACAAGCCGCGATGACATTCTTTGTCCCCTCTCACAGCAGGACCGCTCGATACGTGACCAGTACCGTCATGGGTATGACGACTTCCGCATCCGTTCCCACCGAACCCGAAGGCGCCATAGCCGCAGAGCGCACGGTCACCGACCGTCTCGTCGACGCGAACGAGAAATACGCCGCCGCTTTCACCGACCCGGGGATGGACGCCCACCCCGTACTGCATGTCGCGGTGGTCGCGTGCATGGACGCCCGGCTCGACCTGCACGCCGCGCTCGGCCTGGAACTGGGCGACTGCCACACCATCCGCAACGCGGGCGGCGTGGTCACCGACGACGTGATCCGCTCCCTCACCATCAGCCAGCGGGCGCTCGGCACCCGCAGCGTGGTCCTCATCCACCACACCGGCTGCGGTCTGGAGTCGCTCACCGAGGACTTCCGGCACGACCTGGAGATGGAGGTCGGCCAGCGCCCCGCGTGGGCGGTCGAGGCCTTCCGGGACGTCGAACAGGACGTACGGCAGTCGATGCAGCGCGTGCGCACCTCCCCGTTCCTGGTGCACACCGACGACGTGCGCGGCTTCGTCTTCGACGTCACGACCGGCCTGCTGCGCGAGATCGACCCCTCCTGACCGGCACAGCCGGACCCCCCGGTCGCCGAGCCTCCGCAGCTCGTGGGACCCTCTCTTCACGAAAAACCCCGGCCGTCCGGTGCCCAAAGGGCCGTAAGACCTGACATATCGCGGCCAGTTATCCACAGGCGAGTGACACGAACCGGTAACGGCAACAAGAATGCGGGTGTGACGTCGCGCGGAACCTTTCGCGCGTGGTGTCCGTGTTTCGGGGTGGGCCGGTCCGCACAGGGCGTCGGCCCGGGAAAGGGCCGAGGAGGGCCGGGTGACGACCTATGACGATCGAGCGAGCCTTACAGATCTGACCGCCACTGTGGAGCGTGTCCGCAGTTCGGTGGAAGGAGTGATCGAAGGCAAGCCTGAGGTCGTACGGCTTTCGCTGACCGTGCTGCTCGCCGAAGGTCATCTTCTGATCGAGGATGTCCCAGGCGTCGGCAAGACCATGCTGGCGAAGGCGCTGGCACGGTCCATCGACTGTTCGGTGCGGCGTATTCAGTTCACGCCCGACCTGCTGCCCTCAGACATCACGGGTGTGTCCATCTGGGACCAGCAGCGCCGGGACTTCGAGTTCAAGCCGGGCGCGATCTTCGCGCAGATCGTGATCGGCGACGAGATCAACCGCGCCTCGCCCAAGACGCAGTCCGCGCTCCTGGAGTCGATGGAGGAGCGGCAGGTCACCATCGACGGGCAGACCTACGAACTGCCCAGCCCGTTCATGGTGGTGGCCACCCAGAACCCGGTCGAGATGGAGGGCACCTACCCGCTGCCGGAGGCCCAGCGCGACCGCTTCATGGCCCGCGTCTCCATCGGCTACCCCAGCGCGGAAGCCGAACTGCAGATGCTGGACATCCACGGCGGGGTGAACCCGCTGGACGACCTCCAGCCGGTCGCCCACGCTCACGAGATAGTGAAGCTGATCGACGCGGTCCGCACGGTCCACGTCGCCGATCCGGTGCGCCGTTACGCGGTGGACCTGGTTGCGGCCACGCGCACCCACCCCGACCTCAGACTCGGCGCCTCGCCGCGCGCCACGCTGCATCTACTGCGTGCGGCGAAGGCGTCCGCGGCTCTCAGCGGCCGGGACTTCGCGCTGCCGGACGACGTGCAGGCGCTCGCCGTCGCGGTCCTGGCCCACCGCCTGCTGCCCACGGCCCAGGCTCAGTTGAACCGCCGCACGGCCGAGCAGGTCGTCCAGGAGATCCTCCAGCGCACCCCGGTGCCCGCCGCTCCCCAGCAGCAGTCCGGCTTCCCGATGGGCCGGGGCGCGCCCACGTACGGTCAGCAGCCGCCCCGGAGGCTGTGATGACGCAAGCGGGCACGGGCCACACCGCCGAGGAGGACAAGGGCGGGCTGCGCACCGCGCTCGCCGGGCTCACCACGCGCGGGCGGTCCTTCCTGGCCGCCGGAGTGGCCGCCGCGATCTGCGCGTACGTCCTGGGGCAGAGCGAACTGCTCCGGGTCGGCCTGCTCCTCGCGGTCCTGCCGCTGGTCTGCGCGACCGTGCTGTACCGCACCCGCTACCGGGTCGCGGGCAGCCGCCGGCTCTCCCCCGGGCGCGTGCCCGCCGGCTCCGAGGCCCGCGTCCATCTGCGCATGGACAACATCTCGCGGCTGCCCACCGGCCTGCTGATGCTCCAGGACCGGGTGCCGTACGTGCTCGGCCCGCGCCCCCGTTTCGTGCTGGACCGGGTGGAGGCGGGCGGCCGCCGCGAGGTGTCCTACCGGGTCCGCTCGGACCTGCGCGGCCGCTACCCGCTGGGCCCGCTCCAGCTGCGGCTGACCGACCCGTTCGGCATGTGCGAGCTGACTCGCTCCTTCTCCACCTACGACACCCTGACGGTCATCCCGCGCGTGGAGGCGCTGCCTCCGGTGCGGCTGACCGGCGAGGCGAAGGGGTACGGCGACGGGCGGCAGCGCTCGCTGGCCCTGGCGGGCGAGGACGACATCATTCCGCGCGGGTACCGCTACGGCGACGACCTGCGCCGCGTGCACTGGCGGCTGACAGCCCGCTACGGCGAGTTGATGGTCCGCCGCGAGGAGCAGCCCCAGCGCTCCCGCTGCACCGTGCTGCTCGACACCCGGGGCACCGCCTTCCAGGGCGCGGGCCCCGACTCGGCCTTCGAATGGGCCGTCTCGGGTACGGCGTCGACGCTGGTGCACATGCTCGAGCGGGGCTTCTCGGTGCGCCTGCTGACGGACACCGGGAGCTCGGTGCCCGGTGAGGGCGCCGACGGGTTCGCGGGCGCCAGCCAGGAGTCGGCGGACGCCGCCGGGATGATGATGGACACGCTCGCCGTCATCGACCACTCGGAGGGCACGGGCCTGTCCCGGGCGTACGACGTGCTGCGCGGTGGCAACGAGGGACTGCTGATCGCCTTCCTCGGCGATCTCGACGAGGAGCAGGCGACGGTGCTCGGCAAGATGCGCCAGCGCAGCGGCGGGGCCGTCGCGTTTCTGCTGGACAGTGAGTCCTGGGTGCGGGAACCGACCGCGGTGCCCGGCCCGTTGGACAGGAGCGAGGACCGGCTGCGCATGCTGCGCGAGGCGGGCTGGACCGCCGTGACGGTGCCGCGGGGGACGGCGCTGGCCGACCTGTGGCGCGAGGCGGACCGTCAGCGCACGCACGTGGCGTCGACAGGGACTACCGCGGGGGGTGGGGTATGAGCGGGCGAGCCCGACTGGCACTGTGCGCGGCCGCGGCCACGCTGATGGCGACCTGCGCGCTGCTGCCGCTGGTGGACCCGGCGACCTGGATCTTCCAGGCGGTGTTCCTGGTGGCCGTGCAGACCGGTGTGGGCGCGCTGACCCGGCGGGTTCCGCTGGCCCGGCCGCTGACCGTGGCGACGCAGGCGCTGGTGACGCTGATGCTGCTGACGCTGGTCTTCGCCCGGCAGCAGGCCGTCGCCGGGATCGTTCCCGGGCCCGAGGCCTTCCAGCACTTCGCGGCGCTGCTCCAGGCGGGCACCGACGACGTCGGCAGATACTCGATCCCGGCTCCGCTGTCGGACGGGATCCGGCTGATGCTCGTCGGCGGCGCCCTGGTGATCGGACTCGCGGTGGACGCGCTCGCGGTGACCTACCGCAGCGCCGCGCCCGCCGGCCTTCCGCTGCTCGCGCTGTACTCGGTCGCGGCGGGCCTCTCCGGCGGCGGCGCGGCATGGCTGTGGTTCCTGCTCGCGGCCGCCGGCTATCTGATGCTGCTGCTGGCCGAGGGCCGGGAGCGGCTCTCGCAGTGGGGCCGTATCTTCGGCGGCTCCGGCGGCTCAGGCGGAGCGGCCCGCGCGTCCGGCCCCGAGCCCGCGGGCGGCGCCGTCGCGCCCGTCCGCACCGGGCGGCGGATCGGCGCGGTCGCACTGGGCGTCGCCCTGGCGGTGCCGCTCGCGCTGCCCTCCCTCGACGGCGGTCTGCTGGGCGGCACGGGAAGGGGCGTGGGCAACGGCTCCGGGGGCGGCGGCACGATCTCCGCGGTGAACCCGCTGGTCTCGCTCCGCGACAGCCTGAACATCGACGAGGACCGCACGGTCATCACGTACCGCACCAACACCGCGGAGACGCAGGACCTGTATCTGCGGATCGTCTCGCTGGACGACTTCGACGGCACGGCCTGGAAGCCGTCCCAGCGCCACATCGAGGACGTGCCTAAGACGTTCCCGGCGCCGATCGGGCTCTCCGGACAGGTCAAGCGGGCCTCGATCCTGACCCGTATCTCGGCGGCCGACTCGTACGCGCAGGACTGGCTGCCGATGCCGTATCCGGCCAGCAAGGTGGACATCAGCGGGAGCTGGCGGTACGAACCCGTGGGGCGCACCCTCGTCGGGGACCACGGACAGAACACGCGCGGTGTGCAGTACCAGGTCACGAGCCTGATGGTGCAGCCGACGGCGGCACAGCTGGCGAATGCCCCGGAGCCCTCACCCGCGATGAAGCGCGAGTTCACGAAGGTTCCGGAGTCGTTGCCCTCGATCGTGGCGAACACGGCCCGCAAGGTCACCGAGGGCTCGGCCAACCACTACGAGCAGGCGGTCAAGCTCCAGGACTACTTCGCCAACAGCGGCAACTTCCGGTACGACACCCAGGTGCAGGCCGGCAGCGGCTCCGCCGCCATCGCGAACTTCCTGAAGGACAAGGAGGGCTTCTGCGTCCACTTCTCCTTCGCGATGGCCTCCATGGCGCGAACGCTGGGGATACCGGCCCGTGTGGCGGTGGGCTTCACGCCCGGGACTCCGAAGGCCAACGGTTCGATGGCGGTGGGACTGCGGGACGCGCATGCCTGGCCCGAGCTGTACTTCGAGGGCGTGGGCTGGACCCGCTTCGAGCCGACCCCGAGCCGGGGCACGGTTCCGGCGTACACCCAGACGAACACGCCGGGCAACGACAACCCGGTCGTTCCGAAGCCTTCGGCCTCGGCGTCCGCCGCGCCCTCCGCCGTGCCGTCGGCCAGCGAGAGCTGCTCGACGCAGATGCGGAAGCTGCAGGCGTGCCCGAGCGAGTCCTCGGGGGCGGCGATCGTCGGCCAGGACGACGACTGGCCCTGGTCCAAGATCCTCTGGCTGACGCCGGCCGGGCTGCTGATCCTGGGACTGCCGCTGCTGCCCATGCTGTGGCGGCTGCGGACACGGGCCGTCAGGCTCGGCGGCCACGGCCGCACCGAGGCGGATGTGGCGGCGTACACGCTGGGGGCCTGGCTGGAGGTGACCGATACGGCGTGGGACTACGGGATCGCGCCGGAGGAGTCGCAGACGCCGCGCAAGGCCGCCGAGCGGATCGTCGGGCTCGGGAAGTTCGATCCGGAGGCCTCGGCCGCGGTGCACCGGCTGGCCGCGGCCGTGGAGCTGGTTCTCTACGCTCCGCACCCCCGGCCGGTGGCGGGCCTCGCGAACGACGCGCGCCACATCGAGCAGGCCCTCTGGACCTCCGCGAGCCGTCCCGCCCGTCTCCGTGCTCTCCTCGCCCCTCGTTCGGCCGTCCGGGTGATCTGGGCGGCGTCGACCGCCTGGATCACCTTGGAAACCCGCCTGTCGGCCCGCCGGGATTCCCTGCTACGCCGCCCGTCGAGCCAGAACAACTGACCGGCACCGGCCCACGGCACCAGGCCTCAGCGGCTCACGGGCCGTGGGCTGCCGGGGGCCGGTCGGCGGCTGACGGCTGATGGCTGACGGCCCGCGGCTGGGCATCGGCTGTGGGCAGTCGTCCGCGGGACTGGCCGGCGAGGGCCGGCCCGGCCTCGGCCGGGAGCGGCCGCCCCGCCCGCGCGGCGTGCGGGCGGGCTCCCGTACATACGCGTGAGGGGGCGTCCACCCGGATCC